>NZ_CP096829.1:4383719-4696842 GCF_023272795.1 Flavobacterium humidisoli | reverse complement strand
GGCCAATTGGTTCTATTTTGGCACCAAATTTAGATATGAGCAAAAATGCAGATTTGCCATTTGCTAGTACGCTTTGTGGTTCGTGCACCAACGTTTGTCCCGTTAAAATTGATATTCACGATCAATTGTACAAATGGCGTCAGGTTTTGGTGAAAGAAGGGCATACGCCAACAGCAAAAACGGTAGCGATGAAAACGATGGCAACAGTTTTAGCTAATCCTATGGTATTTAATATTGCTGGAAAATCAGGCCGATTTGTAATGAAGAATATTCCAGGAATGGTCAACAATAAGATGAACAAATGGTACGATCAGCGCGAAATGCCTGATGTTCCTGAGGAATCTTTTAGAGAATGGTACAAGAAAAATTCGAGAGAATCTAAAGATAAAAAGAATGAGTAGTAAAGGCGAAATTTTAAAAAGAATAAAACTGAATCAGCCTAAGGAGGTTGCAGAACTGCCTGATCTAAATCTTTTAGGCTCTGAACAATTTGATGTATTAGAAACATATAAAACAGTTTTAAAAGGAATTGGTGGCGATCCAGTTGAAGTTGCTGATTATAATGAAATCATCAATTACATCAAATCCAATTATAACTTAGAAAAAAGACTAATTACAACACTTCCAGAACTTTCTGAGATAGCCTCGTTAGATTGGAAAACAGTTGATCCGCATTCGCTTCAAGATGTTGAATTAACGGTGGTAAAAGCACATTTTGGCGTAGCAGAAAATAGTGGGCTTTGGGTAACAGATGATATTTTAGGACAGCGAGTTGCGCCCTTTATTGCACAATATTTAGCGATTATCGTTCATAAAAAAGATCTTGTGCCAACAATGCAGCAGGCTTATCGGAGAATTGGAAACATGGAATACGGTTTCGGAACTTTTATTGCAGGCCCATCGAAAACAGCTGATATTGAACAATCTTTGGTTCTTGGTGCGCATGGCGCCAGAGGATTGATTGTATTTTTATTGGAGTAATTTCATATTTTAAAATTTATATTGGAATGCAGAAAGGGTAACTTTTCTGCATTTTTGTTTTCATTGAAATGAGATTGATCATGTGAGAAAATAAAAAATCAGGATGGTACGTTTTTTTTATTACTTTTAAAGTGTGTAACTTACACTTAACCACACTTGCAATGAAAATTACAAACTTATTTACAATGTCGATAGGATTATTTTTTCTATCAACAGTAGGAAATGCTCAAACCAAAGCATTTCAAAAAGAAGAATTCAAACAATGGGCTCAAACTCCTCCAATGGGATGGAACAGCTGGGATTGTTACGGGCCAACAGTCGAAGAACACGAAGTAAAAGCCAATGCCAATTATATGGCAAAAGAGCTAAAGAAATTTGGCTGGGAATATATCGTCGTAGATATTCGATGGTTTGTAGAAAACGACAAAGCAGGAGGCTATAACCAGACCGATCCGCGTTATGTAATTGATAAGTACGGAAGATATCTGCCAGCAGTTAACCGATTTCCTTCAGCAAAAGACGGCCAAGGTTTTAAACCTTTAGCCGATTACATTCATAAAAAAGGATTGAAATTCGGAATCCATATTATGCGTGGCATTCCTAAAAAAGCGGTTGAAGATAAACTGCCAATAAAAGGAGCAAACGGAATTACAGCAGATCAGGTTTATTCTACTGCTTTACAATGCGAATGGCTGAGAGACAACTATACCGTTGTTGCTGACAAAGCCGGAGCGCAAGAATATTATGATTCTATTTTTGAATTATACGCACAATGGGGAGTAGATTTCATTAAAATCGATGATTTGTCAAGACCTTATCATGAAGGTGAAATCAACTTAATTCGTAATGCGATTGACAAATGCGGTCGAAAAATTGTATTAAGCACTTCGCCAGGAGAGACGCCCATTTCGGCTGCAGCTCACGTAAGTACACATGCCAATATGTGGCGCATGGTGGATGATGTTTGGGATACATGGCCTCATATTACCCATTTGATGGATGTGGCGCAAAAGTGGTATCCATACATCGCACCAGGAACATGGCCAGATTGCGATATGATTCCGTTAGGGCGTATTTCAGTAAGGGGAGAAAGAGGGGAAGATAGAATGACACGTTTAACGAAAGACGAGCAATATACTTTGATTACATTTTTTAATATTTTCAAGTCGCCATTGTTTTTTGGAGGAGATTTGCCAAGCAACGATGCTTACACTTTGTCATTATTGACGAATAAAGAGGTTGTAAAAATGCATAACGAAAGCAGCGATGTAAAACAGCTTTTTCAGAAAGATGGGAAAATTGCCGTGACATCAAAAAATGCGAAAGACGGCAGTATATATCTGGCTTTGTTCAATATCTCAGATACTGCTTCGCAAAAAGTTTCTGTAAATCTTTCTGATTTAGGAATTTCTGCTTCAGCTGAAGTTTTGAATATGTGGACGGGCGAGAAATCAAAAACAGCATCAAAAGAAATAACAGCTGATTTAAAACCTCATAGTTCTGTTTTATATCAATTGAGAGTTAAAAAATAAAGAGAATTATTTCCTCAAGAATCTAGTTTTCCTATATTTTTCAGATATTAGTAAATAGAATTTAGATTATTTGTTTTGATATCGAAATGAGTTATGGGAGATAGATAAAATAAAAACGAGGCTTTTAATGCCTCGTTTTTTTATTCTTTATATAAAATGTTTATTTATGCTGTTTGATCATCAATTGTTGCATCAGGAGCATTCTTTTTAACAGATTCAATTCCGTTTTCTCTAGCCGATGTACTTTCGTACATTTCGCTTGAACCAATAATTTGGCCATTTCCAGCTTTTAAATTAAAATATGGCTTGCCGCTTTTAGATTCTAATCTATCATAACGATCATCATCTGATGCATTTTTTTTAACCGATTCAATACCATTGTTACAAGCTGCCTTTGTTGTATAACCCTCACTTGTTAAAATAGTCTGGCCATTACCAGCTTTTAAATTGAATTGAAACTCTCCGTTGGCTCTAGTAGTGATTACAAATTTTCCCATGTAGTTTATTTTTAAGTTAGGTAATATATATTTTGCTATTGATAAAAATACAAAACTTAGTAATATAAATCATACATCTGTTTGAAAAAATGATTATGTTAACACTAACAATTTGTTTTTGTTCAAGAACTTAAAAGATCAAAATTAGATTCCTAAGCGAAAATCAGAAACGCTTTTTTCTTCCAGGTTAATTTCCTCAAAAATGCTTTGAGTTCCTTTATCTACAGGGCACTGCGTGCTAATTCCCGTCCAGATTTCTTTTGGGTAATTATTTTTGTATAAACGAACCATCTGCCAGTTTTTCTTATCAAGAGAATAATAGCTGGCAACCGTTTTGGTGTCCGAAGAAATTTTCATGTAAATAGACGGCTGCTTTATAACATCATGATTATTATCATCAGAAGTACCCATTGTACGAACCGTTACAACTCTATGGTTTCCTCTTTCATCTTGTTCAAAACAGAATTTCTGATAGAAACTGTCATTCACATAAATATATAAAACACCTGCATTGTATAATCCTTTTTCTGTAAACTCAGGAGTAACTTTCGCGGTAAGCGTAAAAGGTTTGGTATTGTCGACTTTAGACAAAAGCATTGGAGCAGTGTTATTGGATAATTTTCCATCAGGATCAGAAAAATAATCTGATTTCTCGCCAGCTTTAAATATAATTTTTTCGTCTTTTTCGGTTTTAATTAAAGTATCTGCGCCGTTAACTGCTTTTGTAAAATGTATAGAAGATAATTTAATGTCACAAGGAGAACCATTTACAAATGCAGAATCTGTTTTTGTTCCTTCTTTCATAGCTGTTTTTGCAGTTTCGCTTTTATTATTGCAGCTCGTTAAAGCAGAAAGACCAAGGATGATAATGGCGTGGTAAAAAAATGTTTTCATAGATTATTTTTTTGGGATAGAAAGTGATATTTTTAGTTTTCCAAAAATAGAATGGCTTCAATAAAGAGGCAATACCTAAAATTAACCAATTATATTTTGTAATGCCTCAAAATTCTTCAGTAGAAAACCAATTAATGACTACGTTTTTAGAACAAAAATTTGAGATTGGAGAATCAAATGATATCGAAATGTACAAACAATTCGTTATCAATTATGTCAAGATAGAGCAATGCGTAGCTGTTCTATCCGATTATCAATCCGACAAAAGTTATATTTACTCGGGAAGCTTCGGCTCTATTTTTGGGCTTCCTGATGAAAATGCTGTAATTGATTCTGCCTTTGAAGAATGTATTTTTACTAAAATCAATTCAGACGATTTGGTAGAACGTCATGTTTTAGAACTCAATTTTTATCAGTTTTTAAAGGAAATTCCGAAAGAAGAATATAGTAATTACAGTACTTGGAGTCGTCTGAGAATGAAAGATTATAACGATAAAATTACCTATATAAATCACCGGACTATTTATTTGAACACATTTAACAACGGAAGCATTTCTCTTGCCTTATGCTTATACCTGCCTTCTACAGATTTACAGTCTCGAGCTGGAATTGACGCAAAAATTTTTAATATTCAAACTGGCGAGGTAATCGAACCAGAAAAATATAAAAACAATACAGAAAATATACTTTCAAAAAGAGAAATAGAAGTTCTGACCAGTGTAGCAAAAGGAAATAAAAGCGAACAAATTGCAACAGAAATGCATATTTCAGTTTACACTGTAAGGCGCCACAGGCAAAATATTATTCAAAAATTAAAAGTGACCAATACCGCCGAAGCTGTACAGACTGCTATTATTATGGGGGTGATATCGCTGTAGGTTTAAAATTTTAGCCTGTTGATTGAGTAAGAATATTCCTTATATTTGAAAAAAAAATATTATGAGAAAAATAATTATTCTTGCTTTTGCGTCAGCTCTTATAGCATCGTGTAATTCTAAAAATAGCAAAGATGAAAATAATGCTGTTTTGACAGATACTATTGCTAATAATGAAAAATACGAACCAGCCGATACTATTTCTGTTTATGAAGGAACGCTACCATGTGCAGACTGTGAAGGAATAGAAACGATTCTGAAAATTGATGTAGCAGATAATACATTTCAATTATCTAGCACATACAAAGGAAAACAGCCAGAAAAAAACTTTAAAGAAAAAGGCAATATCAATACCGAAAGAGGTTTAGAAAAAGATCCTGATGGAACAATCTATATTTTAAACTGGGATAAGCCAGAAAAAGATCAAGTTTACTACGGCTATTACAGTAACAATCCCGAAAAACTATATCTGCTAGACAGAAACAAAAAAATAATAAAATCTAATCTGAATTATTTTTTAGAATTAAATGAATAAAATAGTTTAGGCAGTTTAAATAGGACTTTTCAAAATAGAATATTACAAACTTAAATGGCTTTGCAGTGTTTAAGTTTGTAATATTTTTTTACTTTTAGGCTAATAAAAAGTAGCATCAATATTAAGTTTCTATTGATGAAGAGTATCTATGAAAGAAATCAACGAAATTCTTAAAGCCTATTCGCAAGCAAAATCCGAAGGAAAAAAAACTGCTCTAGCAACGGTCGTTAAAGTTGAAGGCTCGTCATATCGACAGCCTGGCGCTCGCATGATGGTAACAGAAGATGGAGAATTGACTGGAGCGATAAGTGGTGGTTGTTTGGAAGGCGACGCGTTACGAAAAGCACTTCTTTCGATCCATCAAAAACAAAACAAATTAGTTACTTACAATACGAATAACGAAGATGATGCGGAAGTTGGTTTACAGCTCGGATGCAACGGAATCGTTCATATTCTTTTTGAGTATATTGATGAAGAGGTTTCAAATAATCCAATTCAGCTTTTGAAGCAATTGGAATTAGAAAGAAAAGAAGCTGTAATTGTAACCATTTTTTCTTTAAAAAGAAATGCTTTTCAGATTGGAACAACTTTGTTTTTTAGAAAAGACAGTCCTGTTTTAAATCATAATAATGAAGTTTTAAATTTAATTTCGGATGTAAAAGAGGTGCTGAAAACTAAAACTTCTGTAGTGAAAAAACTTCAGGAAGAAAATGACAACGAAGCTTTAATCGAATATATAAAACCTTCTATTTCGCTTGTGATTGCTGGTGCAGGAAACGATATTCAGCCTTTAGTAAAAATGGCTTCAATTTTAGGCTGGAAAATTACTATTGGTGAAGGACGCGCAACGCATGCAACTAAAAAACGTTTTCCTAAAGCCGATCAAGTTTCGGTAGTAAATCCAGAACATTTTTTAGAGAATATTGTTATTGACGATCAGACCTATTTTGCTTTGATGACGCACAATTACAAATACGATTTAGTAGTTTTAAAAGAGCTGCTAAAAACTGATTTTCATTATATAGGAATTCTAGGTCCGAAGTCAAAATTCAACCGAATGCTGGACGATCTTTTGATCGAAGGAATTACAGTAAGCGAAGAGCAGATGAAAAGAATTCATACTCCAGTTGGGCTTGATATTGGCACAGAAACATCAGAAGAAATCGCTTTGTCGATTGTTTCCGAAATAAAAGCTGTAGCTTCAGGAAGAATAGGAACTTCATTGAAATATAAAGAAGGCAAAATACATGATGAAATTCATTATGGAGAATAGACTTCAAAATAAAATAGGCATTATCATTTTGGCAGCAGGTAATTCTTCGAGATTAGGCAGACCCAAACAATTGCTGGAATATAAAGAATCGACTTTGCTGAAAAATACCGTTTCAGAAGCTTTGAAGGTTGAAAATTCGTTTGTAATAGTGGTGACGGGGTCAAACCATGATTTAATTGAAAAAAAGCTTCATTTATCCGAAATCACATTTTCTTTTAATTCTGACTGGGAAAACGGAATGTCTTCTTCAATTGCAAATGGAATTAAGCAATTATTGCTTCTAAATCCAAAATGCGAACAATGTGTTTTAGCAGTTTGCGATCAGCCTTTTGTCTCCAGTCTAATATTCGAAAATCTTATAAAAGAACATCATACGGCACAAAAGGGAATTGTGGCCTCTGCTTATTCTGAAACTTTAGGAACACCGGTTTTATTTCACAAAAAATACTTTCAAGATCTTCTGGAATTGAAAGGCCAGCAAGGCGCTAAAAAACTGATTAGGAAATATGCTGAAGATGTAGTTTCAGTTCTTTTCGAAAAAGGAAATATTGATATTGATACAGAGGAAGATTATTTTAAGTTGATTTCTTGAGATAAAGGGAGAAAGGTTCAAAGGTTCAAAGTTGCAAAGGTTCATTCAGAGGTTTTTGTTTCAAATGGCTTTTCTAGATCCAGTTCGTCATCCTGACGAAGGAAGGATAGCACGCGAGGAGTCGAGAAAGATTATTCATGAAATTTGATTTGAATTGCGTCCAGCTTTAGCTGGATGAAAAAAAGACAGCTTATAGAAAAGGCTTTAGCCAAACTAAGTCTTGTTTGGCTAAAGCCTTCAACTCTATTTAAATATCATACCCCCAGTTAAAACTGGAGGCAATTCATAAAATCTTTGCTTCTCTACAACTTTGCGAGATTAAAAAACAGATAAAAAGAAAAAAACTTAGTGTCTTAGCGCCTTCGTGGCAAACTGCCTAGCTAAACTCAAAACACGCTCAACAGCAATATCAATTTCCTCAGAAGTAGTAAATCTTCCCAAACTGAAACGAACCGAACTCAAAGCTTCTTCATCAGACAAGCCCATTGCTTTTAAAACATGAGAAGGCTCAGAAGTTACAGCCGAACATGAAGCTCCGTTTGAAACAGAAATATTTCCTAAAGCCAAAATCAGCTGTTCTGAATTTACGTATGGGAAACAAATATTACAAGTATTGTAAATTCGATTTTCTACATTTCCATTTATAAAAGAACCTTCAAATTGCAGCAAACCTTTTTCAAGCTTGTCTCGTAATAGAGAAATTCTATTTTGATCTTTTTCTAATTCATTTACAGCAATTTCCGATGCTTTTCCTAAACCTATAATTCCGGGAACATTTAACGTTCCGCTTCGTAATTTTCTTTGTTGTCCGCCTCCAAGAATTTGAGGTTTCAGTTTTACTTTGGCTTTTGCCGAAATATACAAAGCGCCAATTCCTTTTGGACCGTAAAATTTATGCGCAGACAAAGTCAAAAGATCAATTTCGAGTTTTTTTACATCAATAAGAATTTTTCCAACAGCCTGAGTCGCATCACATAAAAAAAGTACATTCTTGCTTTTCAGAATTCTAGAAATTTCGCTGATATTTTGTATGACTCCTGTTTCATTGTTGGAAAACATTCCAATGAAAACCAGTGTTTTATCTGTAATTATTTCTTCTAAAAGTTGAAGGTTTAAAAGTCCGTCGAAATCAGTTGGAAGATAAGTTACCTGAAAGCCATTACTTTCCATAAAACGACACGTTTCCAGAACCGCTTTATGTTCAGTTTGAATTGTAACAATATGTTTTCGGTTTTGATCGGCTAAACCTTTAATTGCAAGATTAATTGCCTCAGTCGCGCCCGAAGTAAATATGATTTCATCAGCATGAGCATTTATTAAATCAGCCGTTTGCCATGCTGCGTTTTCAACAGCTTCTTTTACTGTTAATCCTGCTAGATGTGTTCCTGTTGAATTCGCATAAAAATCAGTGAAATACGGAAGCATGGTATTCAAAACCCTATCATCAACACGAGTTGTGGCGTTATTATCGAGATAAATAAGTTGCTGATTTGGCATAGTAAAAACTTAATTCTCGTAAAAGTACAATTTTCAAAGTAAAGAATAAACTGGTTTAATGTGTGTTTTTTATCGCAAAGTGCGCAAAGTTTTTTTATATCACTTTATCTTAAGCGAATGCAAAGTTCGCAAAGCTTTATCAATTCCAGCTTTGCAATCTTAGCGTTTTTATAAAATACTCTAGAACAAAAACCTTTGCGCTCTTTGCGGTTAAAAAAAACGCAAAATTGTAATTATTCTAAATAAGAGTAATGTTTGAATTTTATAATTTTTTCTTACATAAGATCGCTAAATTTGTTAGAATGACAAAAGCGAATTTGCTAATTTAACAAATAGATTGAATGGCTTCTAAAAAAACAAACCAGAATAAAGTAATGCCCGAAGATTCCAATTCGCGTCGTGACTTTATAAAGAAATCAGGACTTTTTACCGCTCTTGCCCTGACGCCGCCTTCATTGGTTATGGCTACAGAAAAGAAATGGGATGAAAAAATAGCGGAGTATTTAGAAACAGTACCGCTTTCTATTGAAGTAAATGGCACAAAACACAATCTGAATATTGAACCGAGAACTACTTTATTGGATTTGCTTCGGGAACAGTTACAGCTTACAGGAACCAAAAAGGGATGTGACCACGGACAATGTGGCGCGTGTACTGTTCACGTAAATGGAACTAGAATTTTGTCGTGTCTCTCTTTGGCAACGATGCAGCAAAACGCACAAGTAACTACTATTGAAGGACTTTCGAAAGGAAAAAAACTGCATCCAATGCAGGAAGCTTTTATCAAACACGACGGTTTTCAGTGCGGATATTGCACTCCCGGACAAATTATGTCTGGAATTGCTTGTATCAAAGAAGGTCATGCTAATAGCAGGGAAGAAATCAGTGAATATATGAGTGGTAACATCTGTAGATGTGGTGCTTATCATAATATCGTTGACGCTATAACGGAAGTGAAGGAAGGAGGGAAGGAAATATGAAAAACTTTCAGATAATTAAAGCCTTGTCGTCGTCTTCGGCAATTACAGGAAAAGCAAAAGATGATTCCTCTATGTTTATTGCTGGAGGAACGAATCTGGTGGATTTAATGAAGAAGAATATCGTCGCTCCAGATAAATTAGTAGACATTAACGGATTAGACTTAAAGAAAATAGAGTTCTTAAAAGGAAAAGTTACGATTGGCGCATTGGCAAAAAATAGTCAGGTTGCCGAAGATGCTTCTATTAAAGAAAAACATCCTTTGTTGGCATTAGCATTAGCTGCTGGAGCTTCTCAGCAAATTCGTCACATGGCGACAGTTGGAGGCAATATGCTGCAGAAAACGAGATGTTCTTATTATTACAATACCGATATGCCTTGCAACAAACGTGTTCCAAAAAGCGGATGCGGTGCGATTGGCGGTTCTAACCGAATGGCTGCTGTTTTTGGAACTTCGGATAGTTGTATTGCCGTTCATCCAAGTGATATGTGTGTGGCTTTGGCAGCGCTCGATGCAACAGTTTTGGTAGATGGTCCAAAAGGAAAACGAGAAATTAAGTTTACTGATTTTCATAAACTTCCTGGAAATACGCCTGAAAAAGACAATACGCTTGACAGTAGAGAATTGATTACTGCTGTTGAAATTCCAGATAATAATTTTAGTAAAAATGTGCATTATCTTAAAGTTCGTGATAGGACGAGTTATGCTTTTGCATTGGTATCTGTTGCTGTGGCTTTAGATATAAAAAATAATACCATAAACGATGTCAGATTGGCTATGGGAGGCGTGGCACATAAACCATGGCGATTGACTGAAACAGAAAAATTCCTGAAAGGGAAAACAATTTCAGAAGATCTGTTTAAACAAGCAGGCCATTTGTCTATGAAAGGTGCAAAAGGATTTGGGGATAATAATTTTAAACTAATGCTTGGAGAGAATGCAGTAGCAGAAGCACTTACGATAGCAGCATCAAAATAATTAAATTATGAGCAAGACAAGTAATATTAATAGAGTTGACGGATTTGCTAAAGTAACGGGATCAGCAACTTATTCGGCAGAGTATAAAACGGCTGGTGTTGTCTACGCCTGTTTGGTAGGAAGTACGATTGCGAAAGGAAGAATTAAAACCCTTGATACTAAAAAAGCAGAATGGGCTCCTGGAGTTTTGGCTGTAATTACGCATTTAAATGTAGATAAGCCTGCTGGTTACGAAAAAGCAAAAGACAAGCATAATTTTGGTCAGCCATTACAGGTTTTCAAGGACGATTCTGTTTTGTATTACGATCAGCCGATTGCTTTGGTTATTGCCGATACTTTTGAGCGTATGCGATATGCGGCGAGTTTAATTAAAGCCGATTATTTTAAAGAAGAACATTCGACAGAACTTAAAAAGGCTGCTGAAAAAGAAAAGAAAGTCGATACCGATAAAGGAAATGATTACCATCGCGGTGAACAAGATGGTTATAAAAATGCTGAGGTTATTCTGGAAACCGAATATACGATTCCAACTGAGGTGCATAACCCAATGGAGCTGGCAAACATTATAGCCAAATGGGACGGAAATAAACCAATTTTATATACAAAAAGTCAAGGTGTCGAGGGAACGCGTAGAAGTGTTGCTGGAGTTTTTGGAGTGCCTGTTGAAGATGTTGAGGTTCATGCGGAGTATCTTGGTGGTGCTTTCGGAATGGGATTGCACACTTGGCCATATGAAATTGCAGCTTTGATAGGAGCTAAAAAATTAAATCGTCCAGTTAAATTAGTATTGCATCGTGAGCAAATGTTTACCAATGTTGGTTTCAGACCATACACAATTCAGAAAATGGGATTGGGTGCTACTAAAGACGGAAAACTGACTGGATTAACGCATGAAGCAGTTGCAATGACTTCAAGCTATGAGGATTTTATGGAAGGTACCGTAAACATGTCCCGATTTATTTATGATTGTCCAAACGTTTCGACACGTTATAGAATTGTACCTTTGGATACCTGCACACCTATCTGGATGCGTGGTCCGGGAGAAGCAACAGGTTCTTTTGCTTTAGAAAGTGCAATGGACGAATTGGCTTATAAATTAAACTTAGATCCGATTGAATTCAGAAAACGCAATTATGCTGAAAAAGATCTAGAACAAAATAAACCGTGGAGCAGTAAATTTCTTTTAGAATGCTACGAGGCTGGAATGGAACGCATAGGCTGGAAAAACCGTAAAAATGAACCAGGTTCTGTTAAAGAAGGAAACTGGCTTGTGGGCTACGGAATGGGAACAGGAACTTTTGGCTGTTATAGAAGCCCAACTTCTGTAAAGGCAAAATTTTTGGCTAATGGAGATTTAGTATTGCAATGCAGTGTAAATGATATGGGACCAGGGACTGCAACTATGATGACAGCTATTGGAGCCGAAGTAATTGGCTTGCCAGCCGAAAATGTAGTTATCGAAATGGGAAAAAGCGGATTGCCAAAAGGTCCAACGCAAGGTGGTTCGGCAACGACTTCGTCTGTTGGTTCTGCGGTTCATGATGCTTGTAATTTATTATTGAGTAAAATAGTTGAATTAGGAAGTAAAAATCCTGCTTTAAAAGGAATCGCCCTCACAGATTTAACTTTTGAAAATGGTGCAGTTTCTTCTAAAAAGGACAAATCTAAATCGGTTGCATTAACGGCACTTTTAAGTAGTAATAAATTAGAAGATTTTGAAGTTGAAAATCTTTCTAAAGCCGCAGAAGAAGCAAAGAAATACTCGATTTATTCCTTTTCAGTTCACTTTGTAAAAGTATTAGTGAATCCGAATCTGGGGATAATACGATTGGCTCATGTGGTTTCTTGTGCCGATATCGGAACAGTTATCAACCAAAAAACATCGGCTGGACAAATGTTTGGCGGAGCAGTAGGAGGAATCGGAATGGGATTGATGGAAGCATTAGAAATCGATCATCGTTTTGGCCGTCCAATCAATAATAATTTTGCCGATTATCATGTTCCTGTAAATGCCGATATTGAAAAACAGGAAGTATTTTTCGTCAATAAAAAAGACCCAATCAGTAATCCAATGGGAACAAAAGGTCTTGGAGAAACGGCTTTAGTTGGAATGGCACCTGCAATTGCAAATGCCGTTTTTAACGCAACCGGAAAACGTGTTCGAGATTTACCAATTACGTTGGATAAGATTATAGAAACTGCTAAGGTTTAAGCATAAAAAACAATTGCAAAAGTCCCTTTGAGATTACAATCTTAAAGGGACTTTTTTGTGTCATGAGAAAGTCTTACAAAGCAGAAGATTAGTAAAGTTTTTTTCGACAGATTATCACACAATCTTGTCATTTCGACGAAGGAGAAATCTTCGCAAGCAGCTCCGCAATAATAAGCCAATCTTTGTAGAGTTTCTCGTGGAGATTTCTCCTTCGTCGAAATGACAAAAATGGGGTTACTTTGCCCAAAAAAAAGTCGCAAAGCTTAAAAAAACTTTGCGACTTTGTGCCTTCGTGGCATATATCATTAAAACTTATTTAATCGTAATAGGCAATTCAACTGTTGTTTTATCCCATCCAATAACTAAAATAGCTACATTACCTTGAGTTGTAAACGCAATAGATAAAGCCTCGATAGTGTCGCTTACGGGTTTAACTGGAACAGAAACTCTCACAACGTCTTTGCTTTCATCATAAGCATAACCACCCCATAAATCCAACTCTTTATTGATAATGATTGTCCATTTATCTTTTTCTGGAATAGCAAATAAACTGTAATATCCTGCAGGAACTTTTTTACCGCCAATAGTTACGTCTTTGTAGAATTTAATCTCTGTATTTTCATTAGCTCCAACTCTCCAGATTTCTCCAAACTTAACAACATCGCCAAAAATAGTTCTTCCTTTTGCAGAAGGTCTTGCGTAAGTAACCTTGATAACCGGATTTGGATTATCTGTTTTTTTGAATTTAACCGCCTTGTTTGGGAAATAAGAAATATCAACAGGACTGTTGTCTAATGGAGCAAATTTCACCACTTCTTGTGCCTGAACTGTAAAGGCAGCAAACAATGTAACTGCCAGTAAATAAATTTTTTTCATAGGATTACAATTTTTAGAATAACTACAAAGTAAGTTAATAATGAAGAAAAATCATATAATTTACAGCCTGTTTTTTGTTAATGAATTGGTAATGACGAAATAATTTTTAATACTCTTTTTTCTTCTTCGCATACCAATCCTGCATAATATAAAACGCTTTTTTCTTTTCACCATCATTCGAAATTAAACCTTTACGATTGTAACCATCCTGAATACCCGGAAGCAATCTTTTTGGAGATCTGAAATCAACTAAAATCCAAGGGCTGGTTCCACTTAAATGTGGAATTTTCTCAATCATTTTTAGATTCTGGATGTATAAATATTCCTGATATTCCTCTGTCCAGCGTTCGTTTTTCTCTCCATGAAAACCCGCTTTTGCATCACCTCCAAACTCAGAAACGAAAACTGGTTTGTTGTATGGCGTAGTCCAGAATGTTTTTTCAGCATTTTCTAAGTTACCGCCATACCAGCCTAAATATTGATTGAAAGCAATAATATCAAGCGATTTGCCAATTTCATCGTCAATCTTTCCGTTATGCGTTAATAAAGCGGCACTGATTAACCTTGTATTATCCAATGATTTTGTATGATTGACCAAATTTGTGATAAAAGCATTTCTCGCGTCAGAAACTGGAGTTTCATTTGCCATAGACCAAATTACTATACTTGCTCTGTTTTTATCTCTTGTAATCGCAGCCGTTAACTGATCTTGGGCATTTTGATACGTATTTTTATTAGTAAATTCCACAGTCCAGTAAACTGGGATTTCTTCCCAAACCATTAAACCCATTTTATCAGCTTCTCGAACCATGTTTTCGTTATGCGGATAATGTGCCAGACGAACATAATTACAGCCTAATTCTTTTGCCCAATTCAATAAACGTAAAGCATCTTCTTCAGAATTAGCACGTCCGCCTTTTGCATTTTCTTCATGAATAGAAATTCCTCTTAAAAAGACTGGTTTCCCATTTAATAAGATTTTGTCTCCTTGGGTTTCAATTGTTCTAAAACCAATTTTATCATTTAATTTCTGTCCGTTAAAATTAACGGTTACATCGTATAGTTTCGGATTTTCTGGCGACCAGTAAGAGATTTTTTTGGCTGGGATTTCAAAGTTTAAAATTCCGTTGTTATCCGCTTTTCCTTTGTAGCTGATTTTTAATTCAGGTATAGCAATTGAAACCTGATTTTTTGACGCCTCTAAATTGTTGATCTTGATAAACCCCGAAATAACATTTGCATTCCCTTTTTTCAGCTGAATGTTATAATCTTCCACAAATGAAGATTCTTCTTCAATTAAAGTTACATCACGCGTAATTCCACCATAATTCCACCAATCGGTATTCACTGTTGGAACATCTTCTTTATGGCGCGTATTATCCACTTTTATAACCAAATAATTATCTTTTGGCTGAACAATCGAAGTCACTTCGTAATTAAACGGCGTAAAACCGCCTTCGTGAGTTCCTAGTTTCTTTCCGTTTAAATAAACATCAGCTTTGTAATTGATGGCGCCCAAATATAAAAACAGACGTTTGTTAGCTGCCAGATTGTAATCGAAAGACTTTTTAAACCATACATTTCCTTCATAATATTTCAGTTCCGTAACTTGCGAATTCCAATCGCCTGGAATAGTAATGGTTGGCGATTTATCAAAATCGTATTCTACCAGCTCCTGTTTGTTTTGAGCGTGGTAATTCGTGAAAAATGCTCCTTTTGCTGGTTTTTCCTGTTTGTCGTACTGATCAAGGTGAAAGCTGTAAAATCCTGTTTGATAAGGATCTATAATGTAATTCCAAACGCCGTTTAATGAAGTGATATTTCGGTTTGGAACGTTTGAGATTAAATTTTGTGCAAACCCCAGAAAGGAATAGATAAGGAGTAATGTGGTTAATAGTCTTTTCATTGTATTATAATTTGTTTTGTAATTGTATTTTTTGCCACGAAGACGCTAAGGCACGAAGTTTTTTTTACTAGTTTTTTTGTCAGCATGACAACTAGACTAAAAAAAACTTAGAATCTTAGTGCCTTAGCATCTCAGAATCTTTTTACTCAACAGAAATCTTCAAATATTCCCCTTTAAAACTCTGATTCAATGCTGTCATTTCAATCGGATTGCCTGAACCGTCTGGAACAACTTCAATAGAAGCCTTTCCGTTTGCCATTCTTATAGATTCACTTCCCGTTGGAGTTCCTTGATTTTTTAGCGTTTTTCCGCCTTTCATACATTGAAAATAAACACTCGCTTCATAATCCAGACAGCGTAAATTATTGTTATCAATTGCAATTGCTGTTACGAGATAATTCCCATTCTTCAATTTTTCTGAAGATAATTGCAAAGAAGAGGCCGTGTCATTTTTATTGAAACGGTAATTGACTTTTATGGTGTCAGAAACCGTTTTGCCATCTTTATTTTTACCAATAGCAATTAGGGTATTTTCTCCTTTTTTAAAATTGACATCCCAAGTTAAACCATTAGCAGGATAAAGGGAAAGATTTCGCTGTTTTTCTCCCAATGATTTGCCGTCGTGGAATAAAGTTACTTTATCGCAGTTACTGAAAACGCTGATGGTTCTTGGCGTATTTTCTGGACCTTGACGTTCTGTCCAAGTATGTGATTCAATGTAAGCGAAAGGTTCTTTTGCCCAATAGCTTTTAAAAACATAATACGCATCTTTTGGAATTCCGTTTCGGTCTGTTAATCCTTTTTGGTTCATATACGGAATATCATCTTCTGGACGTAATGGCGTTGCAAAATCCTTAAATGCCCATTGAATATTTCCCACAAACGTTGGATCATTCTCGGATATATGCAAATGCCAGTCAAACAAATCAACTATATAATTTTCGCTCCAATCTCCAATTTGAGCAATGTTAGCGATTTTAGTCTGTACAATGGCTTCTTCCCATCCTTCAGCTTTTATTACATTTTCGCCTGTAATTGGATTTTCGCTATGACGGCCAACATGACTGTCTCCGCCATATTCGGCATGAATAAAATGCTTGTATTCTTTTTTGTAAACATCAATTGCTTTTTGGTAGCTTTTGTAACTTCCAGAATACCAGCCCGACCAAATCGAAGGTGAAAAAACATCCACAATATGCGATCCTTCGTAGTATTTTCTAATCGCCGTTTTTCTAGTTGGATCCAGTTTATGAGCAATTTCGTTTAGTTCATTTAAAAAAACATTGGTTTTATCTGCATTATCTCCATCAGGAAAATCAGGAAGCCAGTTGATTTCGTTTCCTAAAGACCAAATAATAATGCTCGGATGATTGTAATTTTGATTGATAATTTCTTCCAACATGTTTTTGGTATTCGTTTTCCAGACATCGTTGCCAATTCCTCCACGGCACCAAGGCAGTTCATCCCAAACCAAAAGACCAAGTTCATCACAAGCTTTATATATTTCAGGATCTTGCGGATAATGTGCTAAGCGAACAAAATTAGCGCCCATTTCTTTGATTGATTTCATATCTGCCCAATGCTGCTCGTTGCTCATAGCAGCACCAACTCCCGCTTGTTCTTCATGACGATGTGTACCGCGAATTAGCAAACGTTTTCCGTTAAGGTAAAAAGGACCATGATCCTTAAATTCAAACCATCTAAAACCTACTTTTTCAGAAACACTATCCCTAATTTGATTTTTTTCTGATAAAACAGCACTTAGTTTATATAAATTAGGTTTTTCGGTATCCCAAAGTTCTGGGTTTTTGATATTTTCGAAAGTAATTGTTGAAGTTTTATCGGTAACAGGAATTGTTTTACTTGCCACTTTTTTCCCTTTCGGATTTTTTAAAGTTACAGTCAATGATAAATCTTTTGAATTATCTGGATTTACAAAAGTAGAAACAATTTGCACCGAAGCTTTTTTGGCAGAAACTTCAGGAGTTGTAATTTTTATATTTTCAATATGATTTTTATACTTTGAAATCAGCCACACATCGCGCGTGATTCCGCCATAAATAAAGAAATCACTCTTTTGAGACGGAATAATTTCAATATCATAGCTATTATCAACACGTACAAAAATATCGTTATTTCCTTCTTTGATGAAATTGGTAATGTTTATTGAAAAGCCAATATATCCGCCAATATGCGAACCAGCTTCTTTTCCATTTACATATACTTTTGTGGTAACATTTGAACCTTCAAAATATAAGGAATAAACACGGTTTTTATCGATTTGCGGAATGTCTAATTTCTTCTGATACCAGCTGGCATCGCGTCTGTAACCCGGATATAAGTCGGTTGCATCTTCGGCGTTCCAAGTATGTGGTAAATTAAGAGAAATCCAGTTTGAAGCTTTTTCGGCTTCGTTGAGGTTTGAAGTATGATTTTCTAAATAAAGCCAGTTGTCATTAATGTTTCTTTTTGTCTGAGCAAAACTGCTCAGACAAATTTGAAACAAAACAAAAAGCGCAAAAATTGAAAAAGTTTTATTCGGTTTATTCATAGTTACAAAGGTTCATAGTTACAAAGGTTCAAAGGTTTTCTGGCTCAAAGATTCAAAGATTCAAAACCTTTGTTACTTTGAACCTTTTAGCCTTTGTACCTTTATTAATGCTTCTAGAAAATAATAATCGGCGTAGATTATTGGTTCATCAATTTCATCGTGTTTAGGCCAGTTTCCTGTACTGTGGTCAAAAAGAAAAGGCGCTTTAATTGTGGTGTCTAAAATGTATTTATCGGTTTGTACCGAAGCCATCATTTTATCGGCAAAAGCTAGATAAGCATCATTTTTAGTATAACCGTACAGCTCATATAATGCTGATGTCATTACCATTGCTGCAGAAACATCACGAGCTGCATTTGGAATACTCGGATCTTTAAAATCCCAATACGGAATTCCGTCTTCTGGCAGGTTTTTATTTGTCATAAAAAACTTTGCTGTCGCTTCGGCTTGTTTTAAATAAGCAGGATCTTTTGTATATCGGTAGGACATCGTAAATCCGTAAACGGCCCAACCTTGACCGCGCGCCCAAACCGAATCGTCATTATACCCCTGAAGCGTAGTTTTCTTTCTGACTTCACCTGTATTTGGATTATAATCTATAACGTGGTAACATGAATTGTCTGCTCTAAACTGGTTTTTTAAAGTCGTATTGGCGTGTTTGATAGCGACATCACGGTATTTATTGTTTCCAGATAACTTTGAAGCTTCAAAAAGCAATTCCAGATTCATCATATTGTCGATGATTACAGGATAATCCCAAATTTCCTTGTTGAAATCCCAAGAACGAATCGAACCCACTTTTGGATTGAACCTTGTACACAAAGTTTCAGCGCCTTTAATAATTACCGCTTCGTACTCTTTCTTGTTTTCCACTTTTAGAGCTTCTCCAAAACTGCAAAACACTTTAAAACCTACATCATGCGAATTACTGTTGACACTTTCTTTTTTGCTGAAAGGAGTCCATTTTTGAGCTTGTTCTTTATATTTTGAATCGCCTGTAAGTCGGTACAATTGCCAAAGATTTCCAGCAAAAAAACCGCTTGTCCAATCTCTCGACGGCACTTTGCGAATTTCAAGAGTTTTTATATTCATACTTCTAGGCATAGACATCGAATCGACTGGATAATCGAGCAACATTTTGTAACGCGTTTCCAGTTTTTCTGTCGCTGCAGAGGTAGTTTTTGTGTGAGTATTAATTCCGGATTTGCACGCTGTTAACAGCGATGCAAACCCAAGAATTAAAGAAATGAAACTGACATTCTTCATATTAAATATTTTGTGATCGTAATTTTTAGACGCGGATTTGACAGATTCGCTATCGCGAAAACGCGGATTTATACGGATTTTTTTTATTACGCCACGAATAATTGTTTCCGCAGATTTTACAGTTTGAGCAAATTAAATTAAAAAGCAATTTAATCTGCGTGAAGTAAAAATCAGCCAAATCTGTGAGATCTGCGAGAGAAAAAATCCATGCAAAATCAGCGTTTTTGCGATAGCAAATCCGTTTTATCCGCGTGCAATATTAATAACCAAGATTATTTGGTTTTAGATTCGGATTAATAGCCAATTCTGTTCCTGGCAATGGCCATAGATAATCTCTGTTTGGATCAAAATTAGCATGCGGTTCTAGACCATTTGGTCCGAATACTTCTGGTCCGATTTTTAATCGTTTAATGTCGTACCATCTTACATATTCAAAAGCCAGTTCTAATCTTCTTTCATCAATAACCATTTTTCTAAAATCTGACTGAGAAAGCCCAGGAGTTACGTTTGCTGGAAACGAAACTAATTTTCCTGCTTTATTTCTTGCTCTGGCACGAACACGGTTTACATAACCATCAGCTTCTGTTGTTCCCGGATTAATTTCGTTTAAAGCTTCAGCTGCAGTTAATAAAACTTCTGCAAAACGCATTGTGATATAATTGTGCTGAGAAGTTCTTCCGTTAGCACCTGCTTTTCCTGGAAAGCGGAAATATTTAGCAATGTGCGGACGAGGCGCTTTCTCATTATCGCTTGAAGGATACACTTGCAAAGCTCCTCCTGGTCCTGTTTTCTTTCTAATGATGGTATCAAAACTTACCGCTCTTCTATAATCCCTCTGATCCCAAGTATTAAAAACTTTTAAAGACGGCACGGCAACAGAGAATCCTTGTCCGTAGCTATAACTGTCATCTTTTAATGATCCTGTAAAAAACGCCGTATAATCCTGACCGTAATTTCCAGAGGTTAAGTTGTTAAAGTCGATTGTAAAAAGTGGCTCTTTTAATGAAGCTGTTTTGGTAGCATTGAACAAATCCTGAAAATCAGCATCAAGACCTAAACCAAATTTCGCTTCGTTTGTAATCACATATTTGGCTTCATCATATGCTTTTTGAAAATTTCCTAAAGTCAAATAAACAGAAGCTAAATAACCTGCTGCTGTACCTTTTCCTGGAACGGCCTTTACTTTTGGTTTATCGTCCAGCCATTGTTTCGCAAATTCTAAATCGGCAATAATTTTTGGATAAACATCAGCTTCTTTTGTTTTACCAATAGAATTTATCTGACTAACATCGTTTACCACAAAATCAACGTAAGGAATATCGCCAAAAAGGCGTACTAAATGATAATAAGCAAAAGCTCTTGCAAAATAAGCCTGAGCGACAATAGCATTTACTTTTGCAGGATCTCCAGGTGTTTTCTTAGCACCTTCAATCGCTTGATTTGCTGCAGTGATAATTACATACGATTGAGGCCAAAAGTTTGCCACAAGAGCGTTGGTATCGTTCATAGACATGTCGTTTACATCGATACGAGCTGCTTGTGTTGTTCTGTCGCCAATATCAGACATGTCGTCACGAAGCATAAGGGCAATTGTAAATTCTCTTCCCCAATAATTATTGTGGCCAATATTGGCAAAAGCGCCATTTACTGCGGCCTGCAAATCATCTGTATTATTAAAAAAGTTGTCTGGACGAATAATTCCTACTGGTTTTTCTTCTAGATCAGAACAGCTGAAAAAAGTCATTGTTCCTAAGCAAAGAAGAGCTATATATTTTTTCATAGTGGTTTTAGATTAAAATTTTAAATTGAATCCTGCTGTAAATGTTCTTACGTTTGGATATCCTCCGTAATCCAACCCTAAATAAGTATTACTTCTAGAATTCGAATCGTTTAAGTAGTTTGTTTCTGGGTCGGTACCTGGATAATCTGTAATCGTCCAAAGGTTTTGCGCACTGATGTAAAAACGAACTTTGCTTAATCCCATTTTCGAAACAATTTTTTCATCTAAACTGTATCCTATAGAGATGTTTTTTAAACGGATATAACTTCCATCATAAACAAATCTTGAAGTGATTCTTTTGGTTCTTGCCGCATTTGCAGGAACATTTGTATCAGTGTGGGTTGGAGTCCAAGCATCTAAAACTTCAGTTGTAGCGTTGTTATTTCCAGAAGCTAATTCCATCAAAGTATAGTTTAAGATTTGACCTCCTTGCGAACCTTGAAAGAAGATATTCAGATCAAGATTTTTATAAGTGAAATCATTGTTGAATCCGAAGATGAAATCTGGGTTTGGATTTCCGATGATTGTTTTATCTTGAGAATCCAGTTTTCCGTCGCCATTTACATCTCTAAATTTTTCACCACCTGCAACAGTTTCAAAGTTTCCTGGTAAAATTGCTTCACCTTGCTGAATTACGCCGTCATAAATGAATCCGAAGAAAGAACCAACAGGTTGTCCAACTCTTAAAATCTGCGATTCAGTAGCTAAGAAATGCCCTGGAGCAGAGTTGATTAAAAGATCTTTGTTATCAGCCAATTTTAAAACTTTGTTTTTGTTTGAAGAAATATTAAAGTTTGTTGACCAAGTAAAATCGGCTCCAATAAAGTTTCTGGTATTAATACCCAATTCCCATCCTTTATTTTCTAATTCACGCACGTTTTGAAGCTGAGAAGCAATTCCAGAAATTCCTGGTAAAGGTCTGTTAAACAATAGATCCTTGGTAATTGTTTTATAATAATCTGCTGTGATACTGATTCTGTTATCAAATAAACCTAAATCAATTCCGTAATCCTGCTGATAAGAGGTTTCCCATTTTAAGTTCGGATTGTCTAATGAAGTCAGCTGAACCGCATTGGTAATCACATCACCGCTTACATAATATATTTCAGAGAATCTAGAAAGAGTAGAGTAGGCGCCAATTGAAGGGTTTCCTGTTGCTCCATAACTAGCTCTCAATTTTAAGTTTGAAACCGTCTTATTGTCTTTTAAGAAGTTTTCTTTACTAATATTCCATCCAATTGCTCCAGAAGGAAAAGTTCCATATTTGTAGTTCTTACTAAAACTAGAAGAACCGTCTCGTCTTGCTGTAAACGTTAGTAAATATTTATCTGCATAATCAAAGTTCAATCTTCCAAAAGCAGAAATTAATTCTGTTTCAGATAAACCAGAATCAGGTTTTAAGAAAACCGTTCCAGCACCTAAATTTCTATAAGAATTCGTATTCGTTAAAAAACCTCTTGAAGCAGCGTACGAATTTTCGTTTTTGTTTTTTTGATACGAGTATCCTCCAAGAACCGTCAACATTCCTTTGTCGATAATTTCACGCTTGAAAGTCAAATAATTCTCTGTCAAGAAAGAAGAAAATCTAGTGTTGTTTACAGAAGCTTCTCCTTTGATGTTTTTTCCAGCAATTAAAGTTGAAGGAATAAATCTTCCTGTTTGTGAATTATTATCGGTTAAACCTAAAGTAGTTTTAAAATCAAGATCTTTAGTAATTTGATATTGAGCAAAGAAATTGTTTCGGTTTACGATAGAAACAGTTTCCAAAATATTTTCCATTGCTGTGGCGTACGGATTGTCAATATCGTCTCCAATTGGAGCAGTTGTTGTATAAGTTCCGTCTGCATTATAAATTCCTTTATCAGGCATAAAACGATATGCAGAAGCAATTACACCCGCTGCACCAGTACCTCCAGCGCTTGTTTGGCTCACAATTCCTTCTTTGTTTTGTTTGCTTGTAAAAGTGTTCAAACCCACTTTAAATTTTGGAGATAAATCGGCCTCAAGATTTCCTACGATTGTGTATTTATCAATACCCGAATTAATTACAACTCCATTTTGGTTAAAATACGTTCCAGAAACATAATATCTTATATTTTCAGAGCCGCCAGAAAAAGACAGCTGCGTATTCGAAATCATTCCTTCACGATAAATTTCGTCTTGCCAGTCTGTATTTGCAGGACCTTGTGTATGTGTTGTGAAACTTTTTCTATAAGTCGCAAATTGATCTGCATCTAATAAATCTAATTTATTATTTACGGATTGAATCGAAGTCGAATTGCTAAACTCAATTACTGGTTTTCCTGGTTTTCCTTTTTTGGTTGTTACCATGATAACTCCATTAGATCCACGAGATCCGTAAATAGCAGTTGCCGAAGCATCTTTTAAAACTTCAATTGAAGCAATATCTTGAGGAGCTGGCATGGAAACACCTGCGAAGCCGTCTACAACAATCAAAGCATCTCCGCTAGCGTTAATAGAAGTTCCTCCACGAACCCTGATTTTTGTAGGAGCTCCAGGTTCACCACCGTTATTGGTCATTACTGAAACACCTGCTGCACGTCCTTGTAAAGCTTGTTCTGCATTTAAAACAGGAAAAGCTGTCAGTTCTTTTGCTGTTACAGAAGATACAGAGCCCGTAATGTCACTCTTTTTACGTGTACCGTAACCCACTACGATGACTTCATCAAGTGCTTTCGTATCTGGTTTTAAACTTACATTGATAACATTTTTAGTTCCAACTGGAATTTCAACACTTTGAAATCCGACGAAATTGAAAACTAAAACAGCATTTTTCTCTCCTACAATTACAGTATAATTTCCGTCCATATCGGCAGAAGCGCCTACAGAGGAATTTTTGATATAGACATTAGCACCAGGAAGTCCGAGTAAATCTTCGCTGGAAGTTATTTTTCCAGTTACTTTTCGTTCCTGTGCATGCATCACGATATTTACCAGTAAAAAAGATACTAGAAAACACCATTTAAACGATTTGTTTTTGTGGTTTGTAAACATTCATTTTTTGGTTTTAAGGTTAATAAGTTAGATAAAGTAGAAAAGCAATAAACTCATTCCGATTATGATGATGACAAAGAGAATTTGCAGCAATAAGAATTTTGTTTTTTTGATTTTCATATCGCAAATGTATAAGGCAAAAAAGAAATAGAAATACAAAAAAGGGTATCTAAAAATACAGATACCCTTTTTAAAGCCTTTAAAAATAAGGATTGTTTAAGTAAAATAAGAAAATAAGAAAATGAGAAATGAGAAATGAGAAATGTGAAAAGTAAAATGTAAAAAGCAAAAGGTAAAAAGTAAAAGATTGTCACATCTAGCAATTCACATTTTCACATCTCACATTTCACATTTCACATTTCACATTTCACATTTCACATTTCACAATTCAATAGTTGAAGATTTATAAAATTTGTCGGCGTATTGAGATGGAGTTTCTCCGTACTTTTTCTGAAAGCATTTGCTAAAGTATTTCGGATTGTTGAAACCGACTTTATAACTGATTTCAGAAACGGTTAATTTATTTTGTTCTAATAATTGAGCCGCACGTTTTAATCTTATTTCATGAATAAATTCATTTGGTGTGCAATTGGTCCAAGCTTTGATTTTTAAAAATAACATCGTTCGGCTCACGCCTAATTCTGAACAGAAAAACGGAATATCAAATTGTTCGTTAGAAATGTTTTCTTCTACAATCTTGAATGCTTTTTTCAATAATTCTTCATCCAAAGAAGAAACCGTGATTTCTGACGGAATAAAACTGTCTTCGCTTGAAAATTTGATTTTTAAACGTTCAGTCGTGTTTAGAAGATTTTTAACACGCAGCCTGAATTCCATTAAATTAAATGGTTTACTGATGTAATCATCGGCACCGCTTTCCAGTCCTTCAAATTTATAAACCAATGAAGATCTTGAAGTTAGTAAAATAACTGGAATATGACTGGTTTTGATGTTTTCTTTAATTTTCGAACAAAGCTCAGTTCCAACCATTTCTGGCATAATCACATCACTGATAATTAGGTTTGGAACAAATTTCAAAGCTTTTTCTAAAGCAATCTTACCATTTTCGGCTTCGATAATATTGTAGTCTTTTTTGAGAAGGTTTTTCATAAACTTTCTCAAGACTTTATGATCTTCAACAATCAATATCGTTTGTTTTTCGTCATTTACAATTAAATCTTCGATGTCTTCATTTTCGATGACTTCCGAAGGTTCTAATTGCGCTTTGTATTGCTCAATATCATCACTGATTTTAAAATCAGGAATAATTTCGCTGTCTAAAAGATGTTCACGCCCGAGTGGTAAAGTGACTTTAAAAATTACACCGCCTGTACTTTTGTTGGTAACATCAATTTTTCCTTTATGAAGTTCAACAATATTTTTAACGATCGAAAGACCGATTCCTGTTCCTTTATTGTAATTTTTCTGCACCTGATTATGTGTTGGAACTTCAAAAAACAGATCGAATATTTTATCGATATGTTCTTCTGCAATTCCCACACCCGAATCTTCAACAGCAATAAACAGATTCTGCTGGTCGTGATTGATTTTAATTTTGATCGAACCGCCTTTTGGAGTATATCTGAAAGCATTTGAAATCAAATTATAAAATACACGTTCTAGTTTATATCGGTCAAAATAGACTAGGATTTCTTCGTTTTCAGTTTCAAAAGAATAATTGTAACCGCCGTCTTTGGCATATTCTATAAAAGATAAAAAGATTTCTTTGGTAAATTTGACAATATTTCCTTTTGCTGATTCCAGCGTAACCTGATGATTTTCCAGTTTTCTAAAATCCATTAAACGGTTAATCAAACTCAACAGATGATTCGCGCTTCCTTCAATCACAAGAAGCTTTTTGTACATTTCATTTGTTCCGTTGTAATCAGCTAAAATTTGCTGTAACGGACCTAAAATTAAGGTTAAAGGCGTTCTGAATTCATGCGAAATATTGGTAAAGAAATCTAATTTTAGTTTATTGTTTTCTTCAATTCGTTGTGTTTCCAGATATTCCAATTCTAATTTTTGTTTCAATCTCGCTTTAGATTTCATAATCCAAATCAGACCATATAAACCTAAACCAATTATGATTCCATAAAGCATAAATGCCCAAATACTGCGCCACGGAGCTGGATTTACAATAACGGTTAAAGTCGTTGGAGCCTGATTCCAAACGCCGTCATTGTTTGCCCCGCGAACCTCAAACGTATAAGTCCCAGGATTTTGAATCGCAAAATTAGCTTCACTGTTTTTAGTGGTTGTCCAGTTATTTTCTAAACCGACCAAACGATAACTGTATTGATTGTTTTTAGATCGAATGTAATTCGGAATCGCAAAACTGATCGAGAAATTCGCCTTGTCATAATCCAAAGTGATCGTTTTGGTAAAACCAATGCTTTGTTCTAAAATTCCGTCTTTGTCATGCGCATTTACCGTTTCGTTTTTAATTTTTAAATCGGTAATTAAAACCTGTGGAGCATAATTATTCAAGGAAATTTTTGTGGCATCGAAAAAAGTGGCACCCAACGGACTTCCAAAATAAAACTGATTTGAACCTAATTTTAAGGCCGAATTATCGTTGAATTCATTACTCGCCAAACCATCTTTCTGATCGTAAATTACAACCGATTTTTTAATCGTATTGTACTTTATAATTCCCTGATTGGTACTAATCCATAAGTTTTTATCATCATCTTCTAAAATTGAATGAATAGAAGTAATAACCGTATTTCCAATTCTAAGATTGATTCTGGTAAACTTTTTTCCATCAAAAACATGAAGTCCTTTGGCTTTTGTTCCCACCCATATTTTATTCTGAGAATCTTCAAACAAAGTCAAAATATCATCTCCTGACAGAGCCGAATGATCGTAAAAGAAATGTTGTATTTGGTATTTCTTAGAATCAAAATTTTGAAGTGAAATACGATTTAAACCATTTTGTGTTCCGAGCCAGATTGAATTTTGTTTGTCGATCAAAATACTGCGAACCATATTATTGGTTAGAAAAACAGGTTTAGAAGTATCATTTCCAATAATTTGGAAGGTTTTGTCTAATGTGTTGTAACGAATTAAACCTTTGCCAAAGGTTCCAATCCATAAGATTTTATTTTCAGCTTTAAGAGAATAAACACCGCTTTCTTTTAATAATTCGGTTAAATCAGATGCAATTCTATTGTCTTCCATTCTTTTGGAAAGGGTATTGTAAGCCGATAGTCCCTTCGAAAAAGTTCCAATCCATAAAATATGATCATCTGCAAGACACATGGCCTTGATATCATTTTTATGAGTTTGTCCAGTTTTACTATTGATATAATTTACAGTTTCGCTTGTTGTATTATAAATGGTAATTCCACCACCCTCAGTTCCAAAATAAATATTCTGGTTTTTATCTGAAATAATAGAACTAACGACATCAAAACTCATCGGAATCTTTTTCGAATTCTGATTGTAATTGGAGAAATTAACATTCGAAACATCCCAAAGATTTACGCCTTTGTAATAGCAGCCAATCCAAATAGAACCTTTTTTATCCATAAAAACCGACTTTACTTTGTCGATTCCGTTTGCATTATTACTGTTATTTATTTTTTGTAGGCTTTTGTCTTTTCCTAAAATATAAATTCCGTCATAAGCACCAACCCATAGAGAACCTTGATTGTCAATTACCAAAGAACGAATGTCCGTATTGATTTCGCGGTATTTTTCAACTGGTAAAAAAGAAACAAAAGCTTTTTCTTTTAGATCGAATTTTAAAAGGCCTTTGTTTTTTGTCCCGACCCACAAGCTGCCGGCTTTGTCTTCAATAACCGATTGAACGTTTAATAAATCGGTGGTATTTAAAGGATAATTTTTAAAGAACAACTTTCCATTCATTCGATTTGTTACTTTACACAAACCTTTCGTGGTTCCGATCCAGATTTCTCCTTTTTGCGTTTTTAGAATGCTTAAGATATTATTGCTCGGAAGGGTAGAAGCATCGTCGTCTGAATGAAAAACCGAAGTAAATAATCCTGTTTTTTTATTATAAATCGTTAATCCTTTTGAGGTTCCAAACCATATTTCACCGCCAATTTCTCTGATGCTCCAAACGGCATTATTGCTTATCGTATGATTGGCTTTGGTGTGAAGGTATCTTGTAAAACGATTCGAAACAGGATCATAACAGTTGAGTCCGTTGTACGTTCCTACCCAGATTTTCCCTGAATCATCTTCTTCAATGGCTAAAATATCATTGTTGCTGATTGAATATTTATCGGCAGCATCGTTCCTGAAAATCGTAAAACGGCTTCCATCATATTTATTCAGACCGTCACGTGTACCAAACCACATTTGCCCAAATTTGTCCTGATGTATAGCAATGACAGAACTCTGCGAAAGCCCATCTGTCGTAGAGAAATTTTTAAGACGGTATTTATTCTGGGAAAACAAATTTCCGCTCATAAATACGATAAACAAAAGAGCTATTTTGAGTTTCATAGCGTTTTTTTTAAAGGTTCAGAGAGGCAAAGGTTTAAAGGAGCAGAGGTTTTCTCATTTTTGTCATTTCGATCCCGAAGCCTCAGGAGAGAAATCTCCACGAGAAGCTCGACAAAAATTTGATTTTCAAAAACTATTTTTCACACATAGCTATGATTATTAATGTAAGTGAAACGCCTTTCTACGCCCCAAAAAGCTATGTTTCTATGTGTTTAAATTATTTTTTCAATCGCTTTTTAAATTGATAATCGTACAAAGACGGAATTTTTTCTATTTCCGTATTCAAAAATTCAATATAAGGATCGACATCGTATTTAATTTCAAATTTAGCATTTCCATGAACTCCAATAATTCTTGCAAAAGCGCCGTCTTTCATTCCATACAATAAAACTGGTTTTGATGAATCTCGATTTTCAACCTGAACATTTAAATTCCAAAAAGTACTGAAAGGACCATGAGAAGGTTTCCAATAATCAGCACCGCCACCGCCAAATAAAGCATAACTATTATTTTTATAAGCTTTTAAATGAACCGTGATATTGTCAAATAAATTCTGGTGATTGGCTCCTGAATGCTGGTCTAAAACCGGATCTGTAAATATCTCGCAGTTCTGATACACATTTTTAGTCGCAAAAGTGTTGAAACTTAAAGGGTGAACGGCAGAATTATAGATTTTCAGGTTCTTAACCAAAATATTATGCACTCCGCCTAAAGTTACGGTATAATGTGCTAAATGCGGGCCGTCAGTTGTAATATCTTGTATGGTAACGTTAGAAACTTCTTCGGCTAAAATTCCACTATCAGCATTGGTGATTTTGATATCTTTAACCCAGCTGTTGAAAAGACGGGTTAAGAAAATACCATTATTGCCAGGTTCAACATGATGCGCCACTCTCGGAATATCAGGAAAAGTAAAACGAAGATGTTCAATTCCGACTTCATTTAGATGTTTCCACTCAACCAATTGCGCCTGATAGCTTGGTTTAATTGAAATAGTTAAAGGTGTTTTTAAAGTAATTTTAGAACCCGAAATCTTTGTAATTTCGACCTGCTGCCTCACAATGGGAAGTTTTGGAAATTTCCAGTGATGTGAACCAGGTTTTACTTTGGCTCCTTGATATAAGTCTTGAATAATTTCGCCATTTTCGCCGTCTTTATTGAACAATTGCAATTCGACAACATCACCAACTTTTAGTCCTTTTACATCAGAGACAGTAATGATATGTTCGCCCATTTTCCCCGAACTGACTTTCGCCAACGGATTAGATTCTGGTTCGTATTTATCCAAATAGGACTTTACGCGTTCGCCCGGAACTTGCGTCCAGATAAAACCGCCAGACCATGCGTATTGAGAGAAAGGCAGATCAATATTGTTTTCAGGTTCACGCTGTCTTTTATCAAAAGTGGTTAAGTATTCGCGAAGTTCTGCCAAAACATCCGAATCTTTTAGATACATCATTGGTCTTGGACAGTAGATTTCAGTTCCATTATCTCCAGAACCTGCACCACGAAGTACAAAATTGCTTCTTTCGATATAGAGAATTTCGCTTAAAATAATGCGTCCTGCTGGCAATTGCAAAATGACATTTCCTTCAACTGCATTAGCGGCTTTAAAGGCTTTTAAAAGCGCTTTTGAATCGTCTAAATTATCATTTGCTTTTACGCCAAAATCTGTTACATTAATAATTTTTCCATCCGATTCTGGAAGTTTAGTTTCTCCAAAATGATAACCTGCATAACTAAAATCAGGCAGATAATCGGTTTTTGAAGTAATGATTTTGGGTATTTCCTGTGCCAGTAAAGTATTTATAAAAAAGCCACAGGATAGAAGAATGGCTTGGCGAATCATGGTTTTGTGGTTTTTGTGGTTAGTTAGTTTTTTTGGTTTGCCACGAAGGCGCTAGGGCACAAAGTTTTATATTTTTTTATTTCACCCTCCGATAACTATCGGGAGCGTGAAATAAAATCTCTTTGATCTGTGGCTAAAATAAAAATCTTCGCGTCTTAGCGCCTTCGTGGCAAGCAAATTATAAAGATCGCTTGATTCCTAATTCAAGTCCTCGCAATTCTGCCAAGCCTCTTAAGCGGCCAATTGCAGAATAACCTGGATTTGTTTTTTTCTTTAAATCATCCAACATTTGATGTCCGTGATCTGGGCGCATCGGTAATTTGCTGTTATTTCTTTTTTCAACTTCTAGAATTGCTTTTACAACTTCGTACATATCAACATCGCCTTCTAAGTGATTTGCTTCGTAGAAACTTCCTTCTTCGTCACGTTGTGTACTTCTTAAGTGAATAAAATTCATTTTATCACCATGACGTCTCACAATTCCAGGCAAATCATTATCAGCACGAACACCATAAGAACCCGTACACATGGTAAATCCGTTTGATGGAGAAGGAGCAGCATTCATTAATTCCATTAAATCTTCCTCTGTACTTACAACTCTTGGCAAACCTAAAATAGGGTAAGGAGGATCATCTGGGTGAATCGCCATTAAAACACCTTTGCTTTCGGCAACCGGAATAATTTCTTTTAAAAAGTAGAAAAGATTATTCTTTAAAGCTTGTCTGTCAATATGATTATAAGCACTTAAAGTAACTAAGAAGTCTTCAACAGAATAAGCTTCTTCAGCCCCTGGAAGCCCAGCCAGAATGTTCTGCTGTAATTTAATTTTATCTTCTTGCGTCATCGCTTCAAAGTAGTTTTTTGCTTTTTGAATTTGCTCAGCAGAATATTCGTTTTCTGCACCTGGTCTTTTTAGAATAAACAATTCAAAAGCAGCAAAAGCATTAATGTCGAAACGTAAAGCTTTTGAACCATCTTCAACCGTGTACGATAAATCAGTTCTTGACCAGTCTAAAACCGGCATGAAGTTATAGCAAACACATTTGATTCCACATAAAGCCAGATTGCGAATACTTTCTTTGTAATTTTCAATGTATTGAAGGTAATTTCCAGTTTGTTTTTTAATGTCTTCATGAACCGGAATACTCTCCACAACCGACCAAGTTAAACCAGAAGCCCCTTTTTTAGGATCGCCGTTTTCGTGTTCGATTTCTACTTTTCGTTTAATAATCTCGTCAATGCTCCATACTTCTCCATTTGGAATATGATGCAGCGCTGTTACAATTCCAGTTGCTCCGGTTTGTTTGATATCTTGTAAAGAAACAGGGTCATTTGGTCCGAACCATCTTAATGTTTGTTCCATTTTTTATGTTTTTTGAGTTCCTGCGAGGTTTTAAAAACCTTGTAGGTTTAAATTAATGCTTATATAAATTAAAAATACCTACAAGGTTTTTAAAACCTTGCAGGACGTGAGAAATCTTAAATGCTTGTTGCAGCAAACCCGCCATCAACTTTTAAGATCGTTCCTGTTACGAATTTTGACATGTCGCTGCATAAAAACAAAAGCGCACCGTCAATATCTTCTGGAGTTCCGAATCTTCCCATTGGCGTGTGATCGATGATTTTTTCGCCTCTTGGAGTCAGTTTTCCTTCTGGAGTCAGCAATAAAGCACGGTTTTGTTCGCCAATAAAGAATCCTGGAGAAATAGCATTTACACGAAGTCCTTCTCCATATTTTTGCGCCAATTCAACCGCCATCCATTGTGTAAAGTTGTCAATTGCCGCTTTTGAAGCAGAATAGCCCACAACTCTCGTTAATGGTCTTTGCGCCGAAGCCGATGAAATGTTGATAATGTTTCCTGATTTCTGTTTCGCAAAAAGCTCAGCAAAAACCTGAGTTGGAAGCATAGTTCCAATAATATTCAAATCAACTACTTTTTGTAAATCGTCGCTTTTCATATCGTAGATCGCTTGATCTGGCTGAATCGTTGCGCCTGGCATATTTCCGCCTGCGGCATTAATTAAAATATCAAGACGGCCGTATTTTTCAACAATAAAATCTTTGGCTTTTTCTAATTCTTCTTTGTTTAAGACATTTGCCTGAACCGCGAAACCTTGTCCGCCATTGGCTTCTAAAGTTTTTACAGTGCTTTCTGCTTTCTCAAGTGATTGCGAAACGATTCCGACCACAACGCCTTGTTGAGCCAAAGTATTTGCAAATCTGCTTCCCAGCACGCCTGCACCTCCTGTTATCAGTGCAATTTTCCCTTTTAGATTGAATATTGAATTCATGTGAGTTTATTTAAAAATTCAATACTTTAAATTCCAATTTGATAGATAAAGTATCTTCTGTATAATTAATTTAATTTTTTCGTTTAATCTCTGTGAGTTTTGGAATTTGGAATTTCAAATTTGAGATTTAACCTTTTATTGTTTCAATCAAATCTAAAACCCTTTTGGTTTCTTTTTCGATTGTCTCGTAAGCACCATATTCCATTAATTCTTTGCTAACTAATTTGCTTCCCATTCCCACAGCAGACACACCAGCGTTAAACCAAGTTTCGATACTTTGTTTAGTAGTATCAACACCTCCGGTTGGCATAAAAATTAAGTTTGGAAAAACATCTTTGATGGCACTCATAAAATCTGGACCTAAGATGTTTCCAGGGAAAAGTTTTATGAATTTTACTCCAGTATTTTCAGCTGCAATAATTTCAGTTGGAGTCATGCAGCCTGGAGCGTATAAAACTTCTTTAGAAATTAAAAACGAAGCAATTTCAGGAACAAATCCTGGGCTTATAAAAAAGTCAGCTCCTTCTAAAAAATACGTTTCTGCCTGCGTTAAATTTTTGATGGTCCCAATTCCTAAAAGCATTCCTGGCATTTCAGCGTTTCTTACTTCAATCATTTTTTTGAAATTAGAAAGTGCTTCTGGACCACGGCTTGTATATTCTACTGCTCTGATTCCAGCGTTATAAAGTGTTCTTAAAATCGTGATGCTTTTGCTTTCGTCTGCATTAAAATACAATGGAAGCATTCCTTGTTTTACAATGACATCAATCGAATTCTGAATAGTGCTCATAACTTATATTTTTACTTTAATAACGATCTTTTTCAGTGTTCCTTCACCAATCATTGCGGTATGAACATCTTCTGGAAATAAGATGGCAAATTGTTTTTCCTGCATTTGAAAAAAGGTATCAGGTGCGTCATGAAAAAAACGAACGTCTCTTTCCTCACTGTAATCGCCATTTGGGCTCACACATTTTTCTCTTGGTTTCCATGCAAAAGTTTCAGGTCCTTTAATAGAAATCTGAATGTCTATGTTTTTATCGTGACATTCAAATCCTTTAACCGCTTCTTCTTTTGTATTTCCTTGTCCGATAATTACAATTAGTTTTAAGCCTTCGCCAATTTCAAAAGCGCCTTCTTCTAAATTGGCAATGTCATTTTGATTTACATAATCAAAAGCTTTTTTGAAATTTGGATGCAGACCATAATATTTTGGTGCATTTTGTAATGAGTCTAGTATCATTTTAATGGGTTATTATTTTTATTTTTTGATGTTATATGTATATTTGCGTGTACGCACACGGTGTTTTACAAATGTATGCAAAAAGTGATGTAAAACAACTTATTTTTAATAAAATAAATTAATTTTACCTGACTGCTTTTATTTTTTTAACTTAAAAAGAATCAATATCATAACAATTAAAAAAATTGCTGAACTAGCTAATATTTCTGCCGGAACTGTCGACAGGATTATACACAAACGCGGGCAAGTCGCGCAGGAAACTGTAGATAAGGTGAATGCTATAATTGAAGAGTTTGGTTATACCCGAAATATTTTGGCAAGTAATCTGGCGTTGAACAAAAAATTTCATTTTGCAGTTTTCCTTCCAAAATCTGAAACTTTGGAATATTGGAAAAGTCAGGTGGATGGAATCGAAAAAGCAGCTTTAGAATTCAGTAAATTCGGAATTGTATTGGATTATTTTTTCTATGATTATGATTTGGCATCTTTTAAAGAATCGGCGCAAAAAGTGTTAGGGTTTGACTGCGACGGACTTTTATTTGCGCCAATTTTCTACGAAGATTCTGTTCAGTTTTTAAAGGAATATGAAAAGAAAAATATTCCAATTGTGATGATCGATTCGAATATTTCTGAAGAAAATGAACATGCTTATGTCGGACAAAATGCTTTTCAAAGCGGCTATTTGGCTGGAAGATTAATTAGTTTTGCTGTAAAAAATGAGAGACAAGTTTTAATTTTTAAGATTACTAGAGAAATCGAAAGCACTTCTGTGTATCAGCAGCGTATTAAAGGATTCTATTCGTATTTTCAAGACCACGATGAATTGACCAATTTTAAATTTTCTGAATTTACCCTGAAAGATTCAGGAATCGATCAATTGAGTTTAGAAATGTTTTCTGGCGTAAACAGCGTTTTTGTACCCAATTCTAGAGCGTATATTGTCGCCAAATTTTTAGAAAAAAACAATATAAAAGGTGTTCGAATTATTGGTTTTGATTTATTAAAAGAAAACATTGAATACTTAAATAAAGGCGTAATTGATTTTTTAATCAATCAAAGACCCGAAGATCAAGGTTATATGGGGATTAATTATTTGTATAAAAAACTGGTTCTACAAGAAGAGACAGAACGGACGCATTACATTCCGCTCGAGATTATTTTGAAGGAGAATTATTTTCCTGTTAGAAAATAAATACATTTCAAACATAGCCCGTGGTTGAAACCACGGGCTATGTTTGAATTAAGAAAAAAACTTTGCGCCTTAGTGTCTTAGTGGCAAGAAAAAAATCACTTTTTAACCTTTACAATCAAAGGATTATTAACCTTCTCCGCAAAAGAACTCAAATATTTTTCCCATTCTTGTTTGGTTTGAAACGGACTTCCTTTTTTCCATCCAAAACCAACATAATAAATGGCTTTGTTATTTTGGACGGCAATATTTCCGTACAGATTACTTAGATCTTTTTCGTCTGTTACATGATTGTCAAAACTTAATAAAGTATTTTTTGGAGCGACTAGACCTATTCCAATTTCAGAATCGTCGATAGGTTCCCAGTAACTCAGCCAGCCTTCTTTTAAATTCGTTCCAGTGGTTCCTTTTTTATCATGAAGTGTTAATCCGGCAGCAATTTGTTTGGTTCCAGTAATATTGATTTCAAAACGAGAAAGCTGACTTCCGTAATCTAAACTGATTAATTTGGATTCCGTTATTTTATTTCCTTTTGCATCCCAATCGGCATAAGTCAAAATAAAACTCGTTCTAATTGGACCCGTCGTAATCGTTTTCCAGCTGATGAAATTTTTAGAGAAATAATATTTTCCATCCACGTTAACGGCGATTCCGCCTACGCCACGACTATCTCCTACGTGAAAATTGTCCAGGCCTTCTCCTGTATCTTTATGATACGTTCCGGTTCCGTTTGTGGCTTTTTCGTACCATTTGTTGATGATTGGATAATCTACTCTTTTAAGCCAAGCATCAATTCCGCTGGTTAATGTTCCGCCTGGAATATTTTCTTCCACCATTTTTTGAGCGACAGGGCCGTAAGTTCTAAAAGCGACTTTGTTGTTTTCCCAAGCATAGTCATCTGTGCGTTCTGGAACAAAGCGTGAATAACAGCTAACAACTTTTGACGCAGAAGGATTTGTACCGACTAAAACCTCAAAATCTTGTTTAGAAGAAGCTTTTATTTTAGGTTGAAACAAAAGCACATCCATAGTTCCGTCACCGTCATTGTCTACAGTTTGAGTTTCTAAAAACGAATTAGTGCTAATATCTTTTACAGCATAATTTTCAAGTTTTGCGTGATCAGTCAGACCAAGAATTTTTTTAGTCAATTCGATGGTCTCAAATTCTCGGTCAACTTTTAAAGAGTTGGAAATTGTGATGATTTTATTCTGCGAAAAAGCAGCAAAATTGGCTGTCAGAACGGTTATGATAAAAAGATGTTTTTTCAAAATGCTAAGGTTTTAATATTTTCAAAATAGGTTGGATAGGATTATAAAAGTACAAATCAAAACCCAAAAGAAAGTACAAAATAGGAGTAATTCTGTACAGAAGTCTGGAAATGAGAAGAAAAGCTTTGGGAAAGAAATCGATTATTTTTTGTAATTTACATTTCCTGATTTTGATTTCAGGAGAAATTATAATTAAATGAAAATCAACAGAAATGGTTAAATGTATTATTTTCGATTGCGATGGAGTTTTGGTCGATACAGAGAAAATTGGTAACGGAATATTGCTATCAATGGCACAGCAACACGGATTCGAAATGGAATTGGAAGACGCTTATCGTTATTTTAATGGCCGAAATCTAAAAGATTGTTTCCGCCATATCGAAGAAGCAATCGATCAGAAATTGCCTGAGAATTTTGAAAACGAATATCGCGAAAAGAGTTTTGAAGCTTTTAAAACTCAGGTAAAACCAATGGAAGGAATTATTGATTTTATCGAAAATATCGAAAAATTAAAAATTCCGTATTGTGTTGCCTCTAGTGGACCGGTAGATAAAATTCGTTTGAACCTTGAAGTTGCAGGATTATTGGATAAATTCGAAAATAAAATATTTAGTTCGTATCAAATTGGCAGTTGGAAACCAGAGCCTGGAATATTTCTACATGCCGCGAAAGAAATGGGTTTTGAGGTGGAAGACTGCATTGTTTTAGAAGATAGTAAAGCGGGTGTAAAAGCAGGAATTAGTGGCGGATTTAAAGTTTACGGTTTTACAAATGGTTTTAATAATGAAGATTTAGAAGAAGAGGGAGCGAAGCTTTTTAGCTCTTATAAAGAATTACTTGAAAAATTAGCTTTTTAGAAGAAAACATTCAAATTTGGTTGGAGCGGGCTTCGACTTCGATCACCAAATAAAATTTGCCAGCCAGAGCGAAGTCGAAGATAGACGGATTATATAATGATTTTTGTTTCACGTTTCAAATTAAACCCGACAGGTTTTAAAAACCTGTCGGGTTTGGTTAACGAGTAAATTATTCCGTTAGGAATATCTGGTCGGTAGTAAATAAAATTACGCATTTGAATAGTGTCCTGTAGGGACACCTGTTTTACGAAATGAATGTTATGTGCATAATTCAAACGTTCCTACGGAACGTACAGCACCGAATCCATTTAAAATCTACCAACCAAACATTCCTTCGGAATGAATAATATATTGAGGAAATATAATGGATGAAACTAGTTTTACAGCTTTGTCAAAAGTTTCAAACTTTGACAAAGCTTAATTACCCCATTATCTAATTATCAAATTCTCTCGTTAAAATGTAATTTGTTGCATTAAAATAAATTTTTATATATTTGAGTTTCGACATTCTCTTTTTTGGTTTGTTAATAATGAATAATTGTTATTAATACATTTAAAGAAGAGTGTCTTTTTTGCCTAGAAAATGATTTTTCCCAAAGGATCTTTTTTTAGAATGTGACTTCCCAAAATCACTGCATTAACCTACACATTGTAACAAAATGACGAAACTTAAAATCAAGATTTTATTTCTATCACTTTTATTTATCTCTCCATTTATTAACTCTCAAATCAAAAAGATTGGAGTTCCTTTTATAGCCAATTATAGTCCGAAAGCATATAAAGCTGCATCTGAAAATTGGGATGTTTTACAAGATTCTAAAGGGATGATGTTTTTTGCGAATCATTTTGGTGTGATGCAATTTGATGGTGTGCGTTGGGCTATTGTAACACAGCCAGAAAACCGAAGTATGGTTCGCTCCATGGCAATCGATAAAAAAGATAAACTTTATGTTGGCGCTCAAGGCGATTTTGGATTTGTGATTCAGCTGTCAAATGGACAATATCAATATACTTCATTGGTAAAATTACTTCCAAAAGAATTTCGAAATTTTGGAGATGTACTTCATACAGTCATTCGAAATAACGAAGTCATTTTTTTCTCTTACGAAAGGATTTTTATTTATAAAAACAATACAATCAAGGTAATAAATTCAAAAACAAGCTTTGATGATTTCTTTGAAGCAGGAAAAGAAATCTATGTTTCTGACAATGAAAAAGGATTACTGAAATTAAATGGCAATACTCTAATTCCAGTAGAAAATGGTCAGAAATTTATTGGAATGCAGGTTAGAAAGATTTTTCAAACGAAAAAAGGCTTTTTATTATTAACCCAAAAAAATGGTCTTTTTACCTTCAACGAAAATCAAATAAAGCCATTTGTAACCGAAGTTGATCATTTGTTGAAACAAAATCAGATTTCGGCAGGAATTGCACTTTCAGACGGATATTTCGGAATTGGAACCCGTCAATCGGGGTTGATAGTTATTGATAGTGAAGGACATTTGATTCAACACATTGACAAACAAATGGGACTTCAGAATGAATATGTGACCAATTTTAAAATTGATAAAGAAGGAAATTTGTGGGTAACGCTCAAAGGCGGAATTTCACTGATTCAGATTTCTTCTCCGTTGTCAAAAATTATAGACAGTTCTAATTCTGAAACGAAAATTTATTGCAGTCAGATTTACCAGAATAAATTGTATATCGGTACAGATAACGGTTTATTTTGGCTGGATTGGGAAGCTTATAAAAGCGGAAAAAGAGAGAATATAACCTTTCAGCATATTTCTGGAATGTCTGAAAATGTTTGGAATGTGGGCGTTTTCGGTAATTCGTTATTGGCTTTTGAAAAAAATGGAATATTCGAAATCAGTGGAAATTCCGCGAAAGCACTAGCAAAAATTGATGGCGCTTGGCAAGGAATTCTAATCCCAAATCGTCCTGATTTGCTTCTTGTTGGCGGTTATACTGGTTTGTATCTTCTGAAACAAATAAACGGTTTCTGGGTTTTTCAGCACAGGATAAAAGGGTTTGAAGAAAGCAGTAGAATTATCGAAACTGACAAACAAGGAAACATTTGGATCGCACATGGATACAAAGGCATTTATAAAATTAAATTCAATGCTGAATACGATTCGGTTATGGATATTCAGTTTTATAATGATAAAAATGGTTTTCCGTCGAGTTTGTTTTTGAATACTTTTAAAGTGGATAATCAAATTTTCTTTGGAACCACAAAAGGCGTTTATAGACAAGATGTATCTTCAAAGAGAATGATTCCAGATCCCGTTTTCAAGAAATATCTCGGATTAGAGAATCATATCCGATTAGTAAAACCAGATCATCAGGATAATATTTGGTACATTTCTGGAGAAAATACGGGGAAAATGAACAAACAGAAAAATGGAAGTTTTAAGATTGATGAACTTCCTTTTCGGAAACTCGGATTTATGTATGTTCCTGGTTTTGAAAATATTCAGACCACAAAAAGTGGCGATGTTTTTTTCGGAACACAAGAAGGTTTAATTCATTACAGTGCAATTAAAAACAAGAAATATCAAACGAAATATAAAGCGGTTATTTCAGAAGTAAAATGCATCTTCCCAAAAGATAGTCTGTTGTTTTCTAGCCGTTATGATGTTCTTCCAAACAAAACGGGATCTACAAACGATAAACTTTCCACTATATTACCCTATGTTAATAATGCACTTCATTTTTCTTTTGCATCGCTTTGTTTTGAAGATGCCGATGCAACAAAATACGAATATTGGTTGGAGGGTTTTGAACCAACATGGTCAGATTATAGTCTTCAAACGGAAAAAGAATATACCAATTTGCCTGAAAAAGAATATGTTTTTCATGTAAGGGCAAAAAACATGTATGATGTGGTTAGCGAAGAAGCGGTCTTTCGATTTGAAGTTTTACCGCCTTGGTACAGAACTTTTTGGGCATACTTATTTTATTTTGCACTTTATAGTATTGTAATTTATTTCATTGTTAGATATCAGAAATCTGTTGCTGAGCGTCAACGCCGTCAATTGATAGAGAATCAAGAAAGAGAATTGCTTCGAAGCCGTGCAGAACTTAACGAACAAAAACTGACGTGGGAGCAACAGAATATGGCTATTGTACGTGAGAATCTTGAAACGACAATAAATCTTAAAAATGCCAAAGTAGCTTCAAATACAGTCAATTTGATTCACTTGAATGAAATTCTACTTTCCATAAAAGAATTGATTGCACAGATTGATAAGAAAAATGATCCGAATGTAAATTTTAGTCTGCTTACTAAAATCAATAAATTAATAGACCACGAATTGCAGGCAGACAAGCATTGGAACGAATTTGAAGAAATCTTTAATCAATTGCATGATAATTTTATGCAGCGATTAAAATCGAGTTATCCAGAATTGACTCCGCGCGATATGCGATTATGCGCTTACTTGCGAATGAATTTCAATACAAAAGAAATTGCTCCGCTTTTAGGAATTTCTGTTCGTGGTGTTGAAGATACTCGTTATCGCATTCGTAAAAAATTGCAGCTTCCATCAGATACAAACATTACCGAATTTATTCTCAATTTTTAATTTTTCTCATTTAAGTGAAATTTTTAGTGATTTTATGCTTTTCATCGATGATTTGTTACATTTCTTCGATAGTACCGTAGTCAAACCGTACTCTAAAATGTAAGTCTTGCCTGATTTTTTAGTTAATATTGCGTTGTTATTGTCGGAAAATACAAACTATTTTTTTAAATGGTTTGTATTGAAGAAATAGCATTTACTAACTAAAAACCTATTCAAAATGAAGCAAAATGACTTTTTTTTCGGCCGACCACCGAAAAGCAATTCTTATTTATTAAAACAATTTTGTGTTGCAGTTTTATTTCTACTGCTGCCATTTCTGAAAACCCAAGCTCAATGCAATACGCTTGTTTGGTCTGATGAATTTAATGGTACGGCAGTCGATTTAACCAAATGGCAGAGTATTTCAGGGAACGGCTGTCCATCGCTCTGCGGATTTGGAAACGCCGAAGCTCAGCGTTACGAACCGAATCAGGCAACAATTGTAAAAGAAGGAACGAATAGTTACTTGAACATTGAGGCTAAATATCAGCCAACGTCACAGTTTCCAGATCAGCCGTATGCTTCTTCCAAATTAACAACAGAAGGGAAGTACGCTTTAAAATACGGAAGAGTTGAAGCTAGAATGAAGTTATCTAATGGCCAGGGAGCGTGGCCTGCTTTTTGGATGCTTCCTGTAAATGGAAATTGGCCGTATACTGGTGAAATTGATATTATGGAAGCCAAACACAGAAATCCGCAATCTGTAGACGGCACTATTCACTATGATGGAAACGGATATCATTTTACAGGAAGAAGCTATAGTTCTCCAACAGATTTATCTTCTGATTTTCATGTTTATGCGGTAGAATGGGGACCAAACTTTATAAAATGGTTTGTTGACGATGTTTTATTTCACACTGCAACCCCAAATACAACAGTTAATGGCGGATGGCCTTTTAACGATAGTCAGTTTTACATTATTTTAAACCTTGCTGTTGGTAGCGCAGGAACGCCATATACCAGTGTAAATGGAGCGGGAGTAGCGCCAGTTCCAGGTGATTTTCCTGCAAAATTACAAGTCGATTATGTTCGTGTTTACGATGGGAGTTTTAAATATGCGGTAACAGGCGATAACAAAGTATACCAAAATGAAACTGGTAAAACCTATTCTGTTAATGCAATTGCGGGGGCGACCTACAACTGGACAGTTCCAGCAGGAGCAACAATTGCGTCAGGACAGGGAACAAATTCGATTACTGTAAATTGGGGAACTTCTGGAGGAGATGTTTCTGTAGCTGCAACAGTTTCAGGTTGTAATGTCAACACTTACAAACTAGCAGTTACCGCTGAACCTGCATTGCCAGTTGAAAAAATGCATGAGGATTTTCAAAGCAATCGAAATGTTTTATATCCTGTAAAAACTGGAGTTTTGACAGAAGCTGTGGCGAATCCTTCTGCTACAGGAATTAACACTTCTGCCTTGGTTGGTAAATATGTTCGAAATTCTAGCGAATTGTACGATGTTTTAAACATCAGAAATGTAACCATTACCAATGCGAATGATTATGTGTACGGAAGAAAAAGACTTTCGTTTGATATTTATACTTCGGCTCCTGTTGGAACAAAAATATCCATGCAATTAGAAAACAGCAATGTAACGACTGCAACCAATTATCCGTTAGGAAGACATAGCGGTTTTAAAGCTACGACAACAGTTCAGAACAAATGGGAAACGATTGAATTTGAGTTCGAAAAAGTAATAGACCCAAATACGAGCGCTTTGTCAATCAATAATGTCGTAATTCTTTTTGAATCGAATTCTAATTCTGGAGCGACTTATTACTTTGATAATTTATTGACAAAAGCTGCACCAGAAAAACCAATTATTGCTACAGATGTTCTGCAAAACTACGATGGCATCAACAAAATTATTAAAGGAACGACAACGGGAACGTATTCTGTTGTGGCAAATCCGGGATCAAATTCTATTAATTCATCTGCAAATGTGGCGAGGTATGTTCGAAACGCCTCAGAACAGTACGATGTTCTTTTCTTTAATACACAAACTTCAATCGAAGATGCTGGTTTATTTAAAAGTCAGACCAATAAAATTATGATCGATGTCTATACAACGGCGCCAATTGGTACGGTTGTTAGCATGAATTTTGAAAATAGTGCCACTTCGCTTCCAGCCAATTATCCGACAGGAAGAAATAGCAGTTACGTAGCCATTACAACCAAACAAAATCAATGGGAAACACTGACTTTCTATTACAATTCAAGTCCGGATGCTGGAACTTCAAATTTGGCTGTGAATCAAATGGTTTTATTGTTTAATTCGGGTTCTTATACAAGTGATACGTATTATTTTGATAATATTAGAATTGGTTCGACTAAACTGCCAGATACATTTACGCCAGGAGTTGTGTATGAGGATTATCAAACGATTCACAATATTACGTTTAGAGATGCTATTGGAACTTATACGCCAAATACAGCAAATCCGAATGCAAGCGGAATCAACACTTCTTCTAATGTTGGGAAATACGTTCGTAAATCAACAGAATTGTATGATAATTTCTCCTTTAATACGACTTTAAACAACATAGGTGATTTTAAAGCGGGAACTAAAAAATTCGCGATGGACGTGTATACTTCTGCACCAGTTGGATCTATTATTTCTTGGCAGGCAGAAAGCAGTGCTTCAATTCCGTCCAATTATCCTGTTGGAAGACATAGTATTTATCAGGGAGTTGTAAAACAAAGCAACGCTTGGCATACGATTACTTTTACGTATGTAAGCACGCCAGACGCTTCAACTCCAGATAATGATGTCAACCGTTTTGTTTTCTTGTTTGAGCCGGGAACCAATTCTGGAAACACGTATTATTTTGATAACCTGAGAGCTTTAAATTTAGTTTCTACAGAAACTCCAAATGTGAATTTAGCTTTGGCTAAAACAGCAACGGCTTCAACATTAGAAAATGCGACTTTTACTGCAAACCAAGCAACAGATGGAGATGGAGGTACAAGATGGGCAAGTTCTTTTGCCAATGCAACAGAATGGATTTATGTCGATTTAGGAAGTAATTACACTCTTAATCGCGTAGTGTTAAAATGGGAAGCAGCTTACGCGACTCAATATAAAGTACAGCTTTCTACAGATAATGTTTTTACAGAAAATGAAACAATCAATACACAAACGGCAAGCGATGGCGGAACGGATGATTTAGCGGTAAGCGGAACGGGAAGATATCTTCGCATTTTATGTACAGCAAAAGCTTTGGCTCCTTACGGATATTCATTGTATGAAATTGAAGCTTACGGATCTTCGTCAACAGCTAGAATGGCTTTGAATGTTGCTGAAGAACCTCTGGCGGAAGAAGCTGTTTTTGCAGTGTATCCAAATCCGACCACAAATTATGTTCAAGTTTCATCTCCTGAAAACTTAGACAATAAAGTCATTACGATTTATGATGATTCTGGGACTTTAATTTTGCAAAACAAGCCTCAAGGGAATGAAAGTGTAATTGATGTGAGTAAACTTCGCAGAGGAATCTACATTCTGAACTTCAAATCAGATCAAAAAAGCTGGAGTAAGAAGTTAATTAAGAAATAATTTTTAAGTCCGTTGGGTGCAATTCAAGGAGGGCATACCAGTTGTACCTGACGGATTTAATTAGTCATTTATTTGAAAATGACTTTCGTTTTAGAATCTATTTTATTAACCCCAAAACTATTTAGATATGAATAAAATTAGACTTCAAAGATTTTCTTTTTTGATGACACTTTTTTTAGTGTTTTCAAACCTAATACATGCTCAAGGGCCTGTACCATTTACGATTAGTAATAATTCGACGTTTGCCGACAGCGATTTATATGTTGCCATTGTAGGAATCGATTATACTACAGGAAATCACGTTTGGGTAAATGCCAAAACAAGTCAGGTTTTACCAATGAGCGCTTCTTACAACACAGTCACAGGACCCACTTATGGCGGAAATACAGGACCAGGACAAAACTCAAAATATGCGGCATGTTTTACTAAGTTGAGTGAAATTCCAAACAAGACCTTTACACTGCCATTAATTGCAGGATGTCGAGTTTTTATTTCTAAAGGTTCACAGCTTTATTTTTATTTCTTTGGAACCAGTGGAGCGCCTTCGGGATATGCATCGCCAAATCCGCAGAACGCAACAGATCCGAATCAGGGTATTTTGTATGAAATGATCGAATTGACCAATAATCAATATGGTTTCTTCGGAAATCCAACAAGAGTAGATTCATACAAATATCCAATGGGATTGGAGTTGTTTGGTGCTAACGGTTATCAAAAGAAAGTGGGAGACTTGAAGAAGCACGCTGATATTGTTGCTGCTTTTAAAGCCAATGTTCCAGCGGAATTTCAAGGCTGTGTCAATGATGCAACAGGAGAAATTACAGCTCCGTCTAAAACTCCAGCTTATGCGGAAGGATCAGGGCCATACGCAAACTATTTAAAATCATATATCGATGCAATTTGGAATAAATACAAAAATGAAGATTTGATTTTTTATGCAGGAGATGCGGGAGTATTCAAAGGAAGAGTTATTGGAGAACAATTAGAAATGGTTGGGCAATCTGGCGCTTTTGTTGGAAGAACAGGACGTGTACAAAACCGACCAACAACGCAGGAAGCTCTTGAAGGAAAAGGCGTTTTGGACAGAAGATTGGTGGACGGGGATTTAGATCTTGTAATTCAGGCGCAATTAACAGCTGCGATTAATCGACATGTGGTAAATACAACAACGACAAATCCTGGACAGCAGAATTGGTACGATGCATCGAAATATTATCAAGTAAATCCAACCAATCATTATTCTAAATTCTGGCATTTACCAGGAATTAATATCGATAATTTGGCTTATGGGTTTGCTTATGATGATGTTGCCGATCAGTCGCCATCGCTTCATTCGCCACAGCCAACAAAAGTTATCGCAACATTTGGGGGTTATTACGGACTTACGACGCCTTCAGTTCCAGCTACGACAGATGTAATAACAGTTTACAAAGATTGCAACTACACTGGTTTCTCTGGGGGATTGACAATTGGTGATTACAATCTAGCTCGTTTAAATTCTTTAGGTGTTTTAAATGATGATATTTCTTCACTAAAAATTACTCAAGGTTATCAGGCAATTTTATATCAAGATGATAATTTTACAGGAGCTTCGACCGTAATTAATTCTGATAATTCTTGTTTGAATGCCACTTGGAATGATAAAGTAAGTTCGATTAGAGTTATTGCAAACGGAACAACGACTTTAGGAAACCAAACTTTCTTTCTTCAAAACAGAAATAGCGGTTTGTACATGGATGTTTGGAATTCCAGCATGTCAAACGGAGCAGGAATCAATCAAGGGGTTTTGAATTCTGGTAACAATCAGAAATTTACTTTTACGCATTTAGGAGACGGAATGTACAAAATCATTGCCAACCACAGCGGAATGTCAATGGATATCAATAACTTCAATAAAGCCAATGGCGCAAGAATAGAGCAGTATCCGTACAATGCAACGACAAACCAGCAGTTTATTTTGGTTTCAACTGGTGATGGCTATTATAAAATTGTTGCCCGTCACAGCGGAAGAATTGTTGAGGTGGCAGGAGCAAGTACAGCTTCTGGAGCAATTGTACAGCAATGGGATAATAACAACCAGACTTGCGGACAATGGAAATTAGTTCCAGCAACTAGTTCGCAGACTTCAGTTTTAATTCAAGCAGAAGATTATTCAGCGATGAGCGGTATTCAGGTTGAAGCAACAACAGATACTGGAGGAGGTTCAAATGTTGGTTATACAGAAACAGGTGACTGGTTAGCGTATAATAGCATTAATTTTCCAACAACAGGTTCTTATTTAATAGAATACCGAGTGGCAAGTGCTGTCAATGGTGGAAGATTATCATCTGATTTAAATGCTGGAGCAGTTGTTTTAGGAAATGTTGATATTCCAAATACTGGAGGTTGGCAAAATTGGCAAACCGTATCACAAACTGTGAATGTTAATGCAGGTACTTACAATTTCGGAATTTACATTCAAAATACAGGAATGAATATCAACTGGATTAAAATTACAAAAGTAGCGGGAGGAACAGCACGAATGGCTTCAGTTGAAACAATGGAAGAACCAGCCGAAACAATTTTAAATGTTTATCCAAGTCCAGTTGAAAGCACACTTTATGTGACAGCAGATCTTTCTGGAGGAAGCGTAAAAATTGTAGATTCTCAAACAGGATCTACTGTAGCATCTCAAAAAATCAACAACAATAGTTTTGATGTTTCGCATCTTAGAAAAGGAATCTATTTTATAGTTTTCGAAAAAGAGGGCAAACAAACGATCAAACGTTTCATAAAAAAATAGTTTTAAAAAGTGATCTCAGGCTTTAGATTTAGATAATAAATTAGGTAGTGTTAGTTCTAAAAAATTGGATTTTAAATCAAATCTAAAGTCTGAAATCTAAAAACAAAAAAAATGCAACTCAAATAACCGTCCCATGTTTACGAGTTTATTAATCTATTAAAACAATTATTATGAAAAACAATTACAAAAGAATGCTGCAGAAATGCATGATTATTTTAGTCTTGGGCGCTTTTAATTTAGCGACAGCTCAGAAAAAAGTCATTGCTTACATTCCGAACTGGATTGATTTGAATGCTTTTTCAAGCACTGTTCAATACAGTAAATTAACGCACATTAATATTGCTTTTGAAAATCCTGATGCCAACGGATATTTGAGTTTTAATTCAGGAAGTAATGCCATAATAAATGCGGCACATGCCCAAAATGTAAAAGTGTTTGTTTCGCTTGGAGGAGGTTCAGTTTCAGAAGGAGGCTCTATTCGCGATAATTACTTCAATTTGATTACGCCAGCCAACAGAACGGCTTTTATTCAAAAAATCTACGATTATGTGGTAGCTCACAATTTTGATGGTGTAGACGTTGATTTGGAAGGCCCAGCAATTAATGGAGATTACGGCGGATTTGTTATTGCTCTTGCGAATAAACTGCATGCCAATGGCAAATTGATTTCGGCAGCGCTTTCAGAAGGATATGGTGGTGCCAATGTACCTTCATCTACTTTTGCAGCTTACGACTGGATTAATATCATGGCTTATGATGCAACAGGGCCTTGGGCACCAAACAATCCAGGACAGCATTCGCCTTACAGCATGGCAGTAAATCAGTTTAATTATTGGACAGGAAGAGGATTGCCTGCAAGTAAAGCCATCATCGGACTTCCTTTTTATGGCTATGGTTTTGGTGCTTCTGCCAATCAAGGAATTTCGTATGCTAATATCGTAGCTCAATATCCAGGGGCTGAAAATCTAGATCAGGTAGGAAACACCATTTATTACAACGGAATTCCAACAATCAAACAAAAAACAACTTTTGCGATTCAGAACGCAGGGGGAGTTATGATTTGGGAATTGTCCCAGGATGCAACAGGAACTAAATCTTTACTGACAGCAATTAATCAGGTAATTACAGGAAGCAATCCTCCCGCAACAGGAACTTTAATTCAAGCCGAAAATTACAATACAATGAGTGGTGTTCAAACCGAAGCAACAACCGATACAGGCGGTGGATTAAATGTAGGATATTGCGATACAGGCGATTGGATGGCTTATTATAATATTAATTTCCCAACTTCTGGTTCTTATCAAATAGAATATCGTGTTTCAAGTGCTGTTACAGGCGGAAGATTATCCTCTGATTTAAATGCAGGAACTATTCAGCTTGGTGCTGTAAATGTGCCAAATACAGGAGGATGGCAAAACTGGCAGACAATTACTCAAACTGTAACCGTAAATGCGGGAACGTATAATTTCGGGATATATGTTCAAAATACAGGGTTTAATATAAACTGGTTTAGAATTACAAAATCGGGTTCAACGGCAAAATCTGCTCCTGTAAACCCAGAACAATCAATTGCAAGTTTGGAGATTTATCCGAATCCGACTGAAAGTCAGCTTTTCTTCAGCACAGAGGTTTCCGGTGGAAATGTAAATGTCATCAATACAGAAGGTGGTGCAACTATTTTTTCTCAAACCGTAAACAATAACAGCATTGATGTTTCGACTTTAAAAACAGGAATTTATCTAATTTCGGTAGAGAAAAACGGAATCAAAACGGTAAGACGTTTTATTAAAAAATAACCCTAACCCATTTGCCATAATGGTTTTAGATACATTAAATTTTAGGTTTTAATGTGATGAAAAGGCTGTCATTTTTTATGATGGCCTTTTTTTGTTTTAACCACAAAGAGCACAAAGGTTTACGCAAAGAGCGCTAAGTTTTTTTAAAGCTAAATTTATAAATTAAAAAGTTCGCAAAGTATTATGGGATTAGCTTTGCGAACTTTAATTTATAAAACTATACTCAAAATCCTTTGTGACCTTTGCGTAACCTTAGCGTTCTTTGCGGTAAAAAGCGTCTCTTAGAATAAATTACTTCACACTTTTAATTTCGCCATTTTTCAGATCAACTGTAAAATGATCCGCAGGGACTTCATGCATAAATTTATTGAAGATGATCAGGAATAACTTCATTTGTTTTTGTAGCGGAGTGTCTTTTGAAAGATCAGCTTTAGAACCTTCTAAAAATAAATTGGATAAGATTTTGTATTCTTTTGCTCTTTGAATTCCAACATCGACTAGAGCCAATTCATCTGCACTTCTAAAACGATAAAAATCTACTAAAAGATCGTAACCTGTCCAATTAAAAGCGTCTTTTTTGAAATTACTCTGAGTTAAGATTTTTTGCGATTTAGCTTCAGCTTCTTTCCATTCTGTTTGAAACTGTTCTTTATTTTTTAGTATAAAATCAAAATCTTGATCAGATTGCATATTGGCCAAAACCAGTAAATCTTTTGCAGAAACATTCAAAATGAAATCTTTAAAATCAGAAGGACAATCGTCTTTTAAGAATCGAAGGCGAACTAATTCTTTTAAATGAAAATCGGTAAAATCATGATAGTTTTTTGTTTTTAAAATATCAATATTCCAAATGTCTTGGACATTCTGGCTTTTCAAAAACTGATATTCCATTTCATATAAATCAAAAAGTTCGTTATACCTCGGAACATTATCAATAGTAATGGTTTGAATATCGACAAGATTATCTTTTTTGAAAGTCAATAATTTATAAGCGGGAATATATGCGGCAAGCGATGGTGTTTGAATATTAACCAAAGTATTTCCTTTTGCAGAAGTCCGAACTCCCGTATCGTTGATGTGCATATGGCCTCCAAAATGAATTTTAAGCCCTGTATCTGCAAAAACCTGAGCTACTTCTTCAACTGGAACACGATTTAACTGCCATTTGTTTGGACCAAGCAACTCTTTTATTTCCGCAGAAGCGTCATCATTAAAATCAATCATTGGGAAATGACTGAAAGCTATTAAAGTTTTCCTTTGTTTCTTGGCTTCAGCCGAAATAGTTTCAACCCATTTTATTAGATGTTTTTTATTGGAAAGCACATTGTTATAACCCGTACTGGCTTCGTTGTAATTTTTAGAATCTTTTTCAGTAGAAGCATTTTTCTTTGGGATATAAACATTTCCGTCAATGGCCATTAGCCAAAGTCCGTCAATAGGTTCTACAACATAACTTACATCTGGAACTTCGTAACCTGGAGCTACCTCATACACACGGTTTGCCAGTTTAGCACTTTCCGCTGCTTTTTCAAACGAGTAATTTTCACTAGTATAATTAGAAAAAGGCGTTGCCCAGAATTTGTATTTTGAATTCGGATGAAAGCCAAAATTCTGAAGCTGTTCGGTGATTCCTAAATAACCCATTTTAGCAATGTCGGCGGTAACAACTACTGGCTGTTCGATGTTTAAATTTGGCTTATAAAGGCCTTCTTTGCTAAAAATGGGCTGACTTTTGCCTTCTTTTCCTAAGAAATCTTCTTTTCCAGATTCTTGCGCAAACGGCCCGACAGGATCATGATTTCCAGTAGTGATAAAGAATTCTATTCCGTATTTTTGGGTGTATTGTTCTAATATTGCGGCTAATCCACGAACGTGAATTGGCTGGCCATCATCTGTATAATCTCCTGGAAGTGCAACATATTTGATTTTTCGTTTGGCGATATCTTCTAATGCTGCTATAAATGCAAAATAATTTTCATTGAAAATTCTAGTGGAATGCAGCTGAGACGACATGGTTCGCAACAAAACATATTGTCCCGTTTTCGGATTCAGAACTCCTTTATAATCGGAATCTGAAAAGCTGCCAAATAAATCTTGTAAATGCACATCAGACAGAAAAGCTATTTGTGTTCCGTTGAGGTTTTTTACTTTTTGTGCTGATGCAGTATTGTTGAAGAAAACAACAAAGAACAGTATATGTAAAAATGTATATCTTGAATTCATAATTGTTTTTAACTTTTGAGTGTTTTTTTAACCGCAAAGACCGTTAAGGTTTTTCGCAAAGACCGCAAAGATTTTGAGAGAAGTTTATAAAATAAATAAGTTCGCAAAGCTTTGTGGATTTTTAGTTTTTTAAGTATAATTATCAAATCTGGTTTTAATATAGCCTGTGATTTCAACCGCAGGTACACAATGTATATTTTCTTTCTGTATATTTCTCTCTGAACGTTCCCGTGGTTGAAACCGCAGGCTATGTTTGAAAAACTCATGAATATATGTGGTAAAACTTTGTGAACTTTGCGTTATAAACGTAATCTTAAAAAAGAACTTTGCGCTCTTTGCGGTTAAAATTATTATTGTTTCAAGTTTCAAGTTTCTCGCTCCAGCAATAACTTGAAACTTGAAACAAAAAAACTATTTTCCAGTCACAGGATTATTTCGAACATAGCTTCCGTCATCATATTTAATCTGATACGGTGAATTAAAGAAAGTACTTGGCAGATAATAATCGGTTGTGATGATTTGTGCGCCCGATTTTTTAGCTGCTTCAAAATGGGAATAGTCGTTGGCGCGTGCTTCTTTGGTATCAGAATCGGCGCGAGTTCTTATTAAGTAGCCTTTTTTTACTAAATCTTCAATTTGTGGATCTTCAGAATTATTTCTAAATAAAGTTGCAGCTTCTGGTTTTCCGGGTTCGGCGTTAATGAAAACGGCGCGTCCCTTAAGGGACGGATGATTCAATGCGTACAAATCTCTTTTTGCGCCGTTATTATCTAAGATGAATAAAAATCTTCCTTTTGCTTCTTTTAATGTCGGCCAGTTATTGTGTAGAACTGCTTCTTCAAGCGTTTTATATTTTCCGCGAACCATATCTGGTGTAATCAGTTTGTCTTTTCCTAATTTTTTTCTGATTACTTTATCCATTTCATCAAAAACGGCTGCGGTGAAATCTTCTGGTTTTGTTCCGAAGAAATTGGCATCGCCGTCTTTTGGTTCTAAAGTGATAAAAACGGGAACATGATTCGGATTAGCATCAGACCATTTTTTTAGTTCCTGAAGACAGATTTCGAAAGTATAGCAAGAAGTTCTAAAATCGATATCCGGCATATGGAAAACCTTAAAGCCTGGTTTTTTCATTAATCCCTCTGGGTCGTAAGCTTCTTCAGATTTTGCAATATCTAAACCTCTCGGATGTGCATATTTTCCGCCTTTCGCGTCGGCGAAAATATCAATTTCCAGATTGCGCAAACCTTTGTTTAATTGATCGGTAATGCTAATATGAGTATACTGTAAGCCTTTGAGCGAACGAGAAGTGTCTCTTGCCTGAATCGTATTGTATAAGTCAGTTTCAATCGCGTGACGGTAACTGTTATGCGATCCGATAACCTGAAGCTGGTTCATTTTCAGATTGTTGTTTTGAGCCTGAACGCCAAAATTTACAGCGCTGACAAATAATAAAGTGAACAAAAATGGTTTCATAATTCTAAAATGTAATTGATACTGTTGACTGGGACGCATCAAAAGAAAATTGCATTTTTGAAAGGGACTAAGTTAAAGGCTGCTATTGTTTTTTATGTTAGATTAAAAAAAAGAAATCGCAAAGACATTTTTATTTCGTCCATAAAAAAGTAGTATTAATACAACAAACGTGTTTATTTATTAATTTAAAGATAACCTTGACGCAAAAAGCATTGGCTTTTCATTTTATTATTTTACGATATTAAAAAGCCTGTAATTGCCATATGAACAATCCTGAAATTTTTGAACAAACGTACAATCAATATTGGAAAAAGCTCAATGCGTTTTCTTATACGATGACTCAGGATAAAGACTTGGCACAGAACATCGTTCAGGATGTTTTTGTTGATTTATGGGAAAGGAAAGAAGAGCTGAATATTCAGGCGATTGAACCTTTTTTGTTTCGCGCCGTAAAAAATCAGGTTTTCAAACATTATCAGAACAATCGTTTTGATAAGACGATTTTAGAAGAAAAATTTGAAGACTACATTATAGATAATTTTTCGACAATTGATCCAGAAGTGATGGATCTGCTTTATTCCTTATTAGATAAACTTCCAGAGAAAAGAAAAGAGGTTTTGCTGATGTATAAATTTCAAGATATGACAATCGATCAGATTGCCGAAGAGCTTGGAATTTCGAAACAAACCGTAAAAAATCAGATTTCATCGGCGGTGAAACAACTTCGAGAAGGCTTAAAAGACTTGGCATGGCTGGCGCCATTCATTATTTTTAATCAAAAATTTTAAAATAACTTTCGCTTGATGTTTTCATAATATTTGGCGATAGTACGATTTCGAGATTCTGGTACTTATTCATAACAATAAGTATTTATGATAAAAAGAATCAAACATAGTTTAGAGTATTTGCTGGATAAAAGTTCGCGAGGAAAAACTTCATCGGCAGAAGAAAATTTATTACATGATTTTGCTTTCAGCGAATATCAAAAATCAAAATGGGATAATGATTTTATGGGAAACCCAGAAATCGAATCTCAAAAGATGTACGATGAAATTCAGTTAAGAATTGGAAAGAAGAAATCTTTCCGTCCTTATTTAAAATATATAGCTGCTGCCAGCATTCTTTTTCTGCTTGGTTTAGGATTTTTCTTGAGACCAAATGTTTTAAACCAAAAACAAATCACATTTAAAACGTCATCGATTCCCAAATCTATCCAATTAAGTGACGGTTCGAAAATTTATCTGGCAGCAAACTCATCATTTCAGTATCCTGAAAAATTTAAAGGTGATCAAAGAACGGTTTCTTTATTAAAGGGAAATGCATTTTTTGAAGTTGCCAAAGACAAACAACATCCTTTTATTATTCATTCTGGCGAAATAAAAACCAGAGTTGTGGGAACTTCATTTCACATTCAATTATCAAAATTAAACTGTAAGGTAATTGTAGTAACCGGAAAAGTAAATGTGTCTGGAAAAGGGCAGAGCATTGACTTGGTACCAAATCAAGAAGCTTTATTTGAAGCCCAAAAGCTAACCAAACAGCAGGCCGATAGAGCATTTTTGGTGAATTGGTACAATGAAGATGTAACGCTAGAGCAAACTACTTTAAAACAAGTAATCACGATTTTACAATATAAATACGGCGTTTCATTTGAGTATAACAATAAACACGTATTAGCAACGCCGTTAACGGTATTCATTAAGAAGGACGCGACATTAGAAAATGTTTTGGAACAAATAAATTATATCACAAACCTAAAATTCAAAGTCTATGGCGAAATAGTAAAAGTGGATTAAAAACAAAAAAAGCAGTTGCGGGAACAACTGCCATTAATAAATTAAGCATCGTAAAAACAATTACTTAAATCATGTATTTTAAACCTTCTTATTTAAATCTAAAGAGTCTTTTCTTTTTAGTTCTAGCTTTACTTGCCTTTCAGAGAGGTTATAGTAAAACTTTATTAAAAGAGTCAAAAGTAGCAAATAAAATAGAAAAAGCGACTCTTGTCTCTATTTTTTCAAAATTAACACAACAGACCGATTACAAATTCAGTTACGGACAAGCCATAATTGCTGATAATACAGCATATACAGTAAATTATAATACAGAGTCTATTACTGCGATTTTGAATGATCTTTCTAAAAAGGCCAATTTCAATTATAACATTAACGGTAAATTAATTTTAATTCAAAAAACAGCTGAGCCAAAAGCAGTAAATGCCAAAGCTATTGAGAGAATTAAAATAAAAGGAAAAGTCGTTGACGAAAATAAATTGCCTATTCCGGGTGCATCTGTAATAGAAACCAGTACTTCAAACTCAACAGTGACGGATTTTGACGGTGTTTTTGAACTTACTGTAGGAGAAGGAAAAACAATCGATATTTCGTATGTAGGATATAAATCTAAAACGGTTCCTGCACAGAGTGGTTTTATGACAATTCAATTAGAGCCAGCTACTGCAGAATTAAATGAGGTTTTGGTTGTTGGTTACGGAAAACAATCTAAAAAAGACGTTACGGGAGCAGTTACACAATTGGAAGCGGCAAACTTTAAACAAGGGGTAAGCATTTCGCCAGATAATTTAATTCAAGGAAAGGTTGCGGGTGTACGTGTGGTTAGTACAAGTGGTGAGCCAGGAGCGGGAGTAAATGTAACGATTAGAGGAGTTGGATCTATTAGAAGCGGAAGTACGCCTTTGTTTGTTGTTGACGGAATTCCATTGTCTAATGACGATGTGAGCCCATCTGGAACTAATGTTGGTTTTGGTAGTTCTCAAGCTAAAAATCCTTTAAACTTTTTGAATAATAGTGATATCGAATCTATTACAGTTTTGAAAGACGCATCTGCATCTGCAATTTACGGAGCAAGAGGATCTAATGGGGTTGTTTTGGTAACGACTAAAAAGGGAGCAAAAGGAGATGGAACTCTGACTTTTGATTCGTCTTTGGGGATTTCTACTGTAGCAAACAAATTAGATGTTTTGAGTGCAGGACAATATAGAAATGCAATTAAAGATAAAGCTTTTGATCATGGAGGTAATACAGATTGGCAAGATGTTATTTTTAGAGAAGCTATTACAAAAAGCAATTCGCTAGCATTTTCTAAACAAACAGAATCAGGAAATTACTATGCTTCTGTATCACAATTAGATCAAGAAGGTATTATTAGAAACAGCAATTTTAAGCGTTTGACAGGAAGAATTAATGCCGCTGAGTCATTTCTAGACAATAAACGTTTGAAAATAAAATTTAATCTTACGGCTAGTGAAACCAAAGACGATGGAGTTCCTACAAGTGATGACGGAGGTTCTAACGGACAATTGCTGGTTCACACATTAATGGCAAATCCAACTAGATCGGTTTTTGATGCGAATGGAAATTATACCAATTTTAATATGAATGCGCATTATAATCCAGCGTATTTGTTAAGTATTTATACCGATCAGACTCGTACTTTAAGAGTTTTAGGGAACTTTGAAACTTCTTTTAGAATCGTTAACGGATTAGAGTATAAGTTAAACCTTGGGATTGATCGTTCGATGTCAGAGAGAAATACTACTATTTTTCCAAACTTAACAGATTTGAATTCGAAAGGAAAATATGTTCAGAATAATTTAGATTCTAAAAACTCTTTGGTAGAGCATTATCTGACATACAATTTAAATTTGGATAAGCATAAAATTGAAGCTCTTGGCGGTTTCTCTTATCAAAAATTTGAAAGATCGGGGACAAGTTTCAGTATTGACGGAATTTCAAATCAAGGCGAAGGAGTTCCTCCTTCAATTAATCCAGGATTTAAAGGTACTCAATCTGGAACAACAGGTTATGCGCAGGAAAACGAGTTACAGTCTTATTTTGGAAGGTTAAATTATAGTTTCGATAATAAATATCTTCTAACAGCATCTATGAGAGGTGACGGATCGACTCGTTTTGGTAAAAACAATAAATACGGTTATTTCCCATCATTTGCTTTAGGATGGAACATTGCTAACGAAAGTTTCTTAAAAGAATCTTCTACTTTAAACAACTTAAAACTAAGAGCGAGCTGGGGACAGACAGGAAACCAAGAAGTTGAAAATAAAATTACGCAGGCAAGTTATTCATTGTCTGGCGCTGATGGATATTATCTATACGACGATTTAAATCTAGTAAACGGAGTTTCTGTAAACAGAACACCAAATCCTGATTTGAAATGGGAGGTTGTAACGCAATTTAACGTAGGTTTAGATTTCAATTTATGGAACGACAAATTGTACGGAACGTTAGATTATTTTAATAAAACCACTACCGATGCTATTTTGAATGTTCCTTCTCAAGCTTTGAGTCCGACCACTACAATCTGGACCAATATTGACGGTAAAATTATTAATAAGGGTATCGAGTTTATGTTAGGTTCAAAAATAGTAGATACTAAGAATTTTTCTTGGAACATTGACATGAACGGTGCAACGTTAAATAATAAAATTGAAGATCTTCCAGTTTCAGAAATCTTAACAGGAACTATTTCAGGACCTGGACAATCTGGTGTAAATGCAAACATTTATAAAAGCGGATATGCAGCTGGATCTTTCTATTTGTTGGAGCACATTGGTTTTGATGCAAATGGAGGAAATATCTTTAAAGATCAGAACGGAGACGGTGTAATTGATAATAGTGATAGAGTTATTATTGAAGGAGCGCTACCCACTTTCTATTACGGATTTAATAGTGACATGAGATACAAAAACTTTACGTTTTCGTTCTCTATCATCGGACAAACAGGTGGTTATTTATTAAATAATACAGGTTTAAATGCATTAAATATAAACAACTTAGCATCAGATCGTAACGTGGCGACAGGTTATTACGAGTCTGGAGCAAATGCTGCAAACTCACCAATCTTGTCAACTCTTTTCTTAGAAAAATCAGATTTTATTCGATTGAATACCGCTCGCATCGGTTACAACTTCGATTTGAAAGGATTAAACTGGATCAACGGATTAACGCTGTATGTTACGGGTCAGAATTTAATTACGATTACAAACTACACTGGTTATGATCCGTTAATTAACAGCCCAAAATCAAACGGAGGAAATCAATCTATTGGTATCGATTATGCAAGTTATCCAACTTCTAGAACATTCAGTTTTGGAGCAACTTTAAAACTATAATTATTATGAAGACAAATACAATTTTTAATATAAAAACATTAGCAATATTTTCTTTTATATGGCTTTTTGCAAGCTGTACCAACCTTGATGAAGTTGTTTTGGATGAGGTTTTAGGAGAAGATGCTTCAAACCCTGCCGGAGCTTTGGCGGCCGCTTACGACCGTTTAGGAGACGGAACATTTGTAGATCATGGTGGTATTTTTTCTTTGCAGGAATACACTACAGACGAAGCTATCTTGCCAACGCGTGGAAGTGACTGGGGAGACGGAGGAAAATGGAGAGACATGCACGAGTTTACTTGGAAATCGGATAATGCTGTTGTAGTGGATAACTGGAATAAATTGACCAACGGAATTACTCGTTCGTTAACTGCAATTCAATCAGTAGAAGAAAGCTCAATTCCGGAGAAGAAATTGTTTTTAGCGGAAGCGAAAGGACTTTTAGCGTATTATTTATACACAACATTAGATTTGTACGGACAAGCACCTTACAGAGATCCAATGAACCCGAATGCGCCTTTGCAGATTTTAAAAGCCGATACACAAATTGATCAGCTGATAAAAGATGTTGAAGCTTTATTGCCAGATTTAGCAGAAATGGGAACGCAGCAAACACATCATGGAAGATTTACAAAAGAAGCGGCATATGGATTCTTGGCTACAATGTACTTGAATCGCGCTGTTTTTAAAGATCGTTTTAATGCGTCTTCAAATTTTAATTTTACTGAAGCGGCTGCAACTGGTACAGGAACAGATATGGATCGTGTAATTTATTATACTTCACTATTGATTGATTCTGGAAAATATTCTTTGGAAAGTGATTATTTCAAAAACTTCGCAAGAGACAATGATAAAGGAAAAGAGTTGATTTTTGCTATTTCTCAAAAAATAGATTACATCAGAAATGGTTCTAACAGTTTTGCATACGTGTGTATGGAACGTAACCAGAGAACATCTGCAGCCAATAGAGGAACTAATGCAGCTTGTACAACTCCTGAGTTTTTTGCGACATGGGATGGCAATCATGATGATCCAAGATTTCAGCAAAAATACCAGTACTCTGACGGAACTTGGTTTAAAAATGATGGTACAGATGTAAGTGTTCCAGCCACAGACATCGTTCCGAAAAGTGCTAATTTACCTTGGTTTCACTTTAATAGGGGGATTGAATTTGGACCACAATACGGACCAATACTATTGTCTTCTGGTTCTTTAGAAATGATTAACGGACGTATTAAAGTTTCGCCTTTATACATGGAAAAAAGTACAACTACAAGAATGGATTTTACGCCTTCTTTAACTTTCAAAAATCCTGCACAGGCAGTTTTTGCTCAGAACGAAATCAATCAGGGAGCTCGTATTTTTAAATATGAATTTGATCCAGAAGGAGGAAACGGAAACAGTAATGTTGATATTCCTTTATTCCGTTTAGGAGGAATTTACACGATGAGAGCTGAAGCTTATTTTAGAAAAGGAAATACTGGTCAGGCGATGGATGATTTAAACAAATTGCGAACAAGTAGAAAAAGAGAATCTTTGTACGGAAGTACTGCAGGAAGAGCCTTGACTGCAATCGATCAAACTGTTTTGTATAACGAAATTGGTTTTGAATTATACTGGGAATTATACAGAAGACCACAAATGATCCGTTTTGGAAAATTTGATCTTCCAGGAACAGCAAAACCAGCTTCAGAACCATACAGAAGAGTATTCCCGATTCCGCAGTCTACAATCGACGTGACGAAAGAATTCAAACAAAATCAAGGATACAATTAAGTTTGTGTGTTAGTTTATTTTTTATTTTTTTTCAAAAAGCCTGTTTCAAAAAAAGCAGGCTTTTTTTCTTTAAGGTTCAGAGTTGCAAAGGTTCAAAGGTTCAGAGATTTTTTTTTCTAATTTTATGTGCAGAATTGTAGAGATGCACTGCAGTGCATCTAATTCAAAGAATTTCTCACAATCAAAGAAACCTCTGAAACCTTTGCAGCTCTGAAGCTTTGAACCTTAAAATAAACCTTAAAAAAATATAATAAACGAATAGTTAAATGTAAGTGTTATCTGATTGATAATGAGTATATTTGAGTGTGTAATGAACATCCTTAAAATGTTTAAAAATGAACAGTATTAAATAACTCAAAAAGAATAAAAATCATGATACATCAAATTGATACCACAGATAATATTGTTGCCTTTAGAGCATTGGCAGAAGTAACAAAAGAAGATTTTTTGACTACAGTAACTCCAGCGGTTGAGCATTTGGTAAAACAAGTCAATGAAATTAATTTTTTATTGGTCTTAGATACAGACATTAAAAACTTTACACCTGGCTCCTGGCTGGAAGATGGACTTTTGGGACTTAAGCATTTAGGAAAGTGGAATAGAGCAGCAATTGTTACCGATACAGAAGAAATTATCTCCTTTACAAATGGATTTAGCTATATTGTTCCAGGTGAGTTTCGTGGTTATAAAAAGGCTGATTTTAATAAAGCATTAAATTGGGTTGAAGGAAATATTTCTTAATCAATCTCCTCAAAAATAAAAAGAGCGCTTATTATTTTATAAGCGCTCTTTTTTATGATAGTTTATTGTTTTAATGTTTAATGATTGTATTCGATACCGCTGCTTGTCTGAGCATCAATTTTTTCTTTAGATACTTGACTGTATTTTTTATAACAAGCCGATGCCAAAATTGGTAACGCAAGACCACCTACAAGAGCGCTTGCTTTTTTATGCCCAGTTTTTTTTAAAACAGCTGATGCTACAAGAACACCAACGCCAGCGCATACCATTTGTTTTACTGACAGATTTAACGGTTTGCTTTCAGGTTTAATTCCGTGTAATAATGGGTCTATAAAATTCAAATTCTCCATAATGCCAATTAATTTTAATTATACTTATTTGTTACTTTTTAATTTTTACTGTTTTCAGTGTCAGTTTCACTCTCAATTTTCTCAATTTCGACCTTTTCTTTTTTTATAGCTTGGCGTAATAGAGCAAAAAGACTCATATAAACATTTGCCATAAAAACTAGAGAAAACCCTGCCAAAATATATCCTCTCCAATCATTTAACAAAAGTTTATAATCGCAGATAATCAGAAAGGCAATTGTAACATAATGACTAAAGCAATATTCACAGGTGAGGAGATAGAAAAACTTTCTTGACAGTATAAATTTGTCATTTTTAGAACGTCTGACACACCACTCATGTGGTTCTCTGAAAATTTCTTCATGTGTGACAGTCCAGCTGATGCAGGCAATCGGAATTGCTAATACAAAAAGCCAGACAATTTGAACTGCTATAGTCATAAATTCATGCTTTACAATTTACGATAAATTTTGTTATTCTCGAGGATGATTTTCTGGATAATGTTCTGCGTCAAAATCATCCAATTCTTCGTCTTTATCCAAATCTTCCTCTTTTTCAATATCATTTTCATAATCTAACTCAGGATCGTACTCATCATTTAAGTCGTCTTCGGTTCCGTCGTTTGTAATGGCATCATCTTCGTTGATAATTCTTTCCTGATTCGGAATATTTTCTGAACGAATAGTGGTATTTGGTTCAAAATCACCTTTTAGATGCAAAGGATCTTCAATAAATTCCTCTTGATATTGATACGGATCTTCCTCACGCGCATAATTGTCATGATCAATTAGCGTATTTTGTTCGTGATAATCTGGATCGCTTTCGCCAAATTCTCGATTGTCATGTTTTTTCAGAACTTGCCTAAACTCGTCTTCATTAGAATAAGAACCATCTACAAGTGTGTTTTGTTCGATATAATCAGGATCAAATTGACCATAATCATGGTTATGTTGCTTTTCCATAATAGTGTTTTTTTTGATTTGTTATTTTTTTTCCAATATTGAATCTTCACGAAGAAGACCCCGCTAATCTTTACAGTTTTTACTGTAATCCGTGTCCCTTCAGCTTTTCTTTAAATGAAATATCGGCTTTTATTTTTTTCTGAGTTGTACTTTTATAAAGTCATCTAAGAAAAGCTGTATTTACAAAATTAGCCTCTAAATAGATCAGAAGCCTTATAGAAAAAAACATGATAGTTGCATAATTAACAGTTATTTATATTATAAATGTTGTAAGAAATTATGTAAGGTAATTGTATTTAAACAATCTACATTTGAAATGAAATTAATGTGCAATTAAATTTATTCAATATGGCATCAGATAAGGTAACGGCATGTTGTAAGGCTTTAATAGAAAAAAATTTAACTATAGCATTTGCAGAAAGTGCTTCGGCAGGAAAAATGTGTTATGAATTTTCAACAGTTTTTAATTCTGGAAGAGTCCTTATAGGAGGAATGGTTTGTTATCATTCGTCTATGAAAGAAGATTTGCTTCATATTCCGTGGGGAACAATTGAGCAATATAGTGCCGAATCTGCAGAAGTTACAAAGTTAATGGCACAGAACTTTTACCGTTACATTAATTCGGATATCTGCGTTGGATTAACTGGATTAACTACACCTGGCGGAAGCGAAAGTGAGTCTAAACCTGTTGGAACTATTTTTATCCATATCATTTTTGGTGAAAAACAAATTGCCAAACGTTTCGAATTTAAAGGAATGCCAGAAAGTATTATCAATCAGGCGATAGATGTTGTAGCCGATTTGATTCTAAAAGAAATTGGATAAACCAATCAAACGTCCCTACGGGACGAAAATTCTCATAACATTTATTTTTTGTCTACCGATGATATGTTCCTAACGGAACATCTTTTTTGTCGTGAACTAATATTCTTAAGATTTTTAGAAGGGTTATTAAATGCTTGTGTTCTTGAATTTGAAATACTTGCGTAATAAACCAATCAAACGTCCCTACGGGACGAAAATCCTCATAACATTTTTTTTGTCTACCGATGAGATGTTCCTAACGGAACATTTTTTTTGTCTTAAACTATTATTCTTTAGGCTTTAAACAGACACATAAGATAGAAGCATTTTTAAAATTTGCGATACATACAAAATATGTTCCGTTAGGAACATCTCATCGGTAGAACTTTAAATATAATATTTTTTTTTCGTTCCGTAGGGACGTTTGATCGGTAATGGCAAATACATACACACAATTGCATATACAATTTGTTTTTGCAGTGAAATACAGAAAAGCTTTAATTGCAAAAGAGTGGAAAGACAAGTTGCATCAATATATTACAGGTATAATTCAATCCAATAACCATAAAATGTTATGTATTAATAGTATGCCGGATCATATCCATATTTTATAGGAATGCGACCGACACAATCCATTTCTGCAATAGTGCAAAATGTAAAAACAGAAACAAGCAAATGGATTAAGGAACAAAAATTGTCCTCTGATTTCTCATGGCAAGAAGGATATGGTGCTTTTTCTTATTCAAGAAGTCATGTGCAACGTGTAATTCGATATATTCAAAATCAAGAACAGCATCATGCAAAAGAAACATTTTTAGAAGAATACCAGAAACAGCTGAAGGCTTTTGAAATAGAATATGATAAAGAGTATATTTTTAAAGAACCTCTTTTATAATTCTACATATCTTAAGATGATATGTTTTAGCAATCAGATGTTTCAATGGGATATTTCTTCTTCTTCACTTATTTTTTAATATAAAGCGAACCATTTTTAATTGTCTTCTTATCCAGTTTTCCTTTGCTGAATAATTCTTCCAGAATAATCTTTGCCTCGTAAGCAGAAATATTATGAATAACGGCATATTCTTTTGGGGCAAGTGTTGGATAAATTTCAAAAATAGATAATGAATTAGTATTTATGAATTTCTTCTTCTTTGCTTCGGGAAATAATGCTAATAACGCATTTTCATAAGAAGCATAAGGTTTAGAACCATAAACAATAAGCTGATTATTATCAGTATCGGCAAAAAATAATGTTGGAAAACCTCTTACTCCAAGAGCCTTTCCAAGATTTAAATCTTCTTGAAAGAGTTCTTCGGCATCATCATAATCTGCTTTTAGTTTCTGTACATCAAAACCAGCAATTTTTGCAGCTTCTGCTATGTTTTCCCATTTTGCAATATTCTTTTTATCGAGATAAAGCTTTTCGCGAAGAATACGCATAAAAGAAATCGCTTTTTCTTTACTCTGCATTTGAGCCGCTTTCATTGCAATACAAGAAGGATAAGAAGAATCTAACGGATCTTCAACCCAAACATCTCCATCAATTGGCATTTCGTAATGTAAACTCGCTTCATCCCAATGATGTGCAACGTCAGAAGGTTTGCTTATTCCGCCACTGTTATAACTCCAATCGGGTAATAAACCGCCCATTCGGTAATCAATTTCAAAACAATCGCCATATTCAAGTTTTAATTTTCTAAGCTGAGGTTCAATTCCCCAGCACGACGAGCAGATTGGATCGGTATAGTAAATAATTTTTATTGGTTTATTTTCCGTTGGAATGTTCGTTTTCTCATTCAATTTTTCGCCAACAGGCATTTCACACATTCCGCTAACAGGATCACACATTAGCGGATTTGTTTTGGCTTCACTCATTTTTGAATTTGTTTGCGACTGGCAGCTGGCACTGCAAATCAAGATTAATAATAGCGACAGTATTTTCATAGAAATTTTTAAAATGTACTCCCGAGTTTTTGAATTTACTGCAAAGTTCAGTCGAATATCTTTGCTAGTCAATTAGTCAAAAAAAAGTGACTAGAAAAAAATCAAATTTTACGAATTGTCTATTCTTCTCAAAAAAAAATAAACTTCTAGTATTAAGTAGTTGCAATCTTACATCGTTTTTGCGTATTTTCACATTTGATTTAATCTACAGCCAAAAATGAATTACATTCAAAAAATTAAGCGCCTCTACAATTTATCTGAAAATGAAAACTACGGATTTTCAGAAAATCAAATCCTCGATCTTGAGAAAACATTAAATATTAAACTTCCTTCAAAACTCAGAGAATATTATCTGGAATTAGGGAAAGAAGAAAATCTTAATTATTCGCACAATAGACTTTTGAAACCTGAAAATGAAATCGGATTTTCGGATGATGATTATCTGGTTATATATGAAGAAAATCAAAATGTTGCTTTTTGGGGAATCAAAAAAGAGGATTTAAAAGAAGACAATCCGCCAGTTTATGGCAATTACGATACAATAGAAAAATCGGATTGGGAAATCGAAACCCAAACCACAGACAACTTCTTCCTGTTTATGGCGGTTTTTAGCGGCACTTTGGGCGGACTGCAATATAACGGAAATTATATGGGAGAAATTGAACCCGAAATCGTAAAATTTGTTGAAGACAATTGGAAATTAGTTCCAGAAATAAGCAGAGAAAATCAGAAAGTTTACACCGATGAGTTTTATGATGTAATAAGCCTTTCTTTCGATCAAAATAACAAATGTCTGGCAGCGTTTATTGGTTCAAGCGATCAAGAACGTTTTGATAATATTTTGGATGGAATAGATATCGATTGGTCTTATCTTTCTTATGATGACGAAGAATATGACGAGGATGATGAAGATTAACGAATTAAAAGCAGATAATTATGTGGTTTAATAAGTTTAATTTTTTCGATAAGCAATCAGGGTTAACAGAACCATTTCCAAAAGATTTCTTTACAAAATCGTATTCAGAAAGTGAATTAGAAGCATTAAATAATATCAGAAAATTATATCCCGAAGGTCTTGCGCCGAATATTGTTTCTATTCCAAAACAGCTTAGACTTCCCGAAGAATACATAGAACTTTTGAAACATTCTAACGGAGGCGGTATTTTGAACGGCGAGCGAGAGTTTGGTTATTTTTCGTTTGACGGCATTAGAGAAATGTACATTGCTTATGGTTTTCCGTTTTGGGCACCAGCATTTCTTCCTGTAGCATTTAATGGCGGAGGAAAGTTTTATGCTTATGACTTAAGAGAAGAAGGTAAATTTCCTGTAATTGTTGTTTCCTCAGGAAATATCGGTTACGAAGAGGATTGCTGGGCATTCTTAGGAAATACAATGGAAGATGTTTTAAGCAATACCACCAATATTGAAGATGAACTTGATTAATGAATTCAGTTAACTAAAAAATGAGAGAATTAAATTATTTAGTAAAAATAGAAGGAAACGAAGCGCTTTTAGAAAGATTTATTGAAGCGATTGATAATAATACAGTTAAAATTGATAAAGCATATCCAAACCCATATATATTAGATTCAGGAGAAAAATTTCTATTATCACCCATAATTAAATATTTTTTCCAGACCAGATCTTTCTCAAAAGAGATGTATATTTCATTTGTTGAAAAATTGAGAAAACTTACTGGATTTGATAGCTACCGATATACATTAGGATTGCAAGCGGAAGAGTTGGTTTGTAATAGTTTTGAAAGAGTAAAAAAAGGCAAATACAAGATTTTTATACCAAAAACAAAAGAAGAATTACCGAAGCCAATATTGACAGAAGAACAAAAAGAGCTTTTAAGTTTCATCTGTTATATTGCTGTTTCTCATATTAAATATGGTCCAAGTTATGGTACAGTTGCAGCAAATGAGTATTTTGATATTGTAACGGAATTGGGTTCTGATGAAGTGGAAAAACTTAAGAAAAACGGAACAGGGAAGCTTTCAAAAGAGCTTACAGAATATAAGGACAAAGATTTTACAGGTAAAGCAAATGATGTTTTTGCTAAAATAAATATTAAGCTGATTACAGAAACTGAAGAAAGTTATGCAAAAGCATTAAACTTTGTGAATAACCTTCTAAAAGCTGATTTCCCTAAAAGTTTCGAAATCGCATTTTCATCTAAAAACAAAGAGTTGCTTCCAATAAAAGGAATTCCAAAATGCGGACAAAACTATCTTTTTGCTGGAGCTGTTCAATATCCAAACCTTCAAAAGGACGTTTTAGAATATATTAATCTGGCTAAAAAAGAATACGAATGGTACACCAATCTTGAAGATGAAAATTGCGCTATGCCTTCAACTTTTGCTGTTTTCGCTTTAGGATTACAAGACGAAAAATATTTTGACACACTGATTGATTATTATCAAACGGTCGATGACGAACATCAGTCTGTTCATGCCAAATTTACACCCGTATTTTTAGAGAAATTCGGCGTAACCGAAAAATCTATAAAAGTCTTTATCAATGCTGTTTTATCCATGCAGGAACATCCGCACAATAAGGCTTTCATTTCTTACTTTGCAAATGAAAAGAGCTTGAAATTATTGTTGGATAGCAAGGAAAATTTCGTTTCGTATTATTTCACAGAAGAGGATTTAAAAGAGTATTCAAATAGTGGAGATAGTCCGCAGGAAATGGCAGATTATTGTTGGGAAAGTATTATGTATACGATTTTTGGACAAAGTAAAGATTTTGCTAAAATTGCCAGACAATTATCAGACGAACAAAAAATAGTATTTGAAAGGTTGTTCTAAATAATTTTGGTAGTTTATGATCTAATATCAAACGAAGAAGTAATTATCAATATTCGTAGCATCAATAATACCCAAAAAAGGAAATAAGATTTAATATGAAAATGTACATTTTAGTAAAACAGGACGTTCCAGACAAATTGGTTCCGGTAATAACTGCCCACGCATCTTTGGCCTGTTTTAGAAAATTTGAGCAAAACGAAAATATGCAGAAATGGATAAACGGAATATTTAAAAAAGTCGTCTGCGTAGTTTCTGAAAGAGAATTTTTAAATGCAGAAAAAGAACCCGACCATATTATTTTAACCGAGTCAGCATTAGATAACCGAGAAGTTTGTATGGCATTTGTGCCGCGGGAAGAATACTCTAAAATGTTTAAATTTTTTAGAATGTGGACACCGCAAGATAATTTGTAATTATGAATACACAGATTACAATAGAAGAAATTAAAAACAACACCTTTTTCTGGAAGTATTATTTCTGCTGGTCACGTGGTTATGATGAGAAACAAGAAATAAATATTGATGAGGTTCTAGAAGTTGTAGAGACCAACGAAACAGAAGCTTATGAATGGGAAAGGATATTTTTTAATTATGAGGATATAGAAGATAATCCAAGACATGTTGCAGGCAGAATAAATGATAATTTAAATTTTGCGGTTGAGTTTGCCGAATATGAAATCAATTTTTTTCTGAATGATTTTTATATTGGAAATTTAGGAGGACATTTTGAAGCTTGGTTTTTTACATTGGAAGAATTGTTGTCTTTTGAAAAATATCCCAATCTATTTCTCCTTTTTTTGCCAATGACTGGGATTTCTAAAGATCAAAAAGTGATTTTAAAATCCATTGTTATAAAACATTTAAACACAATTCCGAAGTTTGATGCACATTCCAATTATATTGCAGATTGCCTCCTAAACGGATTAATTATGCAATCTCGATTTGAAGAAATAGAAGGAATTGGCTTGACAAATAATGAAAATCATAGTGTAAGAAACGTAACAGGATATCCACGTTATCTGGAAGATGTGGTAAAATTGAACAAGATTCTAAAGGAATAAAAATAAAGTTCCGCAGGAACGAAGTAAAAACTTAGAATCTCAGCACCTTAATACCTTAGAGTTTTAAAAAGAATCATTAAATTTTTATTAACAAAATCTAATGGAGCATTAGTTTATATTTGTAGGAAACAAATTAATTTTAAGATCAAAAGGTCTATGAAAAATAAACTTTTAAAAATTTCCTTTCTTCTGTTGCTGCTTTTTTCAATAAAAGGATACAATCAGAACGTAAAGCTTTTAAATATAAATCAGCTTAATGAGAGAATTAAAAACGGAAAAGACAGTACGTATGTAGTTAATTTTTGGGCCACTTGGTGCGCGCCATGTATAAAAGAATTGCCGCATTTCGAGAAATTAGGAGCAGAACATAAATCAGAAAAGCTAGCTGTTTTATTAGTAAGCTTAGATTTTAAATCAAAATTGCAATCAAATGTAGTTCCGTTTGTGAAAAGGAAAAACTTAAAGAATGAAGTTTTTCTTTTAAACGAAAGTGATCCACAAGAGTTTATTGATAGAATTGATCCAAGCTGGTCCGGAAGTATTCCAGCAACGCTTTTTATTAAAAATGATAAAAGAAAATTTGTTGAAAGCGAATTTACCTACGAACAATTATTAACTGAATATAAAAAACTGTAAACCATTATGAAGAAAATAATCTTATTACTAGCATTAGCATTTTCTGCTTTTCTATCTCATGCACAAAATGCGGTAACACTTAAAGCGGGCGATGCGGCACCAGATTTCAAACTAAAAAATGTTGACAACAAAGACGTTTCTTTTGGAACTTTTAAAGATGCAAAAGGATATATTGTTGTTTTTACTTGCAATACCTGTCCTTATGCAATTGGTTACGAACAGAGAATTATCGATTTAGATAAAAAATTCAAATCGCAAGGATATCCTGTAATAGCTATTAATCCAAATGATCCTGAAGCTTCTACAGCAGATACATTTGCAAAAATGCAGGATTTGGCAAAAGAAAAAAAATATTCTTTCCCTTATTTATTTGATCCAGGACAAAAAATCACTGATGAATATGGTGCAAAACGTACGCCTCACATCTTTATCGTTTCTAAAACGCCAAAAGGAAATGTGGTAGAATATGTTGGAGCAATTGATAATGATCCAGAAGGGAACAATCCGCAGAAAGTAAAATATGCAGAAGATGTAATAGCATCATTAAAAAGCGGTCAAAAACCAGCAATTACACAAACTAAAGAAATTGGCTGTACGGTAAAAAGAAAAGCAAAAGCTTAATTTTAAGTATTCTATAAAATATAAAACGCCCCATATTTGGGGCGTTTTTGGCATGTATGGTGAACAAGTTTACTTTCTATTTTTTATCAATTTTGTAAAGTCTTCCTTGATCGGTAACGGCGTATAATGCTTCATCTTTTCCTTGCGTAATATCTCTAAATCTTTGACCTTGTCCTGCTAATAATCTTTCTTCACCGGCTACTTTATTGTCTTTAAAAGCTAAACGTATAATGTGCATGCCACTCAATGAACCAATAAATAGGTTATTTTGCCATTCTGGAATACGGTTTCCAGCGTAGAAAGTCATACCGCTTGGTGACACTACAGGATCCCAATAATAGACCGGTTGCTCCATTCCAGTTTGCTGTGTAATACCTTCTCCAATTTTCGTACCACTATATTCAATTCCGTAAGTAATTGTTGGCCAGCCGTAATTTGCTCCAGCTGTAATTCGGTTAATTTCATCACCACCTCTTGGTCCATGTTCACTTTGCCATAATTCGCCCGTTGTTGGGTGTATAGCCAAGCCCTGCGGATTTCTATGTCCGATAGTATATAGTTCTGGCAAAGCCCCAGCCTGTGTAAAAGAAGGATTTCCCGGTGCCGCTTGCCCGCTTGTTGTGATGCGGACAATTTTACCCAAACTGCTGGTAACGGATTGTGCTAATGGACGCGTTTCTAAAACAGATCTCTCTCCAATACTTACAAATAAATTTCCAGTTTTATCAAACAATACACGGCCTCCATAATGCAGCGTACTTACGTTTGGCGTATTCGAACGATAAATAACTGTTGGATTTTCTATCGCAGTTTCATTATCAGATATTCTTCCTTTTGCGACAGCAGTAATATTTCCGCCAGCAACGATTTCAGAAAATACCCAATAGATCATTCGGTTAGTAGCAAATGCCGGATCTAGACAAATCCCTAATAAACCACCTTGGCTATCAGGATTAACAGCAGGAACACCAGTTAAGGCATTGCCAATAACACCCGCTTGAGTAACAATTTTAATCTTACCCGCTTTTTCAGTTACCAGCAGACGTCCGTCAGGAAGATAGGCCACTCCCCAAGGAGCGCTTAAACCGCTAGTGATTATTTTAGCTTCATATTCTGTGGTAGTTTGAATGCTTCCTGCTCGTGTCTGTCCAGAAAATGCGGGCTGATAAGTAGTGTTGGCTGTACCAGTTTCTACAGGTGGGCCAGTTGGTCCTGGATCGGTGTCTGGATCAGTATTGTCATTATTCGAACAGCTGCCCAAAACAAGAATGGTGGCAAGAAGAAAAAAACTTTTTTGAATTATCATCATAATGCTTTTATTTTAATGGTTAAAAAATAATTTTTGCATTATCGAACATTTCGAAAGTGAAGATTATAAGTAGAGATTCAGTAAATTTGAAATGGTCAGTTTCAAATGAATGCTCTATTTTTTCAATTAAGAATGCCTAAATGCTTATGCCATTTTATGTGAAGCAGAAGAATTTCAAAAACAGAAATTAAACTTCTTTTGGAAAAAGCATTTAGTGGGACATGCCTAATTGGAACGGAAAATTGTGACAAAATATTGCCAGTAAGAATTGTATTGTTTTTTTCTTAGCAGAAATTTAACATTCAAAAGTTCTATAAAAATAAGGCTGAAGTCTTATTTTTAAAGAGAATTTTAAAGACTTTTTAATTTTTTCATGAAGACCGGAAAAACTTCATTTAATTCTTCAAAGAGAGGATTTTTTCGGTTTTTTAATTTGATTTCGCTGAATAATTTTAATCCTAAAGCAAATTGAACTGCTTCCGATTCGTTTGCGAAAATGTTCTTAGATTTTATTCTTTCGATAATTCCGAAGATTTCATCGTGATTATCAAATTCGATTCCGAGTTCTTTTGCTGGTTCGGTTTCACCATTTGAATATTCCTTAAGACTTAAGGTAAGATAATATTTGTTTGATCTTTTTTCCATGATTTTTGTAATTCTAATTTTATTTCAGCCACTTTTCGACCAATGTTTTAAAAGCTTCTTTGTATTGTTCGCCAACCGTGATTTCTATTTTATCTATAAAAATTGAGTTTTTACTAATAGCACTTATCTTGTCAAGCGAAACAATAAACGAACGATGAACGCGCATAAATTTGGATGACGGAAGTTTTTCTTCTAATGCTTTAAGCGAAATAAGAGACATTAAAGCTTTTTGAGAATCTTCAAGATGTACTTTTACATAATCTTTTAAACTTTCGATATAAGTGATGTCTTTTAGAGAAATTCTAACCCACTGATATTCGACTTTTAGGAAGATAAATTCGTCATCTGCAGCAATTGTTGTAAAGGTATTGTTAGCTTCTTCGGTTAATTGCAAAACTTTGCTTGAAGCACGTAGAAATTCTTCGTAACTAAAAGGTTTTAAAAGATAATCTACAGCGTTTACGCGATAACCTTCAATTGCATAATGGTTGTAAGCTGTTGTAAAAACGATTTTAGGCAGTGGTCCAGCTTGATCTTGAAGAAGCCTTGCCAGTTCCATTCCAGTTAAATTAGGCATATTAATGTCTAAGAAAACCAAATCGGGTTTTGTTTCTCTAATAATGCCCATTGCCTCTACAGCATTATCGCAAGTTGTTATTAATTCTAAAAAAGGAGTCTGCTGTATAAACGTTTCTACCAGTTTTAAAGCCAATGGTTCATCATCTACTGCTATACATTTTAATACGGTCATTGCTCTAAAGTTATTTTGAGTTTAATGTTATATGTTCCATGATCGGTAACTCCAAAAGATATATAATGCTGATTTGGATAAATCAATTGCAATCTGCGTTTGGTGTTGGTTAAACCAATTCCGCCTTCATCTGAAACCGATGTTTTTTCGAAAAAAGTATTTTCTACTTCAAATTCTAGATGTGTATTATTTTGCGAAAGTTTAATGTGTATTTCACTTTTATCAGTCGCATGAACGCCATGCTTAAACGCATTTTCTACTAAAGGTAATAATAACATCGGAACAATTGGATAATCGTGTAGTTTTTCGGGGATTTCTGTGTTGATAGTCAATTTGCTATTGGCACGAAGTTTCATCAGAGCAATGAAATCTTTTAAGAATTCTACCTCTTTAAGTAATGTCGTTCGTTCGCCTTCTGTACTGTAAAGCAAGTAACGCATCATTCGGCTTAAAGTATGCAGTGCATTTCTAGAATCTTCGATATCAGTATAAGTCAAAGAATAAATGCTATTCAAAGAGTTAAAGAAAAAATGCGGATTAATTTGCGCTTTCAACATGGCCAATTCTGCCATTGTTTTGTCTTGTTCTAGTTTCTGTTTATGCTGTGCCGCCTTTTGCCAATGCGTTAACATTGCCCAACTGGTGCTTATTCCTAAAACCAATAATGTCAAAGTAAATACGTAATTATCAAAATACGGATTTTTATATTTTTTAAAGCCAATAGCCTTGCTGATTTGATTATGAAGATCGGTTTGCGATGTATAAAAATAGGCAATTAATTGCATGGCAATAATTGCAGCAAATGCCCAAACTAAGAATGCCGAAGTATTGTCTCTAATAATGGTTTTTGGAACTATTTTTTTTGCCGTAGAATAAAAAAGAATCATTAATAAAAACAATATAATACTCTGCCAAAGCCAGAATGCTTGCGGAAGCACAACATTCCATGTTAGTGGAATATAAAACAGCATAAGATACCCTAATAGAGACCAGCCAAGAATGTGTAGTCCAGTAAATAAATAAGGTCTAAAAAAGTTTGGTGCCATTATAATTTGTGATTTTTAGGGCAATATTACATTTTATTTGAATATGAAAATTTGGCAATCGCTAAACCTCGTTTTAGAGTCTCTAAAAAGCATTTTAGAGCCGACGGGATAAAAATTAAACACTTGTTTAATATTTAAAAAAATTCCATCGGTTCTCATCTTGCCTTTATCGATTATCTTTTGCTCTTCGTCTATTTGAAAAATTTTGTATATTATATTTTATTTCTTTTGTTGTCATATAATCGATAATTACACATTTTTCACAATGAATAAGCAATCATTTTTAAGCATCCTTGCAGCATCACTTATTATCGCTTCTTGCGGTAAAAATGATAAATCCGCTCAAGCCGGAGGTGCACCTCAGATTAAAGAATATAAGACTGTTACATTACAGCCAGAATCAGCTACGTTAAACAGCGATTTTCCTGCTAGTATACAAGGACAGCAAAATATAGAAATTCGTCCAAGAGTGGAAGGGTACATCGATAAGATTTATGTTGATGAAGGAGCAGTAGTAAAAGCTGGCCAGCCATTATTTAAGATTAGTGCACCAGAATATGAGCAGCAGGTTCGTACTGCAACAGCAAGCATTAAAAGTGCTCAAGCAGAGGTGAGTACAGCAAAATTGGCTGTAAATAAAGTAAAGCCTTTGGTTGAAAAAGGCATTATCAGCAAATACGATTTAGAGTCGGCTCAATATACTTATGAGTCTGCTATGGCATCTTTAGCGCAGGCAAATGCAGCTTTAGTAAATGCCAAAGTAAATTTAGGATATACAACAGTTACAAGCCCAGTAAATGGAGTTGTGGGATCAATTCCTTTCCGTTTAGGAAGTTTGGTAAGCTCTAACACTGCAGAACCTTTAACGACAGTTTCAAGTATTGGCAACGTGTACGCTTATTTTGCAATGAATGAAAAAGCACTGCTAAATTTCACTAAAGATGCAGGAGGTTCATTAAACCAAAAAATCAAAAGTATGCCAGCAGTTTCTTTATTGCTTTCTGATGGTTCATTATACGATCAAAAAGGAAATATCGAGACGGTAAACGGATTAATCAATACAGAAACTGGTACAGTAAACGTTAGAGCACGTTTCGCAAATCCAAAAGGAATTATTAGAAGCGGAAGCAGTACAACAGTTCGTATTCCGACTGATGTAAAAGAGGCTTTGATTATTCCTCAAAGTGCCACTTTTGAATTACAAGATAAAATGTTTGCAGTAGTTGTAGGTAAAGACAAGAAAACAAGAAATGCGAATATCACGGTTCTAGAAAATTCAGCAGGTAATTATTATGTAGTTACAAGCGGTTTAAATCCTGGAGATGAAATTGTACTAGAAGGAGTAGCCTCATTAAAAGAAGGAACTGAAATTAAAGCTCAAAATCAAAGCCCAGAAAAAGTTTACGCCGATTTAAAATAAAGAAAATGTTTAAAAAATTTATACAAAGACCCGTACTCTCGACGGTAATATCTGTTATTATCGTCATCTTAGGTGTTTTAGGCCTAATTGAGTTACCGATATCGCAATATCCAGATATTGCGCCTCCAACTGTAAACGTTGCAGCAAGTTATACAGGAGCCAATGCTGATGTAGTACTGAAAAGTATCGTTATTCCGTTGGAAGAACAAATTAATGGTGTAGAAAACATGACTTACATGACTTCTACAGCAACAAATGATGGAAATGCTTCGATCAAAGTTTTCTTTAAAGTAGGAACAAATCCTGACTTAGCAGCGGTTAACGTTCAGAACAGGGTTTCAAGAGCAACAAGTTTACTGCCAGTAGAGGTAACTCAGGCTGGGGTTACAGTAACCAAAAGCCAGAGTAGTAACTTATTGATTTTCTCTTTATATAGTGATGATAAAGCGTATGATCAGACTTTTCTTCAAAACTATGCAAAGATTAACCTTGTACCCCAAATTCAGCGTGTTGTTGGGGTAGGAGATGTAACCGTTTTTGGTGCAAAAGATTACTCGATGAGAATCTGGTTGAAACCAGATGTAATGCAGCAATATAAACTGATTCCAAGTGATATTTCGGCAGCTTTAGCCGAACAAAATATCGAAGCAGCACCAGGTAAATTTGGTGAAAACGGAAATCAGGCGTTTCAATATGTAATTAAATATAAAGGACGTTTAACAAGTGCTGAGGAATTTGGGGACATTGTTATAAAATCTGTTGGAAATGGACAGATGCTGAGACTTAAAGATGTGGCTAAAGTTGAATTAGGATCTTTAAGTTATTCGTCAACAATTAAAACAAACGGTGTAGAATCGGCAGCGATGGCAATCAGCCAGACGCCCGGATCAAATGCACGTGACGTAATTATCAATTCTAAAAAGCTGATTGAAGAAGCGGCAAAAAGTTTTCCAAAAGGAATGAAGTACACTATCATGGTGGACGTTAACGAAAACTTGGATGCTTCCATCGAAAAAGTAATCCATACTTTGGTTGAAGCCTTTATATTGGTTTTCATCGTAGTATTTATTTTCCTTCAAGATTTTAGATCTACGTTAATTCCAGCAATTGCAGTTCCGGTTGCGATTGTGGGAACATTTTTCTTCCTGAATTTATTCGGATTTACGATCAACTTATTGACGCTTTTTGCGATGGTTCTCGCCATTGGTATCGTGGTCGATGATGCGATTGTCGTCGTCGAGGCCGTTCACGCCAAACTCGATCACGGATATAAATCGGCTAAAAAAGCGACGATTCATGCTATGGACGAAATCTCCGGAGCAATTATTTCGATTACATTGGTAATGGCTGCGGTATTTATTCCAGTAACTTTTATTGGTGGATCAACTGGGGTTTTCTACAAACAGTTTGGTATTACACTGGCCGTTGCGATTATTCTTTCGGCAGTAAACGCCTTGACTTTGAGTCCGGCTTTATGTGCGCTTTTATTAAAACCGCATGCCGACGATCATAAACATAAAAGTTATTTACAGCGTTTTTACACTTCATTTAACGTTGCATTCGATAATGTTACCGCTAGATACAAACGTTCAGTAAGTTTTCTTTCTGTAAAAAAATGGATTGCATTAGCTTCGATTATAATTGCTGGTATCGCATTGGTTTATATGATGAAAACTACGCCATCTGCTTTCGTTCCTTCAGAGGATCAGGGAACTGTTTTTGCTAATATTAGTTTGCCGCCATCAGCTTCTATGGAGCGTTCAGATATTATAGCAAAAAGAGTAGATAGTATTGCAAAGACAATTCCGGGAGTTAAAAATACACTTCGTATTGTCGGGCAGAACTTTACCGCTGGAGCAGGTAGTGCTTATAGTATGGTTATTGTGAAATTATATCCGTGGGATCAGCGTGATCTAAGTGTTGATGATGTAATCGGACAGCTTTTTGCTAAAACAAGCGGTATTCGAGAAGCAAGTATCTTCTTCATTTCGCCTCCAACTATTCAAGGTTTTGGACAAAGTGGTGGATTTGAATTCCAATTGCAGGATAAAGGTGGCCATACCACTTCTGAATTCTATAAAGTGAATAACGAGTTCTTAGCAAAATTATCTGAGCGTCCAGAAATTCAATATGCAACTACACCATTTAACCCTGGTTTCCCGCAGTATATGATGGATATTAATTTAGCGAAAGCGAAAGATGCAGGAGTTTCTATTAATACGATTTTATCTACTATGCAAGGATATTATGGTGGATTGTACGCTTCGAATTTCAACAAATTCGGGAAACAATATCGTGTAATGGTTCAGGCAGCTCCAGAATTTAGAGCTAATACTGAAGGGTTGAATAAGATATTTGTTAGAAATAGTGCAGGAAATATGGCGCCAATTACCGAGTTTGTAAAAATGACAAGAGTTTTTGGACCAGAATCTATTTCGAGATTTAACTTATTTACGTCAATTTCGATTACAGGTGCGCCAAAACCGGGTTACAGCTCTGGAGATGCTATTAAAGCAATTCAGGAAGTAGCTGCAGAGAGTCTTCCTGCGGGTTATGGTTACGAATTCTCAGGTTTAACACGTGAGGAATTAGCATCAGGAAGTGAGACGATTTTCATTTTCATCTTGTGTTTGGTATTCGTTTATTTCTTGTTAAGTGCACAGTATGAAAGTTATATTTTGCCATTCGCAGTATTATTCTCAATTCCGTTTGGATTGGCGGGAGCTTATTTATTTTCGATTATTTTCAAACTGAACAGTAATATTTACCTGCAGATTTCCTTAATCATGCTGATCGGACTTCTGGCGAAGAACGGTATTTTGATTGTCGAATTTGCTTTGGATAGAAGGCGTAAAGGATTGCCGGTTGTACAAGCTGCAATTGAAGGAGCTGTAGCACGTTTACGTCCAATTTTAATGACCTCATTTGCCTTTATTTTAGGATTGGTACCATTAATGTTTGCTTCTGGAGCAGGAGCTGTTGGTAATAAATCAATTGGTACTGGGGCTGTTGGAGGTATGTTAATTGGAACTATTTTAGGAGTATTTGTTATTCCGGTTCTGTTTATCATTTTCCAAAATTTACAAGAAAGAATAAGCGGTCCAGCGAAAGATGGTTATGATGACGACGACGACGATGAAGACGAAATTCATTTAATAGAAGCGCACAAAGAGTAAAATTTAATTACAAGAAAAATGACGAATAGTTCAAATAAATATATTCTACTGGTAATAACAGCCGCACTTATTAGTGCGTGCTCTGTTACCAAGAAATACGAACGTCCCACTACTTTAAAAACAGATCAATTGTACCGCGATCAGTCAACAACTGATTCAACTACAATTGCCGACATGCCTTGGAATACTGTTTTTAAAGATGAAAAGTTAAATGCATTAATTCAAAAAGGTTTAGAACAAAACCTGAATCTGAAAAATGCAATTGAGAATATTGTTCAGGCAAGAGCTTCTTTGCGTCAAAGTAAATTGGCTTATTACCCAAGCCTGCAATTAGACGCCAATGTAACGCATAACAAGCAATCTCAGGCAGGATTAAACTTTCCAGCTGGAATCAATATTAATACCTTAACAACAACTTACAAATTAGGAGTAAGCAGTTCTTGGGAGATTGATGTATGGGGAAAATTAAGCAGTTCCAAGAGAGCCGCTTTGGCAACCTATTTAGCTTCTGATGCTGCAAAACAAGCAGTTCAAACGCAATTAATTGCCGATATTGCCAATAATTACTTCTTGCTATTATCGTATGATGAATCACTAAAAATCACGGAAGAAACCTTAAAAAGCCGTATTGAAAACGTTGAAACGATTAAAGCTTTAAAAGAAGGTGCAATTGTAACTGGAGCGGCGGTTGTTCAGAGTGAAGCCAATCAGCATGCGGCAGAAGTTTTAATTCCAGATTTGAAACAAAGCATTCGTGAAACCGAAAATGCTTTAAATATCTTACTAGGGCAAGGACCTGGACCAATTGACAGAGGAGTTTTAGGATCACAGATTATTCCTGAAAAAATCGCAATCGGAATGCCTGCTCAGTTATTGAATAACCGTCCTGATGTCCGTCAAGCGGAATTTAATTTCAGAGTGGCTTTTGAGTCTACTAATTTGGCTAAAACTTATTTTTATCCAAGTCTGACGCTTACTGCAAGTACGGGATTTTCAAATTTAGAATTGAATGACTTCTTCAGCCATTCTATTTTTTATTCTATTATTGGAGGATTAACACAGCCTTTATTCAATCATGGCTTAAATAAAATGAGACTTACAACAGCACAGTCGCAACAATTGCAAGCATACAATAATTTCCAGCAAAGTCTTTTAGTAGCGGGTCAGGAAGTTTCGAATGCCTTGTACGCGTACCAGATGGCTGTTGAAAAAGAAGATTCTAGAGCGAAACAGATTGCAGCTTTAGAAAAAGCAGTAGACTTTACGCAAGAGCTTTTAGAATATAGTTCAGCAACTAATTATACAGATGTATTAACATCGCAGCAAAACCTTTTAGCAGCACAATTAAACGGAGTTAATGATAATCTTCAAAAATTACAGGCTGTTATTAATTTGTACAGAGCGTTGGGTGGTGGTTGGAAATAATTGTTTATAATGATAAAAACGTCTCAAATTTTTGAGACGTTTTTTTGAAAGGTATATCGTTTAAAAAGCACTCTTCGTCGATTAGTTTAGTAATTTTGTATAATGAATGCTTATCACGCAAATTTTTGGCATTACTTTCGATTTATATCTACTACAATTAACATTTAAATTCTAAAGACATGAAAAAGTTAGTATTCGCCTCAATGCTTTTTATGAGTGTATTTTTTGCTCATGCGCAAGTATCGATAAACGTAAACATTGGAACACCGCCTAATTGGGGTCCACAGGGTTATGACGACAGCAGGTATTATTACTTGCCAGACATTGATGTATATTATGATGTAAATCAAAGCGTATTTATTTACGATAACAGCGGGAAATGGGTTCGTGAAAAAAGACTTCCGTCAAGATATAGAGGATATGATTTATATTCAGGATACAAAGTAGTTTTGACTGATTACAGAGGAGATTCTCCTTATTACTATCACACAAAACATAGAGCCGAATATCCTAAAGGTTACCACGGAAAACCTCAAAAAAATAGAGGAGAAAAACCGAAAGGCAACAACGGAAATCATTACGGAAATGATAAAGATAATAAAGGAAAAAACAAAGGAAATAATAACTCCAAACAACAGTCAGACAAGAACCACGATCACGGTAATGGCAAACACCATTAATAAACATGACTAAAAAAAAAACGTCCCGAATTTCGGGACGTTTTTGATTTTATAATATATCTAAAATTATTCCGAAACTGTTTTCACTTTATGGCCAAAAGCTCCGAAAGAAAGAATAATCAAAAAGCAAATTAACGGAATAATATATCCTGATTGAATGTCATCATGGTTCATATCGATTAAAGTCCCCATTCCGTACGGAATAATAGCTCCCCCAACAATTGACATTACCAACCAAGAAGAACCTGTTTCTGTATTCGATTTTAAACCTTTAATTCCTAATGAGAAAATAGTTGGGAACATGATTGACATGAAAAATCCGATTCCTCCAAGAGCGTAAATAACTACAATTCCAGAGCCATAAATAGCTACTAAACATAATAAAACACTCATTACGCAGTAGATTGACAGTAAAACGTAATCTTTTACATAACGCAAAAAGAATGTCCCAATAAAACGTCCTGCCATAAAAAGGAAACCGTAGATTCCTAGATAATATCCTGCCGTTTTTTCGTCTAATCCAGCACCTTGCTGTGCAATTCTGATAAAGAAACTTGTAATACAAACTTGTGCACCAACATAGAAAAATTGGGCAGCAACTCCCCAGCTTAAATGTCTAAATTTTAAAACAGAGAAAAATCCCGGTTTAATTTCAGCTTCGGTATGTGTTGCTTTCATTGACGGCAATTGTACGAAGTAGAAAATAATGGCAACCAAAACCAAAATACTTCCTAATACGATATATGGCATTTTTACAGAAGCAGCTTCTCCTAATAAATAGGCCGCTTTTTCGGCTTCTGGCATCGCAGCCATTTGTTCTGGCGTATGATTTGTTCCAGAAAGAATAAATAATGAACCTACAATTGGAGCAACCATTGCTGCCAAACCGTTGAAAGAAGCTGCTAAATTCAATCGTTTAGAAGAAGATTCAGCTGGTCCTAATATCGCAGCATATGGATTTGCACTTGTTTCTAAAATCGTCAAACCACATCCAATTACAAATAAGGCAAATAGAAACAATTCGTAAGTTCTCGTATTGGCTGCAGGTACAAATAGAAATGCTCCAACAGCAAAAACCAGCAATCCTGTTATAATACTGTTTTTATAACCAAATCTTTTAATAAGCATTCCGGCAGGAATCGCCATAATAAAATAAGCAAAGAAAACTGAGGTATCAATTAAAGTAGATTGGCGGTTGTTTAATTCACAGGCTTTTTTTAGGTGCGGAATTAATACAGAATCTAGATTGTGCGCCATTCCCCAAAGAAAAAATAGGCATGTAACTAAAATAAAAGGAAGAAGATATTGTTTTTGATTTCCGCCTTCTGTCGGCACTTGATGTTGATCCCCGGCTTGGTTTGTAATTTGCATTTTTTAGATAGTTTTTTAGTTGTTTTTTTGAAGGTTCAAAGTGACAAAGGGACAAAGGTTCAAAGTTTTTTTAACTTTTATCCCAGCGGTACTTTTTTATTGAAGTTCAAGTGGCAAAGATTATGAGTTCAAAGTAAAGAAACCTCTGTTCCTCTGCACCTCTGCACCTTTGCAACTTGAAGAAAAATCATTTTTTCTTCACCAAAAGTAAGTGATCACATACCAAAACGACTTCACCTCGTTGGTTGATAATTTCTACATGTTCAGTTACGGTTCCCATTTCTGGATTTTTAGCTTCGCCTTTTTCAGAAATCGTAATTTCAGAGTGAATAGTGTCACCAATATGAACAGGTTTTACAAAGCGCATTTTGTCATAGCCTCTAGAAAAAGCTTCTGGATTAATTTCAGATGCCGTTAAGCCAATTCCGATGCTGAAAACCATAGTTCCGTGTGCAATTCTTTGTCCGAAGGGTTGTGTTTTACACCATTCTTCATCCATATGGTGCGGGAAGAAATCTCCCGTATGTCCGGCATGAACCACGAAGTCAGTTTCTGTGATGGTTCTGCCTAAAGTTACTCGTTTGTCGTCGATTTGATAATCTTCGAAAAAAGTGGATTTAAAATACATAATCTAATTTACTTTTTATTCGTCATACTCTTTCAAATAAATGTCAAAATCATGTTTGTTTTGAAGAGGACTTAAATTTTGTTTTTTGGTTTTGAAATATAGTGTTTTAATTACACTTCATCAAAAGAAATACCGCCATTTTTACTGCTGATATAACAGGCTTCTACCACTTTCATTGTGCCTAAAACATCTTGAACGCTGGCAGATAATATTTTATCAGAACCTTCCTTGTAGCGCATCAGATTGGACATTGCGCCAATAAATGCTTCTGGAAACCAAGATCCTTCCAGTTTAACTTCGGTCCATTCGTATTCTTTTTCATTATCTTTTTTAGCTAAAGCGTATTCAAAAACGTCTGGAAGACCGTCAGGATAATTCATCAACAAGCCCATTTTTGCTCTAATGGCACCTTTTGTTCCTTCCCATTTGATGTAACTTTCCTCATGTTTTGGACCAAAGTGATGATCATGATTCGTATTAATAACCACATGCATATCTTCGGCATAATCTAAAATAATTGTCGATCTGCTTGAAGATAATTTTTTAAGCGGATGTTTAGCCGTTTTGGCCATAACTCCTTTCGGATTTCCCAAGAAAGATCGAATACAATCAATGTAATGCACGCTGTGAAAAAGAATTTCCAATCTCGGATGTTCTTTAATTAAAGGAAATAATTCCCAAGGCGTATTTACGGTAACTTTAAATTCTAAATCGTATAATTGGCCAATAATTCCTTCATTAATCAAATAGCGGGCGGAGCTTACAAATGAAGCAAATCGAAGCTGGAAGTTGATTGCGGCAACCAGATTTTTTCTTTCGCAAACTGCTACAATTTCGCGTGCCTGAGCGAGATCATTTCCCATTGGTTTCTGAATCAATACTGCAGCTCCATCGGGAAGCTGCTCTAAAATTTCAATGTATTGATCAGGTAAAACGGTAATGTCGTAAACAGCATTTGACGGCGCATTTTTAACCGCATCGGCAACACTTTCAAAAACATGATCAATTTTGAATTGTTTCTGTAAATCGTATGCTTTTGAGATTGTTCTATTTGTAATACCAAAAACTTTAAAACCAGCCATTTCGTAAGCGGGAAGATGTGCATCTTTTACGATTCCGCTCGCCCCGATGATGATAATTGGCTGTTCTGTTTCGGGCAGTAATGGTTTATAGGGAATATTCATTTGTTCTATATTTTGAATTTGAGCCTGCCAAGTTTAATTTTTGACAGAGCTGTGTAATGTTGTTCCTTGACTTAATTGGCTAATTTTTTTCTGAGTTTCCTCTAACAATATTTCAGACGAAATATCAGTTTCAATGGCTTTCAAAACAGTACTGTCAATCAGTTCTGCTACTTTTGGCCAGATTGGTGTTTGAGGCAGTGTCAATGCATTTTCGTGCAGCATTTCCAACTTATGATAAAACGGAATTAAAGTATTAATTTCTTCATCTTTCCAAGTCGATTTCCTGCACCCAATACCTCCTTCAGTGGTTAATAATTTGTCGCTTTCTGGCGTTGTGGCAAAACGTAAAAAATCGTATGCCAGTTTTTTGTGTTTGCTTCCAGATCCAATGGTATACAGCCAATATACATTCAAAGAAGCTGTTTTATAACCCGGATCGGATGGAAGGGAAGTGATATCGATTTTTCCTTTTACTTTCGAATCTTCAATTACTTCTGCCATAGAAGCAAATCCAAACCAGTTTATGGCCATTGCAGCTTGTCCTTCGGCGAAAGCCAAACCTGCTTCAACCGAACCAAATTCTCTCGATTTTGGATGAACAGCATTTTTATCGGTGACCATTTTTCGATAGAAATCCAATGCTTTTATGGCTGCTTCATTATGAATGTCAATCTGATTTTTTTTGTTTAATAAAGAACCGCCTCTTGTCCATAATTGCAGACAAAAGTCAAAAACCATATTGTGTCCGTCTGGATAATTGGCAAAAACAGAACCGTATAAATTTTGTTCGGGACGATTAAAAAATGTTGCAATTTCTGCAAATTCCTGCCACGTTTTTGGTGTAGAAAGTTCGTAACCAAACTGTTTTTTAAAATTCTCTTTTTCCTTTTCGTTTTCAAATAAATCTTTTCGGTAGATGAGACATTCTGGTCCATCGTGAAAGGGAAGTCCGAAAATGCCATTACTTAGTTTTTGTAAATGCAAAAGCGATTTATGCCATCCAAAAGGATAATTTTCTGGTGGATTTTCTCCAATTAAGGAAAACAAATTAAGAACCGCATTTTCGTTTACAGCATCAAAAATCCAATCGGTGTTGATATGGGCAATATCCCATTTTCCTTCTTTTAAACCTTTCGCTAAAATTGTGGTTTCATACAAGTCATGAAGTTCTAAGGCAATCATTTCTGCTTCCATTTTTATATTGTTTTGAAGGCAGAAAGCATCCCATAATTTTTGAAGTGTACTTTCGAACGGATCGAATTTTCGAACGGCGATTCTAATTTTTTCCATCAGCAGTCTATAAATTCTTTAATAATTTTCTCGTTGTCTTGACCCAGTTTAGGCGAACCTTTTCCTGAAGTCAGATATTCGCCGTCTATTTTTATCGGACAGCGTGTAGTTTTATAAGTGTAGCCGTCAAGCATTTCGACTTGTTGGGTAAAATTCAACACCTTAAATCCATCTTCAGCAAATAGCTGCTGATAATTTAAAACTCCTGCACACCAAATATCTGCGGGTTCTAAAATGTCTAACCAGAACTGTGTTTCCTGCGTTTGCAAATGATCCGCAAGAATATTTTTGATTTCGTCCCTTAATGTGAATTTATTTTCAGGAAACTGTAATAAAGCATCAGATTTTAGCAGAGAAGCCAAAACAGGAATTGATCCCATTGCTAGTGCTAAATAACCGTTTTTGGTTTTGTAAATTCCGTATGGCGCGCCCAAATAGGCGTGTGCATTATTCGTTTTGGTTCGGACAGGCAATTCGCCTCCGTCATTAAAATAAGTCGTAATCGTCTCAAATTGAAAATCAAATGCCGATTCGAGCATGCTTACTTGAACCTGCGCTCCAATATTATGCGTTGCTTTTCTGTATAAGGCAGCCAAAATTCCCTGCGCCAAATGCGCTCCGGCGAGCATATCAACAATCGATAATCCCATGGGGACTGGACCGTCTTCCTGATTACCGCTCAGCCAAGTCAAAGCCGTTAAAGATTGTAAAAGCAAATCCTGACCTGGTAAATCTTTTAAATCAGGATGTTCTCCAAAACCCGAAATCGAAGCATAAATCACATTTGGATTAATGTTTTTTACGTCATCATAACTTAAACCAATGCGTTCCATAACTCCAGGTCTGAAATTATGCATCACAACATCAGCTTTAGCTAATAATTTTTTTAATTTTTGAAGTTCCTCTGGCTGTTTAAAATCAATTGCAAATGATTCTTTGTTTCTGTTGATGGTATGAAAAACAGACGATTCGCCGTTCATAATCAAATCAGAAGTATATAAAGTGCGGCAGATATCTCCCGTTCCAGGTTTTTCTATTTTTATCACACGCGCTCCCAAGTCTGCCAGACGTAAACTCGCCGACGGGCCCGAAAGAAACTGACTGAAATCTACAATTAAATAATCTTGTAATGGCTTCATTTCAAATCGTTTAAAAATTGTTCGTGTATCCTTAAATTATCGTGACCTACTTTTGGCGCTGCTTTTTCGCTTAGCAGAATTTCTCCATCCAATTGAATCGGACTTCTGGTTGTAACCAAAGTTTCGCCTTCGGCATTTTTTACGGTTTGTTTCAGCTGTAATTCATTTACAAAAGGCTGATTATCCAGTTCTTCGTAATTGAAAACTTTACCGCACCAGATTCCTTCTTTTTGCAGGATTTCAATCCAATAATCAGAAGTTTGCGTTTGAATTCTCTCGCTTAAAATCGTTCTGATTTCATCTCGTTTTTCAAACCAAAGATGTTTATCTGTAAATTCACTTAAATCTAAGCCTAATGCTTTTCCAATGAAAAGTAAATCGCCCATCGCAAGCGATAAATAACCGTTTTGCGTTTGGTAAACACCGTATGGGGCACTTAAAAAAGCATGTGCGCTTCCTTTAATATCACCTCTTTCAGGCAATTGACCACCGTCATTTAAGAAAGAAGTAATGGCTTCGAACTGCACATCGAGAATCGATTCTAATAAACTGACTTCAACCAAAACTCCTTTTTTAGTTTTGGCTCTTTTTAAAAGCGCTGCCAAAATTCCCTGTACAAAATGATTCCCGCACATTAAATCGGCTACAGCCAAACCGAAAGGAACTGGACCTTGACTTTTGCGTCCGCTCAGCCAGCTTAATCCAGAAAGCGATTGCAATAATAAATCCTGTCCCGGTTTTTTTGCCCACGGACCTTCATTTCCGTAACCTGTAATGGTTCCGTAAATAATCTGTGGATTTATAGAAAGTGTATTTTCAAAATCTAAACCGATTTTTTCCATCACACCAGGTCTGAAATTATGTGTCATAATATCAGCCTTTTCAATCAGTTTTTTAATTAAAACTAAATCGTCAGGATTTTTTAAATCGGCTGCAAAAGATTCTTTATTTCGGTTTATGGTATGAAAAAGCAAACTGCTGTCGTCTACAAATAAATCTTTGATACTCAATTGTCTGCAGGCTTCACCTTTTACAGGACGTTCGATTTTGATGACGCGTGCCCCCAAATCCGCTAGTTTTAAACCAGCAGAAGGTCCTGCCAGAAACTGACAGAATTCTAAAACAATTAATCCTTCTAAAGGCTTCATATTGTCTGAATTTTTAGAGATTCCGCGTAAAGCGAATTCATTTCTTCCAATACTTTTAGTTCGTCTCCGCTTTTCATCAGATAATTGCGAACCACATCACCTGCGTGATCTTGGAAATACATATGTCCGTAATATCTCGGACGAAGGAATGCGCGTTCTAAAGCGGGTAAAGTATTTTTGAAATAATCATGTGTCACACCATTAATTCGCTCACTTTTCCAAGCCTGCAAATGGCCTGGCTGACCGCCATTATCCGTATAAATGTTTTGCTGTACTTGAGATGAACCAGTAAATTCAGCATATTTAACCGCTTCATCAATATGCTGGCTGAAAGATGAAACCGCTAATCCTGTTCCGCCTAAAGACGAAATCATCGGATTATCATTCAATTTTACTAAATCGTAAAAATGTAAAAGTTGACGGCTGTAGCCAATTCGCGAATAATTAGAATAACCATAAGCAAACGGGCAATAAGCAATTTCATCTGAATTAACCATTGCCTCATAAACCTGAATTGGGTTTCTGTTAAAGTTAGCCGGATCAATCAATTGTGCCAATTCCCTAAACATTTGAAGCGCTTTAATTCCTGTTGTTTCAGAAATTACTTTTTCTTCAGAAAGAAAAGGAGCTTCACCTAAACTGCAGCAAAACATATAAAAACTCATTAAAACATCTACCGGAATTCCAGCAAAAGCCACTAAGCCTTTTTTAGCCAATGCCAATAAATCGTCGTAGGTTTTGGGTACTTCTAAATTATTTTTTTCTAAAAGATCCAAGCGGGCAGAGGCAACCGGAGTTGCAGCATCTATAGGAAGCGCCCATAATTTATCATGAAAAACATAACTTCCGTATGATTTTCCGACAGTGTTAATTTCTTGATCTTTAATATATTCGTTTGATAAATAATCAGATAACGGAAGAATTGCTTTGGTCTGCGCTCCAAAACCAGTCCAAGGATGATCGATTACCAATAAATCAAATCTTTTGGCTAAGTCTTCAATAGAAGCATCTGCGAATTCTTGTAAACTTCTCTTTTCCCATGAAATTTCAACTTCTGGATGTAGTTCAGTAAAACGCTGCGATGTGGCAACCATAGGAAGCAGACCTCTTGTATGGTTCCAAGTTATGCCTTTTAATTTTATCATTTTGTATAGGAATTTTGGGTAGTGAAATCGTTTGAAATAATAAATGTAAAAAATACAATTACAAAAGTAAAAATAAGATTTAAATGAACAAGAAATCCAATGTTTATTGCAGATTTTTTTTGTGTTAATCCTTATTTAGTGATATAATTTTTACAAACCATCTAAAAAATGTTATAAAAATTTAAACTTTAGTCATTTTAAGTAATGGAAAATAAAATATATCTCGAATATTAATTTTTAAAAATTACTTTTGTAATTGTAAAATTTACATTTATTGTTTTTGCTAGGCCTTTTTTATCAAAATTGAATTGGTAAATAGAAGACTTACCCATAAAACAGAAGTGTTTGATGAAGTTCATTCATCAGAAAAAAATAAACTAACAATTAAAAATATACGATTATGAAATTAATACGTTTTGGAGAAATCGGAAAAGAGAAACCAGGAGTTTTAATTGGAGAAAAGAGATATGATGTTTCTTCGATTGTAACCGATTTTAACGAAAGTTTCTTTGAGGAAAACGGATTAGAAAAACTGCAAAAAGCATTAGAAAGCAATCCGACTTTGCTAGAAGTAGACACTTCGGTACGTTTGGGATCACCGGTTGCACGACCTTCTAAAATTATTTGTATTGGTTTGAATTATATCGATCATTGCAAAGAAACAAACGCGCCGATTCCGACTGAACCTATCATTTTCTTCAAATCGACCACTTCTTTATGCGGACCAGATGATGATTTGATTATTCCAAAAAACAGCGAGAAAACAGATTGGGAAGTAGAATTGGCTTTTATTGTAGGCAAAAAAGCAAGTTATGTAGAAGAAGCGGAAGCTTTAGATTACGTTGCAGGTTATGCTTTGTTGAACGATTACAGCGAAAGAGCTTTTCAATTGGAGCGTGGCGGGCAATGGGCGAAAGGAAAAGGAAGTGATACTTTTGCACCTCTTGGACCATTTTTGGCAACCAAAGATGAAATCGCAGATGTAGACAATTTAAAGATGTGGCTGACTGTAAATGGCAAAAAATACCAAGACAGCAATACCTTAAATTTAGTTTTTAAAATTCCTTATCTATTACATTATTTAAGCCAGTTCATGACTTTGCTTCCTGGAGATATTATCAGTACAGGAACGCCTCCGGGAGTTGGTTTAGGAATCAAACCAGATCCGATTTATCTTAAAGCAGGAGATGTTGTAGAATTGGGAATTGAAGGTTTAGGGACAAGTAAACAAAAAGCTGTAGCTTATAAAAAGTAGTATAACGATCTGTTATTGTACTAACGAATGATGACGCTGATAAAACGGATTTACTTTGTAAAAACGCGGATTTAAACGGATTTTATATTTAAGAAAATTAATCAAAAATCCGTTTAAATCCGTGTCTTTGCGATAGCGAATCTGTATCATCCGCGTCTAATTAGAAATTTAAACGAAATAAAAAATGAAATATATTGTTTGCGAAAAACCGCAGGAATTTCTTTTAAAAGAAACCAGTATTCCAGAACCAAAAGAAGGCGAAGTTTTATTAAAAATAAAAAGAATTGGTATCTGCGGAACTGATATTCATGCTTTTGGAGGAACTCAGCCTTACTTTGAATATCCAAGAATTTTGGGACACGAATTGGCGGCGGAATATGTAAAAGGAAATGCAGCAGGTTTTAAACCCGGAGATAAAGTTACTTTTATTCCGTATTTCAACTGCGGAAAATGTGTGGCTTGCAGAAATGGTTTGACAAACTGCTGTGTAAATATTAAAGTTTTTGGTGTTCATATCGATGGCGGAATGGCCGAATATGTTTCAATTCCTGAACAATATTTACTGCACGGTCAAGGTTTGGATTACGATGAATTGGCTTTGGTTGAACCTTTGGCAATTGCAGCACACGGAGTAAGAAGAGCGGCTGTTAAGTCAACAGACGCAGTTTTGGTTATGGGCGCAGGACCTATCGGAATTGGTTTGATTCAATTTGCTAAAATTGCAGGAGCGAAAGTGATTGTGATGGATATCAACGATTACAGATTGAATTTCTGTAAAACAGAACTAAATGCAGATGAAACGATTAATCCGTTGAACGATGATGTTGCGCAAAAATTAGCTGAATTGACAAACGGCGATATGGCGAATGTGGTGATCGATGCAACTGGAAATCAGAAAGTAATGAACAGCGCTTTCAACTATATTTCACATGGCGGAAGATTTGTTTTGGTCGGACTTCAAAAAGGAGAATTAAGTTTCAGTCATCCTGATTTCCACAAAAGAGAATCTACTTTAATGAGCAGCAGAAATGCGACGATAGAAGATTTTGAATATGTAATGAAATGCCTGAAAGAAGGTAAAATCGATCCGAAAAAATACATTACACACAGGACGAGTTTTTCTGAAATGATTACTGATTTTGGAAATCTTATTGATCCGAAGAATAATGTGATTAAGGCGTTAATTGAAATAGAATAGTTTTTTTCTAACACATAGAAACATAGATTTTTTGTGTTATAAAAAGAGAATAAAAAAGAAACTAGTTTCTTAACACATAGCTATGTGTGTTAATGCAAGTGAAACGCCTTTATTCATCTTTAAAAACTATGTTTCTATGTGTTTAAAATAAATCTTTAATAACCACAAAAATGGATTTAAACTTAAAAAATAAAATAGTTGTTGTTTCTGGTTCGGCTGGAAAGGAAGGCAGTATTGGAGAAACGATCGTTAACAGACTAGCAGATGAAGGCGCAATTCCGGTTTTGGTTGACAGAAATGCAAGAGGTTTCGAATACGTAGAAAGACTTCAAAAAAGAGGCGTTAATTCTTTATTTGTACAAACTGACGTAACCGATCCTGTGGCAATAGAAAATGCTGTAAAAGTAATCGCAGCAAAATATGGCAGAATCGATGCTATTATTAATAATGTTGGTGTAAATGACGGTGCAGGATTAGATTCTAGCTACGAAGATTTTATGAATTCTTTGAAATTGAATGTAGTAAGTTATTTTTTATTGGCTAAATATGCGCTTCCATATTTGAAAGAATCAAAAGGAAACATCTTAAATATTGGCTCAAAAGTAGCTTTAACAGGGCAGGGCGGCACTTCAGGTTACGCTGCTGCGAAAGGCGGGGTTTTGGGATTAACGAGAGAATGGGCAGTAGATTTGATTCAGTTTGGAATCCGTTCAAATGCGATTATTATTGCTGAAAGTTATACACCTGCTTACGAAGATTGGATTAAAACATTGCCAGACGGCGAAACAGTTTTGAATAAAATCAATAAAAGTATTCCGTTAGAAAGCCGAATGACCAAAACAGAGGAAATTGCAGATACGGCACTTTTTATCATTTCAGAAAAATCATCACATACTACAGGACAATTTGTTTTTGTGGATGGAGGTTACGTACATTTAGACCGCGCTTTAATCAGCGATGTTAATTAAAAAGATATGAGTAAAAGAATAGATTCCCATCAGCATTTTTGGAAGTTTGATCCCGTTCGAGACAGCTGGATTGACGAAACGATGCAAAATATTCAGCGAGATTTTCTTCCTGAAGATTTACAGCCATTATTAAAAGCTAATCAGTTTGAAGGCTGTGTGGCAGTTCAAGCAAGTCAGTCTGAAGAAGAAACTCATTTTTTATTGGATTTGGCTTCAAAAAATGATTTCATAAAAGGTGTTGTCGGCTGGGTAGATTTACGAAATGAAAATATCGAAGAACGTTTAGACTTCTTTTCAGACCAAAAAAAGCTTAAAGGATTTAGACATGTTGTTCAAGGAGAGCCAGATGATTTTATGTATGGAGAAGCTTTTAGAAGAGGAATAGCGGCTTTAAAGCCATTTGATTATACGTACGATATATTGATTTTCGAACGTCAATTGCCGGCAGCTATAAGTTTGGTAAAAGATTTTCCAAACCAAAAGTTTGTAATCGATCATATAGCAAAGCCAAACATCAAATCAGAAACTATTTATTCTTGGAAAAGCGGCATTGAAGAAATTGCAAAGTACGACAATGTCTGGTGTAAAATCTCAGGAATGGTTACCGAAGCCGACTGGAAAAATTGGAAACCAGAAGATTTAAAACCGTATTTAGATGTAATTTTTGAAAACTTTTCAATCGATAAATTAATGTACGGATCAGATTGGCCGGTTCTTAATGTAGCTTCGGATTATAATGAAGTGGTAAAAATTTTAGAAGATTATATTTCAGGATTTTCAATTGAAGACCAGAATAAAGTTTGGTTTGAGAATGCGAATTCGTTCTACAATTTAAATAATTAATATTTAATTTTACATTTATAAAAAAAAGCGTGAATCATTAATTCACGTTTTTTTTTGTTTTTGTTTTTAAACTTTGATAAAGATTTTACTCATAAACTTGTCAAACATAGCTCGTGGTTTCAACCACGAGGACGCAATGTTACCACGTCTAGAATTGTGTTCCCGTGGTTGAAACCACGGGTTATGTTTGAAATCGCAGGCAAGGATCGACAAAAATTGGTGATATTAATTACGGATTACTCTATTGAGATTGCTTCGTTACTCGCAACGACTGAACTAAAGATTATTTCAAAACATCATTTTCCGGTGCCCATTTCTTCTGCCACGCTGGATATTTCTTTAAAACTTTTTCAGGTTTATCCGTGTACCAAGCATAACCAGTTCTTCTTTCACGGCTTACTTCTGCTAGTGAATATAAAAATTCGCTGTCACGGTCAGAGAACAAAGGTCTATGAGTTTTAAGTTCATAATAGCGAGTCCAAATTGGCGGTGCAGTAGTATCGTGTACAACTCTTACATCATTTTTGATTTTCTTGTATTTGGATGTCATTTCTGGAGCTTCAAAACTCTCGATTCTAGTGTTGTATATTTTAGAATCCTGAAACCATTTTACAGCGCTTTGCACCGCATTAATAATCTTTTCATTTGGATTATCAATGTCCATTAAAAATAAAACAACATCAACACTTTCTGCATTACAGATGCTTGGCGGTTCAAATTTGCGTGCCCAGGCAGGTTCAAGTGTTATTTCATCGTGCTGTTGACACCAAGCGGTTAATTTTCCATTGTCCTTAATCTGCATTTTCAAAATACAATCCAGTCCTTTTTGGTAGACTGTAGTTATTTTTTTTCTGGTTTTGGCATCTATAAAAGCATACTCTGAATCATTATTTACAATCTTTTTTAACAGATTCATGATTCCCATATATGCTCCATCATTAAAAGTAATATGACGGCTGTAGCCTTTTTCTAAAGGAAAATATTGTGGCCAGCCTCCGTTTGAGTACTGTGCTTTTATAATGAAATTTATTCCTCTTAAAGCGCCATCTTTATGTCTCGAATCTTTTGTAAGCGTATATACTTGTGCCAGATAATGAATGTGAGTATAAGTCGTTTCATTATCAAAAGTAGTATGCTCAATATATTTTGTCTTAACCACACTGTCAATCTGCTGTGGAGTCAGAATGGCTTTCATATCATAGTTTTTTGGCCATCCGCCATTGTCACGCTGGAAATACAGAATATTATCGGCGATTTTGGTATAATCCGTTTCAGCATATTTAGGCTGATTCGGAACTGGATTTATGATATTGCTCGGATCTTTAATAAAATACCAATGATTTGTGCCGTCTGTAAAAGGTTTTGTACTGATTTCACTTGATTGCGCATTCGAGCATACAAATGAAAGCGTACAAAAAGCTGATAAAAGCAATTTAGAACTCGTTGCGGAATTTACTTTGAACATATCAACTAAGATTTTAGAATTTTACCGCTTTCTTTGGAACATCTTTTCCAACCGTAGTCGTTTTAGATAAACCACTTAAATCGATATTTTTAGTTACTCCACCATCAATTGTAATGGTGTTTGCTGAACCAGGATTAAATTCTACACTCTTTAAAGAAAGGTTTTGAACATTGTACATTTCAAATGCGTTTTTAGCTTCGATATCTAATTTTGCATTGTTGATTTTAATTCCGTTAGCATCAATGATTGAAAAGCCTTTTTGTGATTTTGCAATCAAGTTTGAAATCTCAATATTTTCTAAATTCATTTCAGGAAGACCTTGTAAAAACACGGCTTGTTGAGCGCCTCTAATCGTAATATTTTTGATTGAAATGTTTTTAAATTGAGGTGTTTCTTCGTTTACAGGAACTAATTTCGTTGTAACGGTATTTCCGCCTTCTGCTAACGTTTCAGCGATAGATTTTCCTCCATAATACAAATCAAAAGAAATCGCTTGAGATGGAATATCAGTCATAAAAACGTCAGAAATAAAGATGTTTTCTACAACACCACCACGTCCGCGTGTACTTTTAAAACGAAGTCCAACATCAGTTCCCATAAAAGTACAGTTTGAAACGTGGAGGTTTTTCACACCGCCAGACATTTCACTTCCAACCGTTACGCCGCCGTGACCGTGATACACGATATTATTTTTTACAATAATATTTTCGCAAGGAACACCTCTGTCGCGTCCATCTTTGTCTTTTCCAGATTTAATGCAAATCGCATCGTCACCCACATCAAAACTTGAATTTTCGATTACAACATTTTTACAAGATTCCACATCAAGTCCGTCACCGTTTTGAGAAAACCACGGATTTCTAACGGTTACATTTCTCACAATTAAATCTTCAATTAATAAAGGATGAATATTCCAAGCAGGAGAATTTTGAAAAACGGGTCCGTCAAACATCACTCGTTTACTATTTTGAATGCTCACCAAAACCGGACGAAGAAAATCGTGAATCGCCTCAAAATCTTCTTTAGTTTTCAAATCAGGACGAACATTTTGATCTGCGCCTTTTGCACCTTTTAAATATTGTTCAGAAGGATACCAGCTGTCTTTCTTTTCGTTTAAAACTCCCCCAGAAGCTACAAATTTCTTCCATTGCTCGTCTGTCAATTTGCTCTTTTTAACTTGTCTCCAAGCTTCGCCAGAACCATCCCAAACGCCATTTCCTGTAAAAGCTACGTTTTCTAGGTTTTTACCATAAATAGGAGAAATGCATCGCCAAGTATTTAAACCTTCAAAGCTGGTTTCGATGATTGGATATAAAGATTTGTCAGTAGAAAATTTAATCAAAGCGCCAGTTTCTGCATAAAGTTCGATATTGCTTTTTAAAATAATCGGTCCTGTAAGCCAAATTCCTGGAGGAATAATTAGTTTTCCTCCACCTTTTTTAGAAAGCGCATCAATCGCATCTGCAAAAGCTTTTGTGTTTAAAACATAACCTCCATTTATTGCTCCAAAGTCTTTTATATTCACACTGTTTTGCGGAATAATTGGCTCTTGGACTTCAGACATTTTAAATTCAATGTTTTTATACGTATCAGCAGATTTTTGCGCAATAGTAGTATTAAAACTTAAAGCAAAACATGTGAGGGCGACACATAAATGGTTAATTCGGTTAGTTTTCATTCGTATTGTATTATAGTTAAAAGTCTTTTTTGAGAAATCGATTTACTGTTAATTCAATTTTTTATCAGCGAAATTTTTATTCAATAAATAAAATTATTCATTTATAATTTGAAATAGTTAAATGTAATCGATTACACAAATCTATTAAAAAAATATTATGAAATGACAATTTTCATTAGTTTATGACAGATATTTTATGAATTTGATCTTTTTTAAATATCAAATTTAGATTATTATTTGTTGCTGAATTTTGGGTAAATGCCAATAAAATATGATGTTGGCTCATGATACAGGAAGGTACAGGATGCGTAGTTTTTTATGTTCAATTAAATTGTGCCAAATATTTAATTTAAGTGTTAAAATAATTTAAGATGTAAAATTTAAAGGGATTTAAATTTGTTAACTGATAATTTTAATACATAAAAAGTAAAAAATAGAATAATGCGACTAATTCCTTTCAACAAATTACTGATTGTTTTTTTAATGGTATTTGCAATTTCGGCAAATGCGGCTGAAATTTGGGTTTCCCCGAAAGGGAACGACAAAAACTCAGGAACAAAAGAAAGTCCGCTGGCAACGGTTCACATGGCGATGCGAAAAGCCAGAGAACTTCGTCGTTTAAAAGATTCATCAGTAAAAGACGGGATTCGTATCATTGTCATGAACGGAACGTATTACTTAAACGAACCTTTATTTGTAAGACCTGAAGATTCCGGAACAGCAGAAAGTCCAACCACAATTGAAGCTGATGCAAATGCAAAACCAATTATTAGTGGTGGAATCGAAATCAAAAACTGGTCAAAATCGACAACTGTTATCAACGGGCTTAAAAAAGGTTCGGTTTGGGTCGCCGATGCTCCGAAAAAAGCAGGAAGCATTATCGATTACAGACAATTGTGGGTAAATGGTAAAAAAGCCGTACGAGCTAAAAATACTGAAGGAACTACAATGGAGCGTATTCTATCATGGAATCACGAAGAGCAAACTTGTTGGATTCCGTTTAAAGATAAATCGGTTAAATTCGAACCGGGAATGGAAATGTTTATTGTACAATGGTGGTCAAATGCCAACTTGCGTATCAAAAATATTGAAGTACAAAAAGACAGTGCGAAACTTTCATTTGAAGAACCAGAAAGCCGTATTCAAAGTGAGCATCCGTGGCCTGCACCATGGATTTCTAAAAACAACGGAAATTCTGCTTACTTCTTAAACAATGCTTTTTCACTTTTAAACGAACCAGGAGAATGGTATTTAGACAAGAAAAATGCCAAAATCTATTACATTCCAAGAGCTGGTGAAGAGATTAATTCGGTAACGGTTACAGCTCCGGTTTTAGAAAATTTAGTTGAAGTAAAAGGAACAATCGATTCTCCTGTGCATCATTTTAGATTTAAAGGAATTTCATTTCAATACAGTAACTGGCTTCGTCCTTCGCAGCAAGGTCATGTGCCGTTACAGTCTGGTTTGTATTTGTTAGACGCTTATAAATTGAAACAGCCTGGAACTCCAAATCAGGCAAATTTAGAAAATCAAGCTTGGGTTGGAAGACCTCGTGCAGCAGTTGAAGTCAATTATTCGAATAATATTCAGTTTGAATCTTGCCGTTTTGAGCATTTGGCTTCGACTGGTTTGGATTTAAATAAAGGAACAAATCACAATACCGTAAAAGGAAATTTATTTAAAGATATTGGCGGAAGTGCCATCAATGTCGGCATTTTCTCCGAAGAAGCTTTTGAAGCGCATTTGCCTTTAATCATAAAAGATGAGAGAGAAATGTGTTCTGATGAAGTAATTGCTGATAACTTAATCACAAACGTAACCAATGAAGATTGGGGAACTTTGGGAATCAGTGCTGGTTTCGTTCGAAATATTACGATCGAACATAACGAAATTTCAGATGTATCGTACTCTGGAATGGCAATGGGCTGGGGTTGGACGCACACGCCAAACGTGATGCAGAACAACAAAATTCTAGGAAATAAAATTCATCATTACGCGAAACATTTACACGATGTAGCAGGAATCTACACGCTTTCTGCACAACCAGGAAGCCGTATTGAAGAAAACTATATTGATAAAGTTTACAACAGTCCGTACGCTCATGATCCGTTTTTATGGTTGTATTTGTATACTGATGAAGGTTCTGAAGGTTTTACGATTAAAAACAACTGGATTGCCGAAAAGAAAATCCTTAAAAACCATAATGGTCCAAAAGGAAATATTTGGGAACACAATGATCCTTATGTAAGTACTAAAATTAAAGATGCTGCGGGAATTAGAGCGCCTTACAAAGATTTAGAAAAAGAAGTTGTAATCGATGAAAAATGGGGATTGCAGGAAATGCCAAAACCGTATGTAATCGAATTAATAGGTTCTGATTTTGATATCGAAAAAATCAAATCGACTTTGACAGGATTTAGAATCGTGGGTCAGGAATTGTACCAATGGAAAAATCATTTGGTTATTTACGGAAAAATGAATCAGCCGGAAAGAACAAAACGAAAACTGGCGGGCGCTTTTCCTTCTTTAGAAATTAAAATCTATGAAGATCTGGTTTACGATTTCCAAAACTTCGAGAGATGTAAAGATTCTAAACCAGCATCAGATTGGGAAAATGTGGTTTTAACAGCGAATCTTCCTGCTGATGAAAAACTGCAGAAAGAATATGTAGAGTATCATAAAACGCAATTTGAAAAATGGCCAGAAGTAGCAAAAGGTTTCTGTAATGCCGATTTCCAGCAATTGCAGGTTTTCAAAAAAGACAGACAATTAATCTTGGTAATCAGTATTCCGAAAGGTGAAAATCTGGATAAGCTGAATCCGAAAACAACACAAAATAATCCTCGTGTAGACGATTGGAATGCTTTAATGAAAAAATACCAAAGTGGCATCGATGGCACAAAACCAGACGAGACTTGGATTTTCTTAAACAAAGTAGAAACGAAATAAAAAAGATAGCCACGAATTCACGAATTATTTTTTTACAATCTAAACGGAATATTAATTCGAATTATTCGAAAAAATAAGCGCAAAGATTTAAAAAAGAAAATTCGTGAATTCGTGGCGGAAAAAAACTATCAAAAACCTAAAATAACAACCATGTTAAAAATAGCCATTCTGGGACTTGGAGAGGGACGAAGCACAATGTCGGCGGCTTTGGAGAGTTCAAAATTAGAACTTGTAAAAGTGTGCGACAGAAACGAAGAAATCTGTAATCAGAGAGCAAAAGAATTCGATTTTCATTCGTACACAACCAATTACGATGATTTATTAAACGACGCATCAATTGATATTATCGCGATTTATACGCCAGATTATTTACACGCACAACACGTAAAACAAGCGTTATTAAGTGGAAAACATGTCGTTTGTACAAAACCGTTTATTGATGATTTATCTGATGCTAAAGAATTATTAGAATTAAGTAAATCAACAGGAAAAAAGGTTTTCATTGGACAAAGTTCCCGTTTCTTCGAACCAGCCAAAAGACAAAGAGCCGATTACGAAGCAGGATTAATTGGAGATTTAATTACAATTGAAGCGCAATATCATGCCGATCACAGATGGTTTTTAAAGAAAGAATGGTCTTTATTACAGTCATTTAAATGGTTGTACGGAGGTTTGAGCCATCCTGTAGATTTCATCAGATGGTATCTTCCAAATATTCAGGAAGTAATGGGTTACGGAATGATCAGCGCTAACGGACAATCAGCTGGATTGAAAAATGAAGATACGATGCATTTTATCTTCAAAGCAACTGACGGTAGAATTGCACGTGTAAGCGGTGTTTATACTTCACCAACGCAGCCAGCGCAACGCGATAGCGGAATGAGTACCATTTTAAGAGCAACAGAAGGAGCAAGCCAAGCTGATTATCACGAATTGCGTTATGCGGTTACCGATAAAACTGGTGAGGAAAAAGTGGTTACTTGGGGAGATAGCACTTTAAAGTATTATTTCCGTTTTGAAGGGCAAAGTCATCACGGCGGAGAATATCAGAATTATTTAGAATATTTTGTAGACAGTATCGAACAGAATTTCGAAGCCTATCCAAACATGGAAGAAGGAATTGGAACCGTAGCTTTATTACAAGCAATGGACAAATCTTTGCAAACTGGAATGCCGGTTAAAATTGCCGATATTCTTAACGAATACGGGCTATGAACAGTATCTACGATAAATTAACGACACTTGATTTTGTAATTGTGGCGGGTTATTTAGTCGCATTATTAATCATTGGTTATGTGGTAAGTGTCAAGCAGAGAAAGAAAGACGAAACGCTTTTTTTGGCTGGAAATTCATTAAACTGGTACAGCATCGGGTTTAATATGTGGGGAACCAATGTTGGTCCGTCTTCTTTATTAGCCTTTGCGAGTATTGGTTACGCAACGGGAATTGTAGCAGGAAATTTCGAATGGTACGCCTTTGTTTTTTTACTGCTTTTGGCGATGGTTTTTGCACCACGTTATATTGCGAGTAAAGTAAGCACCATGCCTGAATATATGGGAAAACGCTATGGCGACAGCACCCAAAACATTTTGGCTTGGTATGCTTTGGTAAAAATCTTGGTAAGCTGGTTGTCTTTAGGATTGTTCAGCGGAGGCGTTTTAGTGCGTCAGATTCTGGGAATTCCGATGTGGCAGAGCGTTACCGTTTTAGTGATTTTCTCAGGAATTTTCACTTTTGCAGGAGGATTAAAAGCGATTGCTAAAGTCAACGTTTTTCAGATGATTCTGTTGATTGTAGTTTCATTAACCCTTTCGTATTTAGGATTGCAGAAAGTAGGCGGAATCGAAGCTTTAGCAGCAAAAACGCCATCAAATTTTTGGAATTTAGTTCGTCCTTCTGATGACGCAAGTTATCCGTGGCCAGCTATTTTATTAGGATATCCAGTTGCTGCAGTTGCTTTTTTCTGTACCGATCAATCGATGGTGCAGAGCGTTCTGGGAGCGAAAAACCTAGAACAGGGACAACTTGGAGTAAACTTTATTGGATGGTTGAAAGTAATGGCGCTTCCGTTATTTATTTTACCTGGAATTTTGTGCTATGCTTTATATCCGGAATTAGGAAGCAACTCAGATTTAGCTTATATGACGATGGTAACGAACCTTTTTCCAAGCGGAATGAATGGTTTGGTAATCTGCGTAATGATAGCGGTTTTGGTGGGAACAATTGGTTCTTCGCTGAATGCTTTGAGCACCGTTTTCACAAATGATATTTATGTAAAGAAAATCAACCCGACAGCGACTATTAAAGATCAAATTAGAATTGGACGTTTAACGATTGCAGCAGGTTGTGTATTTGCAATTTTGATTGCCGTTGCAATTGACAATATCAAAGGACAGAATTTATTCAATATCTTTCAGGCGGTTTTAGGTTTCTTGGCGCCTTCGTTATCTGTTGTTTTCCTTTTGAGTGTTTTCTGGAAACGCACTACTAAAAAAGCCGTAAATGCAACGCTTTCTTGGGGTTCTGCTTTTAGTTTATTTGTTGGGGTTTTATATTTATGGATTTTCCCAGCCGATAAATATCCAGTCTGGCCTCACTTTTTATTGATTTCGTTTTACATTTTTGCTGTGCTTTTAATTGCTGCAGTTATTATTTCTTTAGTAGATAGAAATCCTGAAGTTAATGTTTCAGATGAAACTGATATTCCTAAGACTAGTAAGAAAGTAAAAGTGTTATTTGGTTTATTAGGATTGACAATCTTTGTTTTATATCTAATTTTCAATTTCCATTAATACATTCAAAATTGCTCGCAAAGTCGCTAAGACGCAAAGTTTATTTGTTTTAAGTTTTTAGAATGAAGGTTTAGCGACTTTTCGAGATTAAAAAAAAAACTCTTTCTCAAAGAATCTAAAACATAACCCAAGGTTGAAACCTTGGGCTATGTTCTGAAAAGGATTATAAAAAAAAGCAGATAGTTTTCAATCTAGAAAACTATCTGCTTTTTTATGAATTGCCTCCAGATTTAACTGGAGGTATAAAGCAAGAATAGAAAAAGGCTTTAGCCAAAAAACGTGTAGTTTGGCTAAAGCCTTTTGAGCTTTGTACTAATTTATCATCCAGCTAAAGCTGGACGTAATTGAATTATAATAATTTAAATAAACTTTGCGTCTTAGCGACTTTGCGAGATTAAATTATTTTTCAGCTTTTTTTCTTCCTTCAATATTCGGCAAGAACCCAGTAATAACACCAATCAAAGGCAAGAAAGCACAAATTTTAAATACATATTCTATACTCGTTGCATCGGCGATTTTTCCTAAAACAGCAGAACCTAGACCACCCATTCCGAAAGCAAATCCGAAGAAAAGACCTGCTACTAAACCAACTTTTCCTGGCATTAATTCAGTTGCATAAACTAAAATTGCAGAGAAAGCAGAAGAAAGAATTAATCCGATGATTACAGATAGAGTTCCAACCCAGAATAAAGAAACGTAAGGCAACATCAACGTAAATGGAGCAACTCCAAGAATAGAAACCCAGATTACATATTTTCTTCCGTAACGGTCTCCAATTGGTCCACCGATTAAAGTTCCTGCTGCAACAGCTCCCGAGAACAAGAATAAATAGATTTGTGATTGCTGAATTGAAATATGAAATTTATCAATCAAAAAGAAAGTATAATAACTTGTAATACTGCTCATGTAGAAGTATTTAGAGAAAATTAAAATCAACAGAACAATTAGGGAAACAATTACACGATTTTTAGATAAATGGTGCGTTTCAATTTTATGAGCTGATTTATTAGCCATTCTTTCAGATAAATGAGCTGTATACCAAAGAGCAATTTTATACAAAGCAAAAACTCCGACCAAAGCAATAATACAAAACCAAGCCACATAACTTTGTCCGTGCGGAATGATGATAAAAGCAGCCAATAATGGTCCGATCGCACTTCCTGCGTTTCCTCCTAATTGAAAGATAGATTGCGCCAACCCTTTTTTACCGCCCGATGCCAAATGCGCTACACGAGAAGATTCTGGGTGAAAAATAGAAGATCCAATTCCGATTAAACTCACTGACATTAATAAGAAAGTGAAATTTGTAGCAATTGAAACTAAGAAAAGCCCAATCATTGTAAAACACATTCCGATTATCAGCGAATAAGGTTTAGAGTTTTTATCGGTATACATTCCCACAAATGGTTGCAGGATTGAAGCTACGATCTGGTAAGTAAAAGTGATAATTCCGATTTGAGTAAAACTCAGTCCGAAATTGTCTTTAATGAGTGGATAAATTGAAGGAACAACAGCTTGTAAAAGGTCGTTGATTAAATGCGAAAAGCTGATTATAAAAAGTATTGAATACGTGGTTTTTTTAATTACTTCTGGTTGTACTTTAACGGTTTCCATGAGTGTTTTTTAGGTTAATGGTATTAATGAAAATTACAGCTGTATTAATTTTTTACAAAATTGAAATAAATAAGAATGTCAAAATTGCTATATTTGGACAATGAATAGTCAATATCGGACATATAGAGTAGCAACTGATTTTGGATACAAAGTAGATTCCTTAATCCCAGTTATAGGTTATACCGAAGCAGTTAATAACGAAATGTGTATCTCACATTCGCATCCGAGAGCGCAATTAATCTATGCAACTCGCGGTGTAATGAACGTTGTCGTTGGCAATAACATTTGGGTGGTAAATCCGTTGCAAGGCCTTTGGATTCCAAGCGGAGTAGAGCATCAGGTTACTTTTCAGAAAGATGTAAATTATTACAGCGTCTTTATTGATCCTTCTGCAATTGCAGGACTGCCAGAGAAGAGTTTTTCATTTGATATTCCGATGTTTTTAAAACAATTGGTTTTTAAAATCATTTCTTTTGGAACAAGCGGAAATTTAACAGAATCACAATTAAGAATCATTTATGTTTTTTTAGATGAATTGGCTTTAATAATGCCAAGTGCCACCTTTTTGCCTACTACAAATGACGAAAGATTACAGAAAGTTGTAGAACTCTTAATGAGTGATGTTTCGAGTAAACAAACCATTGATTATTATGCCGAACTTTCTTTTATGAGCAGTCGAACTTTATCACGTTTATTCATAAAAGAATTAGGAATGAATTTCAGCGATTGGCGTACCCGAATGAAGCTATTAGAAGCGATTAAAAGATTGGGCGAAAAACAATCGATAAAAGAAATTGCTTTAGATTTAGGTTACGAAACGGCGAGCGCTTTTATTTATATGTTTAAAAAGCATTTAGGTACAACACCTTCTAATTATATTTTAGAAGATGAAAATGAATCTGAAAAGCTGATTGCTTAGATTAGAACGCTGATGAAACGGATTTACTTCGTAAAGACGCGAATTGACGCTGATTTTTTATTTTTTAAACACATAGAATCATAGATTTTTTACATGCTTAAAGAAATAGAGATGGTTAAAAAATGACTATTCATTAACACATAGCTATGTGCATTTAAATAAGTGAAACGCCTTTTTCGCGCACAGAAAGACTATGTTTCTATGTGTTTTAAAAAAAATCCGTTTCATCTGCGTCTTCGCGATAAGCGAATCTGTTTTCATCCGCGTCCCATTAAAAATTGTAACATCATTTTTTTTAATACTAAAAAAGTGATAACCCATAATTTTTCCCTTAAAAAATTATCAAAAAGTAGTGTTTTTTATGAATTAGCAGGATAGTGCAGGTTGTGAAATGTAAAGATAACACTTATCTTTAGTCCCAAAATAAACTTACTATGCTAAACCGCTTTTCCATTTTTAAGACTTTACTTCTTTTTGTTGCCCTTTTTTGTTGTTCGCTATCATCAGCTCAAGAAAAATCAAAAGAAGCGACATGGATCTGGTATCCAGGCGATTTCGAAGTTTGGTTAAGCAATAAAATGCAGGTAAGACGTACAGAACGTGAAGCCGTATTTCCGCCACTTTGGCAATATTACAGTCCTTATGCTTTAGTAACTTTTCAAACAGAAGTAGATATTCCGGAACCAGACGAGGCAAAAATCTTTTCTGAAGGACCTTTTCAACTACTTTTAGATGGCGTTCAGATTTATGGACAGCCAAAATCAATAAAAATTCCTGCCGGAAAACACAAAATTTCTTTTAAAGTTTACAATCAGGAAGTGTTGCCGGCTATTTATATTAATGGGAAATATGTTAAATCTAATGCTTCTTGGAAAGTAACCAATGAAGATAAACTCTGGATCGATGAAACTGGAAAAGCACAGCAATCTGGAACACCTTGGGTACCTGTTGGGTCTTGGAATTTTAATTCACCAGAAAACAAACCTTCTGAGTTTAAACTGACGACTAAACCTTTAAGCGCAAAGAAAACAGAAAAAATAGGAGCTGGGCAGTTGGTTGATTTTGGTAAAGAAACTTTTGGTTATATTAAAATTCATGGCTTAAAAGGAAAAGGTAAAGTAGCATTGTATTATGGCGAATCCCGCGAAGAAGCGCTGGATTCTGCTAAATGCGAAACTTTAGATCATTTGTCTTTTGATGGAAAGCAGTCTCAAACATACACACATGACGGATCGAAAGCATTCCGCTATGTTCAGGTTCAAGCAGATGCAGGTGTAAAATATGACTCTATTTCGATGCTTTATGAATATTTGCCATTAGATTACCGTGGTGTATTCAAATCATCGGATGAACAATTGAATAAAATTTGGGACGTGTCGGCTTACACGATGCATTTAACCTCTCGCGAATTTTTTATTGACGGTATTAAACGTGACCGCTGGGTTTGGTCTGGCGATGCTTATCAAAGTTATTTAATGAATTATTATTTATTCTTTGATTCGGCTTCTGTAGAACGAACGCTGTTAGCACTTCGTGGAAAAGATCCTGTAACGGCTCACGTGAATATCATCATGGATTATTCGCTGTATTGGTTTGTGGGTGTCTACGATTACTACTTACATACAGGCGATACGAAATTCATTAAAACTTTTTACCCAAGAATGAAATCGCTTATGGATTTCTGTTTAGAAAGAAGAAACAAAAACGGATTTCTGGAACCTTTAGAAGGTGATTGGGTTTTTATTGATTGGGCAGACGGATTGCCAAAAACGGGTGAGGTTAGTTTTGAGCAAATGCTTTTAGCCAGAAGCCTTGAAGCCATGGCGGTGAGTGCTGAAATTGCTGGTAAAAGTGAGGACCAAAAAGAATATCAAAAATTAGGAGATGATTTGAAAACCAAATTATTTGATGTGTTTTGGGATAAAAAAGAAAATGTGATGAAGCACCAGCGTATCGATGGTAAAATCCAAAATATTGTAACCAGATACGCTAATATGTTCGGTATTTTTTTCAATTATTTTAATGAAGAACAAAAACAAAGCGTAAAAAATAAGGTATTGCTCAATAAAGATGTTCTTCAAATTACAACTCCATACATGCGTTTTTACGAGTTGGAAGCGTTGTGTGCGATGGGTGAACAGGATTACGTTTTAAAAGAAATGAAAGACTATTGGGGCGGAATGCTGAATGAGGGCGCGACATCTTTCTGGGAAGAATACAATCCAAACAAAAAAGGAACGGAACATTTAACGATGTACGGTCGTCCTTATGGAAAAAGCCTTTGCCACGCTTGGGGAGCAAGTCCGATTTACTTATTAGGGAAATATTATCTAGGTGTAAAACCTATAAAACCGGGTTATTCAGAATATGAAATCAAACCAAATCTTGGTGGTTTAAAATGGATGGAAGGAAAAGTGCCAACACCAAACGGCGAAGTTGCCATCTATTGCAGTACCAAAGAGATTAAAGTAAAAGCAGGCGAAGGAGAAGGAAAATTGATTATTGAAAGTTCAAGCAAACCAAAAACCAATTCAGGAACGATTAAGGAATTAACGAAAAATAAATATCAATTGATTGTAAAACCGAATGTGGAGTATAAAGTGAGTTATAGGGCTATTTAAGTTCTTAGTGATTAGCAAATTAGTTCTTAGTTCATAGTTTGTAACGTCCAATTTGTCATTTCGACGAAGGAGAAATCTTCACAAGTAGCTCCGCATAGAATATCGTCAATACTTTGTAGAGTTTCTCGCGAAGATTTCTCCTTCGTCGAAATGACAAGATTGAGGGAATTCAGAATTCATAAAAAAATAAAAAACCAATGTTTTCAAAAAACACAAAATACAATTTCAAATTAAAAACAGCTTTTCTAATGCTGTTAACTGTCTGCATTCAAGTTTCAGCACAAAATACTGCATGGAAACCTGCTTCCTTTGAAGTTGTAAAATCCAATTACAGAACTTTCAAAACCACACAATACGCGCACGTATTTTCAGGAAGCAAACACAATATCGTTCGTTTAGCTCCAGAATTACAAGGATTAACAGGCGTTGAACTTCCTTTGGATAAATATAAAAACGGAACCAATTCTCCATTACAATTAAAATTTAAAGAACCCGTAACTGTTTTGGTTGGTGTTTTTCAAGATAAAAATGCAGAATATCTGCAAGTAAATCAAATCGGGAATAATAATGAGATCCTTTCAAACGGAGTTACCATTACAGGTTTACCGCCTGTTGATGTTTATGCAATTCCGTACGGAAAAGGAACTCACACTATTTTGCCAAACCAAAAAGGATTATTTACTGTTTTGGGAGTTTTAAAAATCGATCAGCAGTTGAATGCTAGAGATGCAAAATTACCAGACGGAAAATTGTGGAATCCAACTTTCATTGTAGAAGGATTTTCAGATGAAAAACCACTTTTCGAAATTATCGGTGGAGAAAACAAACCCGTTATTGACGAAGGAATGTCTGGAACAGAAGGAATTCAGGGTGGATTTGAAGGCGGACGTGTGGTGAAAGTCGGCGATACCTATCATATGTTTCCAACCGAAAGAGCAGGAGAAAAAGGTGTTGATTATTATTATGATCGTGTAAAAACCAGAATCGGACATTGGACTAGTAAAGATGCAATTACTTGGAAAAGAGAATCCACAATCTACCAAGCAAGCGGAACTTACGCCGTAACCGAAGATGATAACCCGATGAATGACCGCCGTGCCGCAATTTGGTCGTATATGCCGGTTTTTAACGAAAAGGCAAACAAATGGTACGGCTATTATTTGGCTTATACGGTTAGTAAAGAAATAGAACCAAATCATTCATTTGGAAGAATTTGGAGATGTGAATCAACTGTAGATGGCATCAACGGAATAGGAGGACCTTATAAAGATATGGGAATTATTATGGAACCGGGATTAGATTCTCAGCCTTGGGAAGGTCGTCAGGGAGTCGCTTCGTTTTTTCCTTATCAAGTTGGTGATAAATATTTCGGATTTTACAGCGGGGCGTATCCGTTTAATTCTTGGGCCGATTATCCGAAAAAATCGGGAAAAGGCTGGTTTGTGGCTTTAGCCGAATCTAAAAGTTTAGAAGGACCTTGGACAAGAATGAACAAAGGTTTGGAACCTATTAAAACGATGCATCCACAATTTGTTGAAAATCCAATTGTAAGTCAGCTACCAAACGGTCTGTACATTGCTATTTTTGACGGAGGACCAGACGGATGGGGACATCATTTACCAAATATGATTGCCTATTCATTATCAGCAGACGGAATAAATTGGACAGAAGCGCATTATCTTCCAATAGAAACCAAAGTCGATAAATGGTGGGATATTATGAGAACACCTTTATGTTTGATCCCAGAAGGAAATGATGTTTACACAATAGTTTACAATGCAATCGATTTGAAAAGAAGATTTCATCCAACAGGAATGGTCAAAGTAAAATTGAATAAAGATGTGATGGAGTCTCGTTTGAAAGAATTGAAGAAATAGAAGAGAGAGTGGGAAGATGCAAGAGGCAAGAAGCAAGATTTTAGAACATAGAAATAGAGTAAAGAATATAGAATAAAGAATATAGAATATAGAAACTTTGCGACTCTGCGACTTTGCGAGATTAAATTGTCCACAGAATAAATATAAAACTTAGAGCCTTAGCGCCTTCGTGGCAAAAAAACATAACCAAAAATGAAACTTAAATACCTAATTCTAACTATTTCAGCACTTGCCATAACCAGCTGTGCAACCAAGTACAAGAAAAGAGAAATCAACGACACCGTAATGCAGGAGATTTACGAAGAAATCAAAACGCCTTATAAATACGGTTTGGTGATGGTTCCGACTGACAACTCATATAAAATGGATTGCCCGAGTGTATTCAGAAAAGATGGCAAATGGTATATGACGTATTTAATTTACGACGGTAGAGGTTACGAAACTTGGTTAGCAGAAAGTGACAACCTTCTAGATTGGAAACATTTAGGAAAAGTAATGTCTTTCTCAGAAAATGAAAAACATTGGGATGTCAACCAAAAAGCAGGATATATTTCGTTACAAGACCCAACGTGGGGTGGAAGTTACGAATGGGAAAAATACGATGATAAATACTGGATGAGTTATTTTGGCGGAGACAGCAAAGGTTACGAAGCAGGCGTTTTATCAATCGGAATGGCGTATACGAAAGAAGCACCAACAAAACCACACGAATTTCAAAGATTAGAAAATCCGGTTTTAACGCCAAAGGACAAAGATGCAAAATGGTGGGATAATAGCACAATGTATAAAAACAGTGTGATTCGTGATAAAGATAAACTGACAGGACACGATTTTATCATGTATTATAATGCCCGAGGAGATAGTATAAATCCTGCTAAAGGTGCTGAACGTATTGCCATGGCGGTATCAAACGACATGAAACATTGGGAGCGTTATGGCGATAAACCATTAATCAATCATCATAAAGGAATTTCGGGAGATGCCTATATTCAGCGTATAAATGATACTTGGGTAATGTTCTATTTTGGAGCTTTTTGGACAGGGTGGAACCAAGGTGCATTTAACCGCTTCGCAGTTTCAAATGATTTAATAAACTGGACAGACTGGAAAGGGGATGATTTGGTTAAATCTTCTGAACCTTATGACGATTTGTTTGCGCATAAATCATTTGTGGTAAAACATGATGGTGTTGTTTATCATTTCTATTGTGCGGTTAACAAAGCGGAACAAAGAGGAATTGCAATCGCAACTTCTAAAGATTTAGGAAAAAGCAAATTGATTTTTGTGGCTCCGCCAGTAAAGGTTAAAAAGTAGTTATGAGTTATGAGTTATGAAGTGCACTAATACTCTTAGCAAAAAATAAACGATGAAAAAGACTCCGTTAGGAGGCACTGGTCGGTAGAAAAAATAAATAATACGCATTTATGTCCCGTAGGGACATCTGAAGCAATAACAATGAAACAAAATATAAAGCCAATGTTTACGTCAAAATCAAAATATAAAATTCCATTTTTCAACTTTCGACTTTTGACTTTCGACTTTTTGACTGTAATCTTACTTCTAACATCTTACACAACCCACGCCCAATCCGTTACAGGAGAGCCGGCAGGAGTTCCAGAATTACATAAAAAATACCAATTTGCACCTTGGGAAGATCCAACGGTTACGAGCATCAACAGACAGCCTTCGAGAGCAACTGCTTATTCCTATACATCTGTTGAAGACGCTCTAAAAGGCGACAGAACCAAAAGCCGAATCCAGATGCTGAATGGCGATTGGGATTTTAAATATGCCATAAACCTTAAAGAAGCTTCAAAAGATTTCTATAAAAGTACCGTTTCGGGCTGGGATAAAATCGAAGTGCCATCTAATTGGGAAATGAAAGGCTACGACAATCCAATTTACAAAAGTGCCGTTTATCCGTTTCGACCAATAAATCCGCCTTATATTCCTAAAGATTATAACGGAATTGGTTCTTACCAACGCAGTTTTACCGTTCCGGGAAACTGGAAAGACATGACGGTTACACTGCATTTTGGAGCCGTAAGTTCAGGTTTTCAGGTTTGGTTAAACGGAGAATTTTTAGGGTACGGAGAAGACAGTTTTCTGCCATCAGAATTTGATATTACGCCTTATTTAAAAGAAGGTGAAAATGTTGTTTCTGTTCAGGTAATTCGCTGGGCAGATGGTTCTTATCTGGAAGATCAGGATCACTGGCGAATGAGCGGAATCCAGCGTGAAGTTTTCATTATGGCAGAGCCGAAATTACGCATTCAGGATTTCTTTGTTCAAACCAAATTAGACAAACAATATACCGATGCGATTTTCAAACTGCGTCCGAAAGTGGAGAATCTTACAGGAGAAAAAGTCAAAGATTATACGATGAATGTTCAATTGTACGATGCTAATAATCAGCCAATTTTCAAAGAACCGCTTCAAAGACCCGTAATCGATTTAATCAACGAAAGTTATCCTCGTCTGGATAATGTTCGTTTTGGATTCTTTCAGGAAACCATCAAAAATCCGAAAAAATGGAGTTCAGAAGAACCGAATTTATATACGATGGTTATTTCGATAAAAGATAAAAATGGAACTATTACCGAAGCCAAAAGCTGTAAAGTAGGTTTCCGTTCGATTGAATTTTCAAAGGAGAACGGTAAAATGCTCATCAACGGAAAAGAAACCTATGTGTATGGCGTAAACCGTCACGATCATCATCCAACAAGAGGAAAAGCTGTTACGAGAGAAGATATCAAACAAGATATTACCACGATTAAAAAGTTCAATTTCAATTTTATACGTACAAGCCATTATCCAAACGATCCTTATTTTTACGAATTATGCGATCAATATGGAATCATGGTAATGGACGAAGCCAATCAGGAAACACATGGGATTGGCGGAAAATTAAGCAACGATCCGCTTTGGACAAATGCTTATATGGAACGTATGATCAGAATGGTAGAAAGAGATAAAAATCATCCGTCAGTTGTGATGTGGAGTTTAGGTAACGAAGGCGGAAAAGGGCCAAATCACGCTGCCATGTCGGGTTGGGTTCACGATTTCGACATTACGCGTCCCGTGCATTACGAACCAGCGCAGGGAAATGCGAAATTAGACGGTTACATCGATCCGCTGGATCCGGGATATCCTAAAACAATCGATCACGCTTACCGATTCGAAAATCCGCAGGATGATTCGTATGTAGATATGGTCAGCCGTTTTTATCCGGGCGTTTTTACTCCGAAATTTTTAGTCGATCAAAAGAAAGATACCAGGCCTATTATTTTCGTTGAATATTCTCATGCAATGGGAAATTCCGTTGGAAATTTAAAAGAATTATGGGATGAATTCCGTTCACTTCCAAGAGTTATCGGCGGTTGCATCTGGGAATTTAAAGATCAGGGATTGGTAAAATTCGATTCAAGATCAGGTCAGAATTATTTTGCCCATGGAGGAGATTTTGGCGAAAAATACCATGACGGAAACTTCAATACAAAAGGAATTGTAGATTCTAACGGAAAACCAAAAGGATCGATTTTTGAGAATAAATGGGTTTATCAGCCAGCGGTTTCCACTTTAAACGGAAATCAGTTAGAAATTAAAAACCGTCAGGCCGTTAAATCTTTAGAAGATTATATTCCGGTTCTAAAAGTTTTAGAAAACGGAAATGTAATCAAAACACAAATATTAAAACCATTCAAAGTAGAAGCTGGACAATCCACAACTTTAAATGTAAGTCAGTATCTGCCAAAAATGAAAAGGGGTGCCGAGTATATTTTGAATATAGAATTCCAGCTTTCAAAAGAGGAGCTTTGGGCTTCAAAAGGTTACGCTGTCGCGGAAGATCAATTTGTGCTGCAAAAGAAAGAAGCGGTTTCGCCTGAAACTAAAAAAGAGGCTTTAAACGTTTCAGAATCCGATTCTGATTTTAAAATCAAAGGAAAAAATTTCGACATTAACATCAACAAAGGAAACGGAGCTTTGAGTTCGTATATTTTTAATTGCGAAGAACAGGTTTTTGCACCATTGCTTCCTAATTTCGTAAGACCGCTTACAGACAACGATAAAAGAGGTTGGAAATCGCAAAAGCTGTTAAAACAATGGTACAAAGCAAAACCAAAATTGGTAAATATTATAATCGACAAATCGGCTTCAGAAATTAAAATTACAAGCGATTACGAAATTATAAAGGACAGCGCAAGCGTGAATGTGGTCTACAATATCTTACCAAACGGATTGATAAAAGTAGATTACAGTTTAAAAGCATCAAGCAAACTGCCAAACATTCCAAAAATCGGAATGCAGATGGGAGTGCAAAGAAAATTCGATCAGATTTCGTGGTACGGAAAAGGAGAATTGGAAAATTACAGCGACAGAAGTTTCGGTTCATTTGTTGGGAAATATTCACTGCCAATAAATGATTTTATTGAACATTACCCAAAACCACAGGAAAACGGAAATAGATGCGATGTAAGATGGATGGCGTTGACTACTCCGCAGAAAAACAACGGATTTTTAGTGGTAAACGATACCAAAGTTTTAAGCATGAGCGCGTGGCCGTATACACAGGAAAACTTAAGTTCTGCAGGTCATACGTACGATCTGAAAGATCCAGGATTTTTAACGGTAAACATCGATTTAATGCAGATGGGAGTGGGAGGAAATGACAGCTGGACAATTGTAGCACAGCCAATAGAGCAATACCAAATTAAATCAGGAGATTATCAATATAGTTTTTATTTGACGCCATTTAGCGGTTCAAAAAATGAATTAGAAAATAGTTTGAAGAAATTTAAGTATTAATTGATAATTAAAAATTAAGAATTAAAAAGTACAGTTTGTCATTTCGACGAAGGAGAAATCACACACGTACATCGACAAAGATTGGAGATGTAACTTTGTGGATTTTCTAGTGTGATTTCTCCTCCGTCGAAATGACAAAAAAATGCGATATATCAAACCCGACAGGTTTTCAAAACCTGTCGGGTTTACAAACGAAATAAAACAAAGAATAATGTTTCAAAAAAAACACCTCTTTTTTATCCTCCTTTTGGCGAGCTTCGTTTCCGCACAAGAGATCAATAAAAAAGAAAATAACTTTTTTCAGCCAACAATCGAATCCTCAAAACCTTGGGTATATTGGTATTGGATGAAATCGGCTTATTCTAAAGCAGGAATCACAGCCGATTTAGAAGCGATGAAACAAGCTGGAATTGCGGGGGCTTATTTGATGACTATTAAAGGGCCAGTAAATCCGCCATTGATAGATCCGCCAGTTTTACAGTTGAGTCCTGAATTTTGGGATATGATTCATTGGGCTTTTAAAGAAGCAGATCGTTTAGGTTTGAAATTGGCTTTTCACGGAGCTGACGGATTTGCCGTTGCAGGTGGGCCGTGGATTACACCTGAAATGTCGATGCAGAAAGTAGTCTGGTCAACTTCAGAAATCTTAGGAGGTAAAAAGGCGACTTCAAAACTGCCAGTTCCAGAACATTACAAAGACTATTATAAAGACATTGCAGTTTTTGCCCTTCCTATTAAAGAATATCAAATTACTTCGCAGATGCAACTGCCAAAAGTAACGACATCAAACAGTACTGATGCTTCGTTTTTGGCTGATCCTAAAAAAGATGAAAATTTCAAGTTTGCAGAAAAAGGATGGATTCAATACGAATTTGCACAGCCATTTACCTGTAAATCAATTGTCATAGAAACCAAAGGAAGAGATTTTCAGGCACAGCGTCTGATTGTAGAAGTGAGTGATGATGGAATCAATTTTAGATTTCACGAAAGAATGATCGCACCTCGTCACGGCTGGCAGAACATGGATTTTTCTAACACACATACTATTACGCCTGTTACGGCAAAATATTTCAGATTTGTTTATGATCCAACTGGAACAGAACCGGGAGCAGAAGATTTGGATTTTGCTAAATGGAAACAAAACCTGAAAGTGAGTAAAATAACACTTTCGAATCAGTCATTAATAAATAATTACGAAGGAAAATCAGGCGCAATTTGGCGTTTGACTCCACAGACTACAGACAAACAGATTCCGAATTCAGAGTCATTTAAAAAATCAGAAATCATTAATATTTCCAAATTTGTTGATGCTGATGGAAATCTGAATTGGAAAGCGCCAAAGGGGAAATGGAAAATTATCCGAATGGGACACACTTCGACAGGACATGAAAATGCAACTGGCGGAGCAGGAAAAGGGTTGGAAGTAGATAAATTTAATCCCGAATTAATTCGTTTTCAGCTGGATCATTGGTTTGGTGAAGCAGTTCGTTCGGCTGGTCCAGAACTGGCTTCAAAAGTTCTGGAAATCCTTCATTTTGACAGCTGGGAATGCGGAAGCCAAAACTGGTCTTCTGTTTTTCAGACTGAGTTTAAAAAGAGACGTGGTTATGATCTTGTAGAATATCTTCCAGTTATGGCAGGAATCCCGATAGAAAGTGCCGATTTCTCAGAGAAAGTCTTATACGATGTCAGAAAAACCATTGCCGATTTAGTAGCTGATAATTTCTACGGAACCGTCGCTCAGATTGCAAAAGAAAATAACGTTAAGTTAAGTTCAGAAAACGTTGCGCCAACCATGATGAGTGATGCTTTGCTGCATTATAAATATGTCGATTATCCCGGAGGTGAATTTTGGCTGAAAAGCCCAACTCATGATAAACCTTTTGATATGGTAGATGCCATTTCGGGTGGACATATTTACGGAAAAGATATTATTCAGGCAGAATCTTTTACAGCTTTGCGAATGGATTGGGATGAACATCCCGGAAATCTGAAAACAACTGCAGACCGCAATTATGCTTTAGGAATCAACCGTTTGTTTTACCACGTTTTTGTTCATAATCCGTGGACAGACAGAAAACCGGGAATGACTTTGGACGATATTGGAACTTTTTTCCAAAGAGACCAAACTTGGTGGAAACCTGGAAAGGCTTGGTTTGAGTATTGTCAAAGAGTGCAGTTTCAGTTGCAGAAAGGAAAACCTGTGATTGATCTTGCAGTTTTTATTGGCGAAGATTTTCCTTCACGTTCTTTTGTGCCGGATCGTTTGGTGCCTTTTATTCCAAATGTGTTTGGTACAGCAAGATTAGAAAGCGAGAAAATCCGTTTAGAAAATGAGGGTCAGCTAACGGCTAAAATGCCAAGAGAGGTTACCTATTCTAAAAATATTACCGATTTATCACAATGGATTAATCCGTTAAATGGCTATCAATATGATTCTTTCAACGCCGATGTTTTAATTAATCGTGCAAAAGTGGTAAACGGAAAAATTTCTTTTGATGGTGGAATTGAATATGAAGCTTTATTCTTTCCGGGAAGTCACAAAATGGCACCAAACAGAATTTTGTCTTTAGCTGCTGCTGAAAAAATATTGCAATTGATAAAAGACGGAGCTACAATTTTTGTGGATGAAAAACCAAATATTCTACCAGGAATCCAATCAGAAACAGACCAAAAGAAATGGCAGAATGTAATTGATGAAATCTGGAATAATGCTAATTCATCAACATGGAAAATCGGAAAAGGAAAGATTATCAAATTGCCTTATTTAGGAAATGATTTTGCTTCAATTGGAATTACACAAGATATCTCTTTTCCAAATTTAAACAGAGCAGATTCAGAAACATTAGCGTGGGCACATCGCAAATCGAATACTGAAGATGTTTACTTTATTTCCAATCAAAAAGGAGAAAAAAGAGCATTTGATGCGTCGTTTAGAATAGCTGGAAAAGTTCCGCAATGGTACAATCCTGTTACCGATAAAATTTCGGAATTAACCAATTGGAAAATCGAAAATGGCAGAACAATTGTTTCAATAATTTTAGAGGCTAACGAATCTGGTTTTGTAATTTTTAAAGAAGAAACAAAAGAAGTTTTAGCTCAAACAAAATTTTCTGAATTTGAAAAAGTGCAGACTTTAGATGAAAACTGGAATCTACAATTTGATCCAGCATTTAAAGGGCCAAAAGAAATAATCAAAATCAATAAACTTTTTGATTGGAGCACTTCTGAAAATGATCAGATTAAGTATTATTCAGGAACTGTCAGCTATAAAAAAGATTTTATTTGGAAAGGAAAAACTTCAGATAAAATCTGGTTGGATTTGGGTGAAATTTCTAATATCGCCGAGATTTCAATCAACGGAAAAGATTGTGGAACATTATGGACTTTCCCTTTCAAAACTGATATTTCAAAAGCTTTACAAAAAGGAAAAAATACAATAGAAATTAAAATCACAAATACTTGGGCAAATAGATTAATTGGCGATCAAAAATTGCCAAAAGAAGAGAGATTGACATGGACAACAGCGCCATTTCGTTTAGAAGGAGAACCGTTGCTTAAAGCAGGGTTATTGGGGCCAGTAAGTATTGTCAAAGAAAAATAAATGTTTTTGGATTGTAAACTGGACTAAAGTCCAGCCCTATAATATGTTTTGAGCCTATGGCTCTAGTGTGTAACGTAAAAGTTCCGGAGGAACGATATATATTGTAGCGTCGGGTTTTAACCCGATGAACGATTAGATTGAAACAATGGATTTAAGGCTGTAAATTATAGATTAAAATAAAAAAATGAAAAATTTTAAAAAAAATATTGTTGTGATTTTCTTGCTTTTAGCAACCCTTCAAATCAATGCCAAAATCAAACTGCCGGCTTTGTTTACTGATAACATGATGTTGCAACAAAAATCTAACGCACCAATTTGGGGCTGGGCAGAAAAGAACGCTAATGTTGTAGTAAAAACTTCGTGGGATTCTAAAACCTACAAGGTAAAAACAGACAACTCTGGTAAGTGGAATACAGCTTTGCAAACACCGTCATTTGGCGGTCCGTTTACAATTGAAGTTGCTGAGGGAAGCGAAAAGGTGATCATCAAAAATGTGTTAATCGGAGAAGTTTGGTTGTGTTCCGGACAATCGAATATGGAAATGCCTTTGAAAGGATTTCAGGGACAGCCGGTTAAAAACGGAAACGAAATCATTGTAAGATCAACCAATAAAAATATTCGGTTAATCACCATTCCCCGTGCGACTGTTTTAGAACCTTTCAAGGATTTTGAAGGAAAATGGGAAGTTGCTTCGCCAAAATCAACTTCTAATTTTAGTGCCACGGCATGGTATTTTGGTTCGCTTTTACAGGAAGTTTTAGACGTTCCTGTTGGTTTGATCCATGTTTCTTACGGAGGTTCAAGCATGGAAGCGTGGATGAATCAGGAAATGCTGAAAGATTTCGCCAGTGCTAAAATTCCGACCATAAAAGAAGAGTTGGCAAAAGATCCAAACCGTGTGCCAACAACTTTATTTAACGGAATGCTTTCGCCTGTAATTGGTTACGGAATAAAAGGCTGTATCTGGTATCAGGGAGAATCGAATTACGAAAGAGCATCTGAATACACCGCTTTAATGAAAAAAATGGTTTCAAGCTGGCGAGCTTTGTGGAAACAAGGAGATTTCCCTTTTTACTACGCTCAGATTGCGCCGTTTAATTATGCCTCTTTCCATCCAAAAGATTATTTGGAGAAATACAATTCGGCTTATTTGAGAGAGGCGCAGTTTAAAGCCTCAAAGGAAATTCCGAATTCAGGAATGGCAGTTTTGATGGATGTTGGAGAAGAAAACAATATTCACCCAATGGATAAAGAAAAAGGAGGAAACCGACTGGCATTTCAAGCTTTGGCAAAAACCTACGGAATCGAAGGTTTCGAGTTCGAAAGCCCGAAATACAAATCGATGGAAATAAAAGACGGAGCGGTTACGGTTTCTTTTGATGATGTAGCGAACGGAATAACCTCTTATGATAAAGAAGTAACTGGTTTTGAAATAGCAGGAGAAGACAAAGTTTTCTATCCGGCAAAAACGGTAGTGAGAAGAAAATCAGTAGTTCTAACTTCGGATAAAGTAAAGAAACCAGTTGCTATCCGTTATTTATGGAAGGATTTTGCAAAAGCGGAATTGTTTAGTGCAGGCGGTTTGCCGGTTTCTTCTTTTAGAACAGATGAATGGTGATTTATAATTGTGAATTGTTAATTATGAATTATGAGACGTTAGTTTGTCATTTCGACGAAGGAGAAATCACACAAGAGATTCCGCAACAGAATTGAAAATCTTTATGGTTACGAGTGAGATTCCTCGTTCCTCCTTTAGATTTGTTTTTTGAAATTTAAGTAGATTTATGATTGAGAAAGGAAGCAAAAGTAAACTGTTCGTTCCTCAGAGCTTGTGACTCATATTTCGATTAAGACTTTAGCTTCCCTTTCATCAAAGACTCAGATAGAAATTTGGGCTAGTGACCCGTTATTAAGGAGTTGAGCTTATGATGAATTTCTCAAATCATTGTTGAATCGTAAAAGCAAAGTTATGAAAAACATTATTGTCGGCATTGATATCAGCAGCAAGACTTTGGATATTTGTGTTAAGGAAGAATCTGTAAATTACTTTTCAATTGAGAACAACGTTCAGGTTATAAAACGTTTTTTCAAAAGATATTCAGATGAAAATGTGATTATAGGTATGGAAAACACAGGCAGATACAATTGGAATCTCTTTGAAGTGCTTGAGAAATTCAATTTTAGAGTTTATGTCATATCAGCTCTGCATATCAAAAAAAGCATAGGTCTTGTCAGAGGCAAAAATGATAAAATCGATGCACTGAGGATTTGTAATTTCATTGAGAAAAATTATCAGGAAAATAGAGAATGGAAGCCAAGTTCTCGCTCTATCAAAAAGATAAAAATACTATTGACCGAAAGAGCTTTAAGGATAAAAATTAAAAAACAGCTTATGGCCCAGCAGCATGATTATAAATTAATGAAAGGCATTGGATTGGATAAAGAACTAAAAAGTCTAAATGTAAAACTCATTAAAAGTGTTGAAGAACAAATTAAAGCTATTGAAAATGATATTGAAAAAGTAATCCATGATGACCAAAGTCTAAGCCAGAAGCAGAAACTGATAAAATCAGTTCCAGGAGTAGGCCAAGTTCTATCGTGGACATTATTATCAAAAACAGAAGGTTTTACGGTTATAACAGATCCAAGAAAAATGGCCTGTTACAGCGGGGTTGTACCATTCGATTTTCAATCTGGAACATCATTAAAAAGAAGACCTAGAGTTTCCATGCTTGCAGATAAAGGACTCAAAACCATCTTACATCTGGCAGCAATGAGTGCAATACGTTTGGATAATGATTTAAGCAAATACTATCATAGAAAAATTGATGAAGGAAAGAACAAAATGAGTGTTTTGAATGCTGTGAGAAATAAAATAATTCATAGAGTTTTTGCAGTAATAAAAAAACAAATCCCTTATCAAAAAGATTTGGTTTTATCATAGAAATCGGAATGACAACAAGAATTGAAAAAAAATGAAATACATAAAATACATACTTGTCTTCACAACGCTTTGCCTTAAAGCACAAGTCCCTGTGCTCGAAAATTACAATCAAGTTTGGAATACGCAGAGCAATAATTCATCAGAATCAATGCCTTTGGGAGGCGGTGATATCGGCATGAATGTGTGGGTAGAAAAAGGCGATTTGTATTTTTATTTTTCAAGAAGTGGTACTTTTGACGAACACAATACTTTGCTGAAATTAGGAAGAGTAAAAGTGACTTTAAGTCCAAATCCTTTTGCTAGAAAAGAAGGTTTTCATCAGGAATTGAAACTCAAAGACGGATATGTTTTAGTTGGCCAGAATGACACTAAAATCAAACTTTGGGTTGATGTTTTTAAGCCGATAATTCACGTTGATCTAGAAAGTAAAAATGCATTAAAAATGACAGCTTCTTATGAAAGCTGGCGTTATAAAAACCGAGATTCAAAAGGAAAAGCCAATAATGCCAATTCTTATAAATGGGCGCCTCAGGGAGATATTATTACCTATAAAGATTCGATTTCATTTGAAAATAACGGCATAAAATTCTATCACAGAAACAGAGAAAACACCGTTTTTGATGTAGCGGTAAAACAGCAAAAAATGGAATCGGTTAAAGAACAACTGCTGAATCCACTTAAAAATTTAACTTTCGGGGGATTTATGACGGGTGATAATCTAAAACCTGACGGAACGTACTTAGGAAAATACCAATCGACAGATTTTAAAGGTTTTAATTTAACGAGTATAAAAGCATCCAAAAAACATACATTAGAAATTTATTTAAATACCAATCAATCTGATCTTTCAACTTGGGATAAGGGCTTAAAAAATCAGATTTCATCCAATAAAAATTCTTCGAAACAAGCAGAAAAAAACACGATAAAATGGTGGAATGCTTTCTGGAACCGCAGTTTTATTTTCACGCAAAAAAATCAATCTAACGATAAAGATTCGGTTTATCAAATCGGACAGAATTATCAGCTGTTTCGATATATGCTCGGCTGTAATGCTTACGGAAAATATCCAACAAAATTTAACGGCGGATTGTTTACCGTTGATCCCGTTTTTACAAATCCCGATTTAGATTTTACACCTGATTTCAGGAATTGGGGAGGAGGAACCATGACGGCTCAAAATCAAAGATTGGTTTATTTTCCGATGGTAAAAAGCGGTGATTTTGATATGATGAAATCACAGCTGGATTATTATTTGAGTCTCCAGAAAAATGCCGAACTAAGAAGCAAAGTATATTGGAATCATAATGGTGCATCATTTACAGAACAATTGGAAAATTTCGGTTTACCAAATCCTGCAGAATATGAATGGAAACGTCCTGCAGATTACGATCCCGGAATGGAATATAATGCGTGGCTGGAATATGAATGGGATACGGTTTTTGAATTCTGCCAAATGATGTTACAGCAAAAAGAATATGCTGGAGAAGATATTCAGAAATACAATGCTTTTATAATCAGCTGTCTTCGTTTTTTTGATGAACATTATCAATATTTAGCGAAACAAAGAGGTAGAAAAGCTTTGGACGGAAACGGTAAATTGGTTCTTTTTCCAGGTTCGGGAGCAGAAACGTATAAAATGGCAAATAATGCCAATAGTACCATTTCGGCTTTACAAGTTATTACAGCCAATCTTTTAAACCTTTCTGCAAAAGAATTGTCCAAAGAAGATGCCGAATATTTAAAAGGATTTCAAAATAGAATCCCGCCTTTAAATTTCGGGCAGATTGAAAATCATAAAGTTTTACTTCCTGCCAAAACGTGGGAACGAGTGAATAATTCGGAAGTACCACAATTGTATCCTGTTTATCCGTGGGGAATTTACGGAGTTGGAAAACCTGATTTGGAAACTGCTTTAAACACATGGAAATACGATCCTGATGCTTTAAAATTTAGAAGTCATATTGGCTGGAAACAAGACAATATTTTATCAGCACGTTTGGGTTTAACAGAAGAAGCTGCGAAATACAATACCTTAAAAATGGCCAATTCAGACCGACGTTTCCCTGCCTTTTGGGGACCAGGATTTGACTGGGTTCCAGATCATAATTGGGGAGGTTCAGGAATGATTGGCATGCAGGAAATGCTTTTGCAGGAAAGTGATGGAAAAATCTATCTCTTTCCAGCCTGGCCAAAAGATTGGAACGTACATTTTAAATTACATGCAAAACAAAATACAACAATTGAAGCCGAACTCCTGAATGGCGAATTGAAGGTTTTAAAAGTTATTCCGGAAGAAAGAAAAAAAGACATTATAAATCTGTTAGGAAAATCTGAAGCAGAAAAAACAAAATTAAACTAACTATTACCAAACAAAATGATAAAGAAATTAATAAGCGCTGCTGTTTTGTCGCTGATTTTGACCACAAACGGGACAAGCACAATCAGCTCGGAATACTGATAAACAAATAGTAAAAATCGATTTTGACTTTTTTCAAAGAAGACTAGAAGAAGTTCATGATCCGAGTTATGATTCTTGGGTAATCAACGAAGGAAAAGAAGATGCTAAATCCTTTAATAATGTGTCATTTAAACTAAAAGGAAACTTTACTTCAAAATGGTACAAAGTTGGAATGAGTGCTCCGTTTTACAACAGATTAGGAAGCGACGGTTTAGTAACTTCTGAAAATTTAGAATTGAAAATCAGCGGATTGAAAGCAGGGAAACACACACTTTTAACTTTTCATAACGCTTTTGATGTCATTACAGGAAAAACTTTTTCTCCGATAAAAATATTCGTAAACGGAAAACTTCAGGAAACGGTAAATGCGAGTCAGAGAGCCAATGCTAAAATTGATGCTACGATGGCGTATATCACTTTTAATGCCGAAAAAGGCAAAGATGTAATTGTTCGTTTTGAAATTGATCCAACTTCAAATCCTGATGTTGTAAAACAAATCGTGATCAATGGTTTTGAAATTGATACGCCAAATCTGATGAACCAAGCACGTACTCCTGAACCAAGAAACCGCGATGAACATGTAGAAGTGGGAAAAACTCTAACTTTAAAATGGGATGCTGTAAAAAATGTGGCAGCGCATAAATTGTATTTTGGTGAAGATAAAAATGCGGTAGAAAATGCAACAGAAGCTTCAAAAGAATTCAAAGGAAAATTAACTGATAAAAGTTTTACGGTTTCTGATTTATATTCAGGAACAACGTATTACTGGAGAGTGGATGAAGTTGATGCAAATGGAGAAGTAACTTTAGGAAATGTGTGGTCGTTTAAACCTGCACAATTGGCTTTCCCAGGTGCAGAGGGTTACGGCCGTTATGCTGTTGGTGGACGTGGTGGAAAAGTAATCGAAGTAACCAATTTAAATGACGACGGACCAGGAAGTTTACGTGATGCTATCAATCAGGAAATCGGGCCGAGAACGATTGTTTTTAATGTTTCAGGAAATATAAAACTGGCTTCACGATTAGTGGCAAATCAGCCTTATATCACTATTGCGGGTCAGACAGCGCCGGGCGAAGGAATTACCATTAGCAGGGCGCCAATTGGATTGACTGGAAATGATGGTGTTGTGCGCTTTTTGAAAGTGAGAATTGGAGGCGGAACTACTTTTGACGGAATGGGATTAACAGGTGCTGATTATAGTATTATTGACCACTGTTCCATCAGCTGGACGATAGATGAATCGTTTAGTTCGCGCGGAGCGCATCATATTACTTTACAAAGAACTTTAATTTCTGAGGCGTTAAATGTGGCTGGGCATGATAAATATGAGGTTGGAAAAATGCACGGATTTGCTGCTACAATTGGCGGTGATATTGGTAGTTTTCACCATAATTTACTGGCTCATAATTACGGTCGTAACTGGAGTATTGGTGGAGGTTTAAACGGTGACGGTTATTATACCGGCCGATTGGATATAACCAATAATGTGGTTTACAATTGGGGACAAAGAACTACAGACGGTGGTGCAAACGAGGTGAATTTTGTAAACAATTATTACAAACCTGGAGCTTCAACTAAAATATTTGTGGCGTTGAATGCTCAGCATGAAGGTGTTGGAAAAGGAATGCAACGTTATTATTTTAATGGAAATATTATGCCGGGGTATTTTGATGAAAAATCTCAGGATAAGGGCAGAAAATCTACTATAAGCCATAATGAAAAAGTAGAATATGAAACTTTCGTAGATAAACCATTTTTTCCTTCGTATGTAGAAACGCAATCGGCGAAAGCGGCTTATAAAAATGTACTTTCTGATGTTGGTGCAAATCAGCCTTTTTTCGACAAACACGATAACCGAATTGTTGATGAAACTTTAAAAGGAACTTTCACTTATAAAGGAAGTAAAAGCGGTCTTGGTGGAATGATTGATAGCGAACAAGATGCAGGTGGATGGCCAAATTTTGCTTCAGAAACACGCCCATCAGATTGGGATACAGATCATGACGGATTGCCAAACTGGTGGGAAAAAGCTTTTGGTTTAAACGAAAATTCAAAAGCAGGAGATTTTTCAGATGCAAATCAGGATAATGATAAAGACGGATTTACGCAATTAGATAATTATCTGGATTGGTTGTCAACACCTCATTATTTTGTGAATTCAGGAGAAAAGAAAACTTTAGATGCAACAGATTATTTCAAAGGTTATGAAAACAAACCTGTCTACACTTTCTCTGATCTTAAAAATGGAAAAGTAGTTTTAAAAGGAAAAGAAATTCAGTTTACAACCGTTGAAAAAGGATTCGCTTCTTTCGTATTAACCGTAAAAGATGCCGATGGAGATTCAATGAGCAGAACAATTAATTTCTTTGTAAAATAAATAGTAAACCATATAAGTGATATAAGAAATTATAAGATAGACTTAATCTTATGCATTTCAAGTTTAAGAAAGTTTGTTTTAAATGAACTTATATTACTTATATGGTTAAAAATCATTATAAAATGAAAAATTTTTTAAATGTTTCCCTTAGTTTGTTTTTTGTTAGCTCTGGATTACTGTCTCAGAACAAAGGTTTGGTTGCGAATTCAGAAAGTCCGTATTCAAAACTGCAAAGCATTGGCTTACAAGATGTAAAATGGACAAACGGATTCTGGAAAGAACAATTTGATGTAGAAACCAAAAACACCCTGCCTTATATGTGGAACTTGTATCATAACGATGAGATTTCGCATGCTTACAAAAATTTCGAAATTGCAGCAGGTATAAGCAAAGGAACTTTTAAAGGACCTTCGTTTCATGATGGTGATTTCTACAAGATTTTTGAAGGAATGGCAGCCACTTATGCCGTTACAAAAGACAAGAAACTTGATCAGGAAATGGACAAAGCTATTGCGCTTTTCGCGAAAGTACAGCGCAAAGACGGCTACATTCATACACCCGTTTTAATCGATGAACGCTGGGGGACTTTAGGACCGGAAGAAGTAAAAAAACAGTTGGGTTTTGAGAAATACAATATGGGACATTTAATGACTGCAGCCTGTATTCATTATCGCGCTACAGGAAAAACCAACTTTTTGAATATCGCAAAAGGCGTTGCCGATTTCTTATATGATTTCTACAAAAAAGCATCGCCGGAACTGGCTCGAAATGCGATTTGTCCTTCACATTATATGGGAATTGTCGAAATGTATAGAACGACCAAAAATCCGAAATATTTGGAACTTGCCAATAATTTGATTGACATTAGAGGAACTACAAATGATGGAACCGACGACAATCAGGATCGCATTCCGTTTAGACAACAGACTACTGCCATGGGGCACGCGGTAAGAGCGAATTACCTGTATGCAGGAGTTGCCGATTTATACGCCGAAACAGGAGAAAAGAAACTCTTAGACAATCTGGAATCGATTTGGGATGATGTAACGTATCGTAAAATGTACATTACAGGAGGCTGTGGTTCTTTGTATGACGGCGTTTCGCCAGACGGAACTTCTTACGATCCAACGGTAGTACAGAAAATTCACCAGGCGTACGGAAGACCTTTTCAATTGCCAAATGCAACAGCTCATACCGAAACCTGTGCCAATATTGGAAATGTTTTATGGAACTGGAGAATGCTTCAAATTACCGGAGATGCCAAATATGCTGACATTGTAGAGTTGGCACTTTATAATAGTGTACTTTCCGGAATGGATTTAGAAGGAGAAAAATTCCTTTACAATAATCCGCTGAATGTTTCTAATGATCTGCCGTTTCACCAAAGATGGGGAAATGAGCGTGAAGGTTATATTGCCTTATCAAACTGTTGTGCGCCAAATGTAACCAGAACAATTGCCGAAGTTGGAAATTATGCTTACAATCTTTCAAAAGAAGGTTTGTATGTGAATTTATACGGAAGTAATTCTTTGAAAACAAAATCGTTAAACGGAGAAGAAATCGAAATCGAACAGCAAACCAATTATCCGTGGGACGGAAAAATAACGTTGAAGATTGTAAAGGCTCCAAAAGATTTGCAAAATTTCTTTTTAAGAATTCCGGGCTGGAGTCAGAATGCTTCGGTTTCAGTTAATAATGCAAAGAGTAATGAAAAAATCGTTTCCGGTACTTATTTAAAATTAAATCAAAAATGGAAAAAAGGAGATGTGATCGAATTGAATCTTCCGATGCCGGTTGAATTAATGGAAGCCAATCCTTTGGTGGAAGAAGTTAAAAATCAAATAGCTGTAAAAAGGGGACCGCTGGTTTATTGTTTAGAATCAGATCAGCTTCCTGCAAAAACAAGTGTAAATGATATTGCATTAAATGTGAATTCGAAATTTACGACTAACAACTTCACACTCAATAATAGAAACTTAGTTAGCATTGATGCAGAAGCGGTCATAAAATCTGATAATTCTTGGAATAAAACTTTGTACAAACCGCTTAATTCCAAAGATGCAACTGCAGTACCAGTAAAATTGATTCCGTATTTTGCATGGGGAAATAAAGGAAAAGGCGAAATGACGGTTTGGATGTCGCATTAAGTTTTGCACACAGATGAAACGGATTTACTTCGTAAAGACGCGGATTATAAACGGATTTTAATCTTACAGTTTGTCATTCCGAGGAACGAGGAATCACACGCGTAAATCGACAAAGATTGGGTATCACGATTGCGGAATTTCGAGTGTGATCTTTCCTTCGTCAAGATGACAAAAAACACTAAAACTAAATAAAAAATATATGAAATATATTCTAGCATTATTTTTAATCACAACACTTTCAATTTCAGCCCAAACGCTTGATAACAAATTAGCTTTAACCGTTGCGCAAGATGGTTCAGGAGATTTTAAAACCATTCAGGAAGCGGTTAATAATGTGAAAGACAATTCAGAGAAACGTGTTGTAATAACTATAAAGCCAGGAGTTTATAAGGAGAAATTGGAAATCCCAGTTTCTAAAACGTTCATCACTTTAAAAGGAACTGATCGAAACAAAACGATTATTTCATTTGATGACTATTCGGGAAAACCGCTTCGAGAAAAAGATGCATCAGGAAAAACAGCTTTTGGAACGGGAACATCTTATTCATTTTTGATTAAAGGAAACGACTGTACGCTAGAAAATCTTACTGTAGAAAATACCGCTGGAAGAGTAGGGCAGGCGGTGGCGCTTCATATTAAAAGTGATCGTGTTATTGTAAAGAATTGCAATCTTCTAGGCAATCAGGATACACTTTATTTATCCGAAGAAAAAACTCGTATCTACTTTGAAAACTGTTTCATCAACGGTACAACCGATTTTATTTTCGGTGCAGCAACGGCTTATTTTTATAATTGTACGATCGAAAGTTTAACGAACTCTTATATCACTGCAGCCTCGACTCCAAAAGGTCAAACTTACGGATTTGTTTTCGTTGATTGTAAACTTACAGCCAAAGACAAATTAGTCGATAAAGTATTTTTGGGAAGACCTTGGAGGCCTTATGCTCAAACTATTTTTATAAATACAGATTTAGGTTCGCATATTATTCCAGAGGGTTGGAATGCATGGATCGATACAAGATTTCCTGATAAAGACAAAACGGCTTATTATGCAGAATTCGGAAGCAAAGGTTTAAGCGCTAAAGAGATTTCTCAAAGAGTGTCATGGTCGTATCAATTAAATAAAGAAGACCTTAAAAAATATAGTAAAGATTTAGTTTTAAACGGATGGAATCCAAATAAGTAAATTAATGAAAAACGTTAGAATTTTATTAATCGGATTGTGCTCTCTGCTAGTGCTGGGCGCTTTTAATTATAAACAAAAAGTAACGACCATTTACCTAATTGGAGATTCTACCGTTGCCGATTATTCATTAGAAGAAAATTATGAAACTAAGAAATTTCCGCAGGTGGGATGGGGGCAGGTTTTTCAGCCTTTTTTCCAGAAGGATAGTTTAAAACTGGTCAAAAATATTTTGGGCAATGTTAAAGAAGTGAAAATTGACGATCGTGCCAAGGGCGGAAGAAGTACCAGAACTTTTTTTCAGGAAGGACGCTGGGCTTCCGTTTACAATTCTCTTCAAAAAGGAGATGTGGTTATGATGCAATTTGGTCATAATGATGCATCGGTAGAAAAAACAGAACGTTATGTAAACATTGAAGGTTATAAAGAATTTCTGCGTCTTTTTATCAATCAAACCAAAGAAAAAGGCGCAACGCCAATTGTACTTACTCCAGTTGCCAGAAATTATCCTTGGAAAGATGGCAAATTAAGTAATGTTCATGGTGAATATCCTCAAGCAGCAATAGAGGTTGCAAACGAATTGAAGGTAAAATATATCGATCTGAATGAACTTTCGATGAGTTTCTTTTCTTCAAAAGGACAAGACTATGTAACTACAAACTATTTTATGAATTTTGAAGCTGGAAAGTTTCCTGCTTTTCCAAACGGACAAAAAGATAATACGCATTTTCAAACACAGGGCGGAATTGAAATCGCTCAATTGGTTTTTAATGCAATGAAGAAATTATAGATTTGGAAAGAATAATATTAGCCCGCTAGTGATTGGATCTAGCGGGCTTTTTTTATTTTCATCAATCAAAAAAATCGAAAAAAAACGGTTTAAATTTTGTTGGTCAGAATTTACGTTTAAAAATATTTTTTTTTAATAAAAAAAAATAAGGATTTTTTTGGAGTAACCTACAGGTATCCTGTATTTGATTTTGTAAGCTTTTTTATCTAAAAAAAATATACTTAGAGTATTTATCTCTATCGTTTTCGTAAAAATTAGTATTTTATAAGCTATTATTTATCAGTGGTGATAGTAATTAGTTTTGCAGAATATATACTATATGTTTATTTTTGATAACAATCTTATTGTTTTTTAGTCAAAATGAGTTTTTAAATTTTGTAATAAGCAAACATTTGTCTTTAATATTTTGGTTCATCTATTTTTTCCATTCGTTTTTTATTAATATTGTTTTTTTTAAGTGTTTTTTTTTGAAATAACATGATTAAAACAGGATAGAGCAGGACGGTTCTAATGTGCCATCGTCATATTTTTGGAATATTAAAATAAATGTGTTTTAAACATTTAATAAAATTAATTTAAGATTCCATTAAGAAAAATTTTGTTAATAGAAGAGGCACATTAAACATGACTAACTAACAATTAATAACCTAACCAAAAAAAACATTTATGAAACAAGCACTTATAAAAAGATGTAGTTTTCTTTTGTTTGCACTGATGAGTGTATTGAGTTATGCTCAAAATCAAGTTACAGTAACGGGAACCGTTACAGACAATTTAGGTGGACTATTGCCTGGAGTTAACGTAACTGAAAAATCTACCAAAAATTCGGTGACGACAGATTACAATGGAAAGTATCAAATTAAAGTTAAAAGCGGAGCTACATTAGTATTCTCTTTCATCGGAATGAAGAAAATAGAAATCGCTCTTAATAATCGTTCTATTGTTAATGCAAAAATGGAAGACGATTTTAATCAATTAGAAAATATAGTTGTAGTTGGTTACGGTAGTCAGAAGAAAAAGGAACTTACTGGAGCGATTGCTACTATTAAGGCAGACGACTTAATGGATTTACCTGTAACAAATTTATCTGACGCATTAAAAGGATTAGTTCCTGGTGTTACTGTTACTAGCGGAACTGGTCGTCCTGGGGATGCAGGAAGTGTTCAAATCCGTCAAACTTTTAGTTTATCTAAAGATGGAGGTTTTAGTACTCCTTTGATCATCATTGACGACATGATCCAAGTTGATCCAAGTAATGGTAAGCCTACATTGGAACAGTTTAATAGATTAGATCCTTCAGAGATTGAGAGTATTACAGTATTAAAAGATGGTTCTGCTGCAATTTACGGTTCGCGTGCTTCACAAGGGGCAATTGTTGTAAAAACAAAACGCGGTAAAGCTGGTAAGGCAAAGTTTTCATACAATAGCCAATTTGCAATAAATGATGCAGTTAGCCATAGTAAGGTATTGGATGCTTATGAATTTGGAGTTTTTAGCAATAGATTTTTTAAATCAAGAGTAGCTGCGCCTGCTGTTATTGATCCGGCTACTATATATTCGGATGCAGAATTGGAGCAAATGAAAGGCTTAAATTATAACTGGCTAAAAGAAGCTTGGAAACCAGCTATTCAGCAAAAACACTCTTTTAATGTGAGTGGAGGTAATGAAGATATTACCTATTTTGCAGGAGCAACTTACCTAACGCAAGATGCAAATTTAGGAAACCAAAAATATGATAAATGGAATTTCCGTACAGGGATCAACGCGAAAATTGCTAAGAATTTAGATTTTTCTGCTTCTGTTTCTGGAAATGTTGGAACAGTTGATAAATCATTCACTAAAGCATCATCAAATATTAGTGACGGTAGTTATGCTTCTGCTGCTGGTGGAGAACAAGCAGATTACGGATTCTTGTTACACATGCCGCAACACGTGCCTTGGCAAACAACTGTAGATGGTAATCAATATTATGTTTCTCCTTTCCCTAATTCAAACAAAAACTTTGGAAGCGCAAATGCAAATAATAATATTGCAGGTTGGAACTATTTTGCCAATTTAAATAATGGTTCACATCAAGTTACTGATGATAATACATTCAATGTAAATGCTTCCTTAAATTATAAACTGGCAGCAGTTAAAGGATTATCTTTTAAAGTTACTTATTCAAGAAATCAAAGTTCAGCTTACACAGAGCAAATTCAATTGCCGTATGATTTAGTTAGAATTAGAGATTATCAGCTTCAAGACAAACACTTAGCAAGTGCTGCTAATCCTAGTTTTTATAATGCGACAACGAATCCAACAGGTAGTTATATTTTAGAGACGAATGTAAGAAACTCAAGAGTGTATTATAACAATACAGACGGTAAAAGTACTCAAGGAGATTTCATGATCAACTATGACAGAACTTTTGGAGATCATCAAATTGGTGCAATGGTAGGTGGTGAAGCTTCTGAAGTATACAATACTTTTACACGTTTGGCTTATGAGCAAACAGGTAAAGATTATTTAGGAGATTATCGTACTGCTGGAACATTAAGTACTTCTAATAGCCAGGCTACAAAAGTTGAAGGAGGAACATTGTCTTATTTTGGACGTTTAAATTATAGCTATAAACAAAAATATTTATTCCAGTTTATTTTACGTAGTGATGCTTCGACAAAATTTGCACCAGAGAATTATTGGGGAACTTTCCCATCTGTTCAAGTGGGTTGGGTAATGTCTAAAGAAAATTGGTTTGAAAAAGGATTGCCTTGGGTTGACTTCTTTAAAATTCGTTACTCTATTGGTAAAACAGGAAAAGATAATATCCAGCCTTGGAGATGGGAGCAGTATTATGATCTTATCGTAGACAAAGGTTTTCAGTTTGGACCTGGTACAGCAACGAGTGGTGGTGGATTTAATGGAAATGGTTTGACTCCTAGAGTAAATCCAAATAGAAATGTAACATGGGATACTACTATAAAAAACAACGTTGGACTTGATATTAATTTGTTGAAAAACAGATTAAACTTTACGTATGATTTTTATTACGATAAAAATACAGATATGTTAACAGACATGAGCAGTGCTGTAGGTGTGCCAATTTCTGTAGGAGGAGCTTATGCTGAACAAAACTATGGTCAAATTGACGCATGGGGACATGAATTTGCTATTAACTGGAGTGATAAGATAAAAAGTAACATGAGCTACAATGTTGGAATCAACTTTAGCTACAATAATAATGAGATCAAAAAATATCCAGATCAAGGAAATCTTGTTCCGTCAAGCAATACAACACGTGTAGGATATTCATCATTTAATCCAGTATGGGGATTTGCAGTTTGGAAAGGAACTTCAACAGGAGATGGTATTTTACGTACAGATGAAGATATTGCAAATTACTGGGCCTATTTAACAGAACGTGCTACAGCAGTTGGAGGAGTGCCAAGATATTTCGATATCAACTCTGTTTCTGGAATGAGAAAAGGATCTTTAGCTTATCAAGATGTTGCTGGACAACTTAATCCAGATGGAACATTAGCACCAGCAGACGGACAAATCATGAAAGAGAATGATTATGTGAAGTTGGCTAACAGCAGTAGAACTTATGGTTTTACAACCAATTTAGGTTTTAAATATGAAGGATTCTCTTTGAGAACTCAAATTGCAACTTCTTGGGGAGGAGCTAATTTTGTAGACTTAGTAAATCAAGGTACATCATCTGCAAACAATATGTGGTCTCGTGAGAGTTTCTGGAGAGATATGTATGATGCTGAGGATAATCCAAATGGTAAATATCCAAACGTGGCGCAATGGACGTATATGTCTAGCCCATCAGATTTCTGGCAGCTAAACACTTTCCGTTGTTTTGTTAGAAACTTAAGTCTTAACTATGATATCCCTAAGAAAGTTTTTGCAGATACAAAAATTGCTGCTATAACGTTGGGAGTAACAGGTAATAATCTTTGGGATTTATACAATCCTTATCCAGATCATTATAGAAATATGTATGATAATTCTTCTGTAAATTATCCTACACTTAGAACTTGGTCGCTTAATTTTAACGTATCATTCTAATCAAAATTAAAAGAAATTATGAAAACACCATTTAAATATATAACACTATCACTATTGCTAGCAGTAGGTGCTGCTTCTTGTAGTGATGATTTTCTAAAGGATAAGAAAGGTTATGGCTTTTACGATGATACATTCTACCAAACTCAAGAGCGTGCACAAGCCTATGTAGACAATCAATATTATGATTTTTATAATGCTTATAAGTCACCAACTGCTACAATTATTGGTTCTTATACAGATACAAATTCAAGGTTGACAGAAGAGTTGGGTGGAACGCAAGATTTTATCAATCCAAACAAAACACTTATAAACTCAGCTGATGCAAGTGGTTATTATGGAGCTAAATTAGCAACTAGTATCAATAACCATCCATACAACAGAATTAGAGAATGTAATGCTTTCTTAGAAGACATTGATGTAAAAGGTTCTAATTTGGATAAAACATTCCGTGATCAAGCAAAAGGGCAGATGTATTATATGCGTGCAATGCAGTATTTTGATCTAATGCGTGTTTATGGAGGAGTTCCTATTGTAACTACTGTTCAAGATGCATCGGCTACAGATGCTTCAATCCAGTTGCCTAGAGCAAAAGTTTCTGAAGTGGTGGCGCAAATCGTTAGTGATTTAGACATGGCCGCAAGTTTATTACCTGGAAACTGGGGAGCTGCAGCTTACGGACGTTTTACTAAAGGAGCTGCAATGGCTCAAAAATCTAGAGTACTTTTAACATTTGCTAGTCCTATATTTAATAAAAATTGGGATGGTTCAAACGAACGTTGGGAAGCGGCGTTGAAAGCAGGATTGGAAGCAGAAGCTCAATTGACAGCTGACGGTTATGGATTATATGGAAGCACTGCAAAACAATGGGAACAAATGTTCTTGATTGATAATGCTTTCTGTTCAGAAGCAATCACAGTGCAACTTTGCGGATTTGGTGTTACTTCTCAAGCAATTAATAACTCTTGGGAAAAAGGAATCCGTTTATTGAGTTTAGGAGGTACAGGTGGAGGAGTTGCTGCTCCAAAAGAAATGATTGATTTATTTCCGATGGCAGATGGTAGTAGACCAACTGCAGCAAATGGTTATAACGATTTTACTTTCTTCCTTAACAGAGATCCTAGATTTTACAGAACTTTCGCTTTTTCTGGTTCTAAATGGGGAAGCAAAGAAACTCCAAATAGTGTTCTTTGGGCTTACCGTTGGTTAGATGGTTCAAATAAAGCAGGGTTTTCAGATGGAAATACTGCAATATCAAGTCCAGCTTTCGTAAGAAAAATGACAAATACAGCTGCTAGTAAAGAAACAAACTTCCAGTATTCTGGTACAGATATTTTTGAATATCGCTATGCTGAATTATTATTAAACATCGCAGAATGTTATGCAGCTTTAGGTCAAACTACTAACACTATAGCTTATTTAGGAAGAATTAGAAATCGTGTTGGTATTCCTTCAGCAAACAATTACGGAATTGGAACACTTTCTGATAAGTATCAAGCAATTGAAGCAGTTTTATATGAGCGTAGAGTAGAGTTAGCTTACGAAGGAAAACGTTTTTGGGATGTTCAAAGATGGATGTTATATGATAATGAAGTATTGCCTGGAGTTACAGGAGGTACTGTAAGTAAATTAGGTCTAACACCAATTAACGGAACAAAACGTACTGGTAACTTTTTACAATATAAAGTTGCAACAACTTCAGCGACTACCGATCCTTTGGCTAATGCTCGTGCAAGTATAGTAGCAGATCCAGATGCGGCAAATTTCCAAGCTCAATTAGCAACTTTGGCAACATTCTATAATACAAACTTTATCCGTACAGCATTAGTTACGCCTATGGATAACTTTAATGGAGCGGCGGTTAATATCAAATTCAATCCTAACTATTATATTAATGGATTAAATACAACGGCTTTAACTGCAAATCCTTGGCTATTACAAACTATTGGTTGGAATGATAACTTTGGTGGGCTAGGGACTTTCAATTATCAAGAATAGATTTTTATTAAAAAACAGAAATATTACAAAGCTTTTCACCTGTATTCGTCAAAAGATACAGGTGATTTGTTTAAAAAGAATTACCACAACTAGAAATTAACATGAAAAATTCCGTATTATTTATCGCATCATCTCTGCTTTTTTTAGGAAGTGCAAAATGTTTTGCTCAATATCCGAAGATAAGTCCAGAAGTTCAGGCTCAAGAAAAAGCAATTAAAGAAGAAGCTCAGAGACTTTCTGATGAAGCTTGGACAAAAGCTTTAGTTGTTATTGAAGAAGAAGCAAAACATGGTAAACCTTATATTCCGTGGGCAGCTAGACCAACAGATTTACCTCAGGCAGAAATTCCTGCTTTCCCAGGTGCTGAGGGTGGTGGAATGTACACATTTGGAGGTCGTGGTGGAAAAGTTTACACGGTAACTAGTCTTGAAGACCGCGGACCAGGAACTTTGCGTGAAGCCTGCGAGCAAGGAGGAGCGAGAATAGTGGTATTTAATGTTGCCGGAATTATAAGATTAAAAAGTCCATTGATTATTCGCGCGCCTTACATTACAATTGCAGGACAAACGGCTCCTGGCGATGGTGTTTGTATTGCTGGAGAATCAACTTGGATCGATACTCATGACGTAATTATAAGACACGTACGTTTCCGTCGTGGAGAAACTTTTGTAGGCCGTCGTGATGATGCTATTGGAGGAAATCCTGTTGGAAACATCATGATCGACCACGTTTCTGCAACTTGGGGATTAGACGAAAATATGTCAATCTACAGACACATGTACAATCCAGGGCCAGGTTACCCAGACATTAAAGTTGGAACTGTAAATATTACAATCCAAAACAGTTTATTTGGAGAAGCATTAGATACTTACAATCACGCTTTTGGAAGTACTTTAGGTGGAGAAAACTGTTCTTTCATGAGAAATATGTGGGCTAACAATGCAGGAAGAAACCCTTCTATAGGTTGGAACGGAATTTTCAATTTTGTGAATAACGTAGTTTTCAACTGGTACAACAGATCAACAGATGGCGGCGATTATACAGCAAATTACAACATCATAAACAACTTCTACAAACCAGGTCCTGTAACCGATTTAACACAGCCAATCAGCTATAGAATTTTAAAACCAGAATCAGGAAGAAGTAAATTGCCTTATTTGGTTTTCGGAAGAGCTTATGTTAATGGAAATGTGGTTAATGGAAACGAAAAAGTTACCAAAGACAACTGGGATGGCGGAATTCAGCTAGAGAATAAAAAAGGGGAATTAATGACTTACGATGAAGCAAAAGAATACTTCTCTAAAATGAAGGTAGAGAAACCTTTCCCAATGCCGTGGTTCAATAAATTTATGACAGCTGAAGAATCTTATGAATTCGTACTTAAAAATGTTGGAGCGACTTTACCAATCAGAGATAAAGTAGACGAAAGAATCGTAAGAACTGTAAAAACGGGAGTTCCGGAATATGCAAAAGGATTAGAGAAAAAAGAATTCTATCAATTCGAACACAGACGTTTACCGATGGATTCTTATAAAAAAGGAATTATTACCGACATTTCTCAAGTTGGAGGATATCCAGAATACAAAGGAAAACCTTATGTAGACACTGATAAAGACGGAATGCCAGATGCATGGGAGAAAAAATACGGTTTAAATCCGAATGATCCATCTGATGCAAAAGGAGATTTAAACGGAGATGGATATTCTAATATCGAAGACTACATCAACGGTGTAAATCCTGCTATAAAAGTAAATTGGAAAGATCTTGCTAATAACAAAGAAACATTAGTTAGACCTTTATTAGATTTAAAATAAGGAATAATTTTTGAAAACATTCTTGTTTAGTAATGAGCAAGAATGTTTTTAAATAACTAAAAAATAAAATCATGGCACTAAATAAAATAAATGCTGGTTTGTTATCGCTTGTTTTTGCCTTTTCAACTTTAAATGCACAACAGCATTTAGATCCTGAATATGTAAAGGTTACTAACGAAAGAGCTGCAAAAATCGTTACCAAATTAGATTTGAAAAACGAGGCAAAAGAAAAAGTGGTTTCAAACATCATTGCGCAACAGTTTAGAGATCTAACTGAAATTCAGGATGGGAGAGATGCTGAAATCAAAAAAGTAAAAGAAAATGCAAGCTTAGCCAAAGAAAAACAAAACGAGAAAATTGATAAACTGAAATCAAAAGCAGATGAATCAATTGTAAAACTGCACAAATCGTACATCAAAAAATTAGGTAAAGAATTATCAGAAGATAAAATTACTGAAGTTAAAGACGGAATGACCTATGGCGTACTTCCTATAACAGTTGCAGGTTACAATGACATGTTGCCAAATTTAACAGCAGAACAAAAAGACTATATCTACAAAGCTTTAGTTGAAGCCAGAGAACATGCAATGGACGCGGGTTCATCTAAGGAAAAACACGGATGGTTTGGTAAATACAAAGGAAGAATCAACAATTATTTATCAAAACAAGGTTACGATCTAAACAAAGAGAGTGCAGACTGGCACAAACGTATCGAAGAAAGAGAAAAGAATAAAGTAAAAGATTCGACTTCAAAAGAATAATTTTTTCTATTACAACTATTAACTACAACCACACACAATTCAATGTATACTATTTTCCCTAACCGTACTTTAAAAAGAACATTTATGGCGTTGTCATTTTGTTCGCTTGTTTCATCGGCATATGCCCAATATCCGGTAATTCCAAAACCTGTTCAGGAAAAAGCCGATGCTATTTTAGCTGACGAAGAAAAAAGACTGAGCGAAATCTGGAATGCTAATCTTCATATAATCAAAGAAGAAGCAAAACAAGGAAAACCGTATTTACCTTGGGCTTCATATCCTAAAGATTTTGTTTTGGCAGATATTCCTGCTTTTCCAGGTGCTGAAGGCGGAGGAGCATTTACACAAGGCGGACGTGGCGGAAAAATATTTGTGGTTACTAGTTTAGAAGACAGCGGAAAAGGAACTTTTCGTGAAGCTTGTGAAGCAGTTGGAGCAAGAACTATTGTTTTTAACGTTTCGGGAATTATTCAATTGAAAAAAAGAATTAGCATGCGTGCGCCTTACGTGACCATTGCTGGACAGACTGCTCCTGGTGACGGAATTTGCATTGCAGGAGAAACTTTAGAAATTGATACTCATGACGTTATTATCAGACACATGCGTTTTAGACGTGGTGCAACCGAAGTGACAAGAAGAGACGACGCATTGGGCGGAAATCCGATGGGAAATATTATCGTAGACCACTGCTCAGTAAGTTGGGGATTAGACGAAAATATTTCTTTGTACAGACATCAATTCGCAGCAAATGCAAAGTCAAAACTGGAGAAATTACCAGCTTGTAACATCACCATTCAAAACACCATCTCTTCTGAAGGTTTAGATACGTATAATCACGCTTTTGGAAGTACAATCGGCGGATTAAATAGTACGTTTATGCGCAATTTATGGGCAGACAACATTTCGAGAAATGCTTCTATCGGAATGTATGGCGACTTCAATTTCGTGAATAACGTAGTATTCAATTGGTGGAATCGTACTTTGGACGGAGGTGATTATCGCTCGATGCTGAATATCATCAATAATTACTTCAAACCAGGTCCAATAACACCAGCAGATCAGCCAATTGCACATAGAATTGTAAAGCCTGAATCTGGGTATATTGAACCAAAACAATACGGAAGAGCTTATGTTTCAGGTAATTTTATTGTGGGGTCTCCAGAAGTTACAGCAGATAACTGGAATGGCGGTGTACAATTAGAAGATCTTCCGGAAGCTCAAACAAAAGATTTTTTAGCAGCAATCAAACAGCCAAAACCTTTCTCAATGCCAAAGTTTAATATCATGTCGGCTGAGGAAGCATATGATTTTGTTTTGACGAATGTAGGAGCAACAATTCCAAAAAGAGATGCGGTTGACGAAAGAATCATTAAACAAGTGCGCACCGGAAAAATCGAAGTAAAAGACGGTTTAGAAAACGCAATTGGAAAAGAATTTGTTAAAAGAAGATTACCTGCAGATTCTTATAAAAAAGGTATTATAACACATCCTGACCAAGTGGGAGGTTATCCAACGTATAAAGGAAAAGCATATAAAGATTCTGATAATGACGGAATTCCAGATGCATGGGAGAAAAAATTTGGGTTAAACCCGAATGATGCTTCAGATGCGGTTAAAGATTCAAACGGAGACGGATATACCAACATCGAGAAATATTTCAACGGAATCGATCCAAACAATAAAATTGACTGGACAAAAACCGAAAATAACACCGATACATTGGCTAAATTAAAGGGATTGTTACAATAAAGTCTTAAATTTAGTCACAAGAATTAACGTAAACCTATCAGGTTTAATTAACATAAAGATTAAACACAAAGTTTGTCATTTCGACGGAGGAGAAATCACACTAGAAAATCCACAAAGTATGTGATCAATCTTTGGCTATATGCGAGTGTGATTTCTCCTCCGTCGAAATGACAAGATTGTGGAGAAAGACAAACCTAAAAATTATATGAGCTTATATTACTCATATGGTTTAATTTTAAAGTCTAAAAAAATAATAAGGTGAATTTTATCCAGTTAAAAAATACAATCTCCCTTCAAAAAGATAAAATAATTTTATCGACTTTCGTGATGCTTTTCAGCATTAGCATTACAACAGCACAAACCAATTTCCCTGACATTATCAAAACCAAAGAAGGAAAACTTTCTTTCACAACAGATAATAAAGGAAATCAAATTCCTGATTTTTCTTATGCAGGATATATGGCATCAGAAAAAGCAATTCCGAATGTCGAGAATAAAATTTTTGTTCCAAAACAAGAAGAAGATGCAACACAAAGAATTCAGGCTGCGATTGATTATGTAAGTAATTTAAAACCAAATAAATCAGGTTTTCGCGGAGCAGTTCTTTTAGACAAAGGAACATTTAAAATTAACGGAACATTATTCATCAGAAAATCAGGCGTTATTTTACGCGGAAGCGGTAATAATGAAAACGGAACTATTCTTTTAGGAACTGGATTAAAAAGAGAAGCTGTAATTAGAGTTTTAGGAATTGACGATAAAAAACTGGGTGAAACCTTTGAATTCAATACAAATTATACGCCGCTGGGAACCAAAACACTCCAATTAAAAAATGCCTCAAAATTAAAACCATCAGATGAAATTATCATCACAAAACCTTTAACAGATAATTGGATTAAAGAGTTAAAAATGGATGATTTTGGTGCAGAAACAGGTTGGGTTGGCTGGAAAAAAAATGATTGGGATATTACCTGGAACAGAGTCGTAACCAAAATCAACGGCAATGAAATAACTCTAAATGCTCCACTAACAATGGCTTTAGATGATGTTTACGGAACTGCAAAAGTAAACACATATTCTTGGTCGGGAAGAATTGAGCAAATCGGAATCGAAAATATTTTGTTGAAATCAGCTTATGATACTTCAAAACCAAAAGACGAAGAACACAGATGGTTCGGAATCAGTATAGAAAACACAAGAAATGCATGGGTAAAACAAGTAAGTTTTAAGCATTTTGCAGGAGGAGCCGTTTCGGTATTAAAATCGGCACAGCAAATTACAGTTGAAGATTGTATTGCTACAGAACCCGTTTCTGAAATTGCAGGTTTTAGACGTCATACTTTTTATACAGAAGGTCAGCAGACCTTATTTCAACGCTGTTATTCAGAATACGGTTACCACGATTTTGCAGTTGGCGGTTTTGGAACAACAGGACCAAATGTATTTATTCAATGCGAATCATTTTTACCATTCAATAATAGCGGTGCTATCGGAAGCTGGGCAACAGGCGTATTATTTGAGATTTCTTATATAGACGGCCACACTTTAAGTTACAATAACAGAGAACAAAACGGAAGAGGCGCAGGTTGGACTGCTGCTAATAGTGTGATTTGGGAAACATCTGCTTCTAAAATAGAATGCTACAATCCGCCAACAGCGCAAAACTGGGCTTTTGGAACTTGGGGCGGCATTATGGCTGGAGATGGGCATTGGAAAGACGTAAACAACCATATTGCGCCAAGAAGTTTATTTTATGCACAACTAGAAAACAGATTGGAAAAACTTCCTGTCAATCCGCATATATATGATTTAGGTTCAGAACCTTCTTCAAGTCCTACAATGGAAGTTGCTGCCGAATTAACCAAAAATTCAGTAGCTCCAAAAGAAAGTTTAGTAGAATGGATCGCAGAAGTATCAAAAGCAAATCCAATTAATACAAACAATTCAGGACTCAAAAATGCGAATGATTTAAAAATAAATTCGACACAAAATACAATTTCAGATAAAAAAGTAACCACAAAAAATGGATGGCTTACTTATGACAATAAAGTAATCGCGGGAAATAGATTAAGCGTGCCGTGGTGGCGAGGAAGTCTGAGAGATAGTGATATTTCTAAGTCGGTTCCGGATGTTACAAGATTCGTTCCCGGAAGAACCGGAACCGGATTTACAGATAATATCAATGACGTATCAGATTATTTGAGTACCAATAATATGGTTGCTTTAGAGCACAATTACGGTTTGTGGTACGAGAGAAGAATGGACGATCACGAAAGAGTTCGCCGTTTTGATGCCGATGTTTGGCCTCCATTCTACGAACAGCCATTTGCCAGAAGCGGGCAGGATTTAGCATGGGATCAATTAAGCAAATACGATTTAACAAAATTCAATGATTGGTACTGGGAGCGTTTGTCGCTTTTTGCGAATGTCGCAGAAGCGAAAGGACAGTTGTTAGTTAATCAGCAATATTTTCAGCATAATATTATAGAAGCTGGAGCACACTGGTCAAGTTCACCGTGGCGTTCTGCAAACAATATAAACAGTACGGGATTTCCAGAACCACCGCCATATGCAGGAGACAAGCGTATTTTCATGGCAGAGCAGTTTTATGATGTTACGAATCCTGTAAGAAGAAAATTACACCAAGGTTTCATCAGAAAATCGCTGGATAATTTTGCAGAAAACAGCAACGTAATTCAGTTAACAAGCGCCGAATATACAGGTCCGCTGCACTTTATGGAATTCTGGCTGGACGAAGTTCAAAAATGGAAAGACGAAACGGGTAAAAAAGCAATCATTGGTTTAAGTGCTACAAAAGACGTTCAGGATGCTATTTTAAACGATGCGAAAAGAGCCAAAACAGTAGATGCAATTGACATTCGTTATTGGTATTACAAAGAAGACGGATCGGCTTACGCACCAGAAGGCGGTAAAAATTTAGCACCAAGACAACACGCCCGAAAATTAAAAACCGGAAAAGAAACAGATAATCAGGTGTATCGTGCCGTGCGTGAATACCGGGAAAAATATCCTGAAAAGGTAATTTTATATTCAACCGACGGTTCGCCAAGATTTGGATGGCCGGCTTTAATGGCGGGCGCTTCATTGGCAAATATTCCGAAAATCGAGCTTCCAGACTTTTATACCGCTTTAAGCGAAATGAAATTAGTAGACGGAAATACGTTTTCAGACAATCTCTGGAAATTAGAAAACAAAGGAAAAAGTTATCTTTTTTATCTGAAAACCGATCAGGATATTACAATCGATTTATCAAACGAAAAAGGAACTTTTGAAGTATACACAATAAACGCAGCAACAGGAACTTTCAATAAAAAAGCCAATATAAGCGGAGGAAAACAAATAACAATTCCACAAGCAGAAATAAAAGAAAAAGTACTTTTTGTTTTTAAAAAGAATTAAAATCAAAGATTAAAAATGAAATCTGCTCAATCCGCAAAATCTGCGAGAAAAATTTAAAGACAAAGCTTGGAAAATCCATTAAATCAGTGAAATCTGTGGCAAAAAAAATAAAAATATAATTTCAAAATACAACCAAAATGAATCTGAAAATTAAATATTTATACGCCTTAAGTGCAAGCTTTTTATTGACAGCACAAAGCGGATTTTCGCAAGCTGCCAAAACAAAAGACGCACTTTCTGAAATCAAAATTTCTAAAAATCAGCATTATTTTGTTACCGGAGATGAAAAACCATTTTTCTGGCTGGGCGACACAGGCTGGCTGGCATTCGGGAAATTAGACAGAGCAGGAGTAGACAAATATTTTAAAGACAGAAAAGACAAAGGCTTCAACGTCGTTCAGGTGATGGTTTTGCATAACATCAATGCCGTGAATGTGTATGGCGATGCCGCTTTAATCAACGAAGACGTATCAAAACCATTGCTTACAGCAGGAAATGATTTTAAAGATGCAAAACAATACGATTATTGGGATCACGTAGATTATACATTAGAAGTCGCTCGCAAAAACGGAATTTATTTAGCAATGGTTCCGGTTTGGGGAACAAACGTTTCAAAAGGGAATAAAGTGAGCAAAGAACAGGCAGTAGAATATGCAACGTTTTTGGCAAATCGTTATAAAAACAAAACCAACGTAATTTGGTTAAACGGCGGAGACACGCACGGAAATGAATTTCAGGATATCTGGAACGCCATTGGGAATACTTTAAAAACTAATAATCCAAACCAATTAGTGACTTTTCACCCGTTTGGAAGAACCGATTCATCAGAGAATTTTCACAACGCAAAATGGCTGGATTTCAATATGTTTCAGTCAGGCCACAGAAGATACGATCAGGATTCAATAAAAACGAATTTCAAAGAAGACAATTACAAATTTGTGCTAAGAGATTTCGAATTAAAACCAACAAAACCAACTCTTGACGGAGAGCCATCGTACGAAGGAATTCCACACGGTTTACACGATACTTTACAGCCAAAATGGACAGCAAATGATGTTCGCCGTTACGGATATTGGTCAGTTCTATCTGGCGCATCAGGATATACATACGGGCACAACGCCGTAATGCAGATGTTCAGAAAAGGCGATAAACCAGCATATGGAAACAAAGAATTATGGACATCGGCCATTAATGCACCAGGAGCAAAACAGATGGTTTATATTAAAAAACTGATGGAAGAATTTCCATTTTTAGAAGGAACTCCAGATGTTTCATTAGTAGTGAACCAAGGAGAAAAGTACGATTACATTCCGGTAATAAGAGGAGAAAAATATGCTTTGTTTTACACTTATAACGGAAGAATAATTGAAGCCAAATTAGGAAAAATTTCCGGCGATAAATTCGAAGCAACTTGGTATAATCCAAGAAATGGCAAGAAAATTAAAATAGGTACATTTGATAATAAAGGGACTCAAAATTTTCAACCAGCAGGAAAAAAAGAAGACGGTAATGATTGGGTTTTGATTTTACGTTCTATTTAGTAATTAGTGAAAAGTAAAAAGTAATTAGTGAAATGCAATTCTTGAAATAAGTAATCACAGATTATCCTCAATATTGTCATTCCGAGGAACGAGGAATCACACTCGAGAATCGACAACGATTGGCGAATTACTATATGGAATTTTTAGTGAGATTCCTCGTTCCTCGGAATGACAAACAGTTCGATTATCCAAAAATATAAACAATGAAAAACATACTAATAATTCTTTTCTTCATCACAGGACTTAACATCGCTTTCGCAAACGACGGCTGGTTAAACATTCTAAACGAAGGAGGAAACAACAAAGGAATAAAATGCACCCAAGCCATTCAAAATGCAATTGAAAAAGCCTCTAAAAATGGCGGAGGAACTATATTTTTCCCTGCTGGGGAATATCTTACGGGAGCATTAAATCTAAAAAGCAACATCACGATTCATTTAGATTCAGGCGCACTTTTAAAGTTTTCAGAAAATTTTGATGATTATCTTCCTTATGTAGAAATGCGTTACGAAGGAATCGTAATGAAAAGTTTCCAGCCTTTATTTTATGCTAAAGATGTAGAAAACATCACTATTACTGGAAGAGGCGTAATCGACGGACAAGGAAAAGCGTGGTGGAATGAAGTGTACCGAATTGAAACGGCGAAAGAACCGCTTCCTCCAACCAAATACCAAACGATGTGGGAAGAGCAAAACAAAGGCCTTTACACAGAGCCGTATTACAAAAGAACGGTTGATAAAAAATTCTTCAGACCTTCTTTTTTTCAGGCTTACAACTGTAAAAATATTTTAATTGAAGGCGTTACGTTTCAAAATTCGCCTTTTTGGACGATCAATCCTGAGTTCTGTGATAATGTAACGGTAACCGGAATTTCGATTTTTAATCCGCATTCGCCAAATACAGATGGGATTAATCCTTCATCTTGCACCAATGTTCATATTTCAAATTGTCATATCAGCGTTGGAGACGATTGCATTACGATTAAATCAGGAAGAGACGGTGACGGACGTAAATACGGAAAAGCAACTGAAAATGTTACGATTACCAATTGTACAATGTTAAGCGGTCATGGTGGTGTTGTTATAGGAAGCGAAATGTCGGGCGGAATCAAAAAAATCACGATTTCAAACTGTGTTTTCGACGGAACCGATCGCGGAATCCGTATCAAATCAGCACGCGGACGCGGTGGTGTTGTAGAAGATATTCGTGTGGATAATATCGTCATGAAAAACATTAAAGAAGAAGCAATTGTACTAAGCCTTTTCTACGATAAAGATACCAAAGTAGAACCTGTTACAGAGAAAACACCGATTTTCAGAAACATTCACATGAGCAATATTACAGCTTCAAACGTGAACAAAGCTGGTCAAATTTTAGGAATTACCGAAATGCCAATTCAGAACATCACTTTCTCCAATATCAATATGGACGGAAAAGAAGGTTTTACAGTAAACACCGCTACAGATGTTGAATTTCACGATGTAAAAGTAAATGCAACGATTGGTTCTTCTTTCAAAATATCAGATTCCAAAAATGTTATTTTAGACAATGTTGGATCTTCAACAGCAATTAAAAATGTTCCGGTTATCAAATTAGATAATGTTTCTAATGTGTTGATTAATAATAATTTTCCATTTAATGCTACGGATGTTTTCATCGAAGCAAACGGAAAAGAAACAAAGAATGTTTTCCTAAAAAATAATGTTTTTAACAATGTAACAACGTCAGTTAAAAAAGGGAAAGATTTAGATAAAAAAGCAATTACAGAATAGAAAATTCAAAATAATATAACACAGATTTCACGGATTTACACCAATTTAATTCGTGCTAATTTGTGAAATTGGTGTTTAATTAGACAACATGAAAAAAATAGTCATCATACTAACCTTTTTCCTTTTTGCGATTAGTTATTCGCAGAAAAAGAAAGATTTATACCTTTTTACGTCATTTCGTGAACCAGCAACAGAAGGTTTATATCTGGCTTACAGCGAAGACGGTTATAACTGGAAAGGTTTGGAAGGTTCATTCTTAAAACCTGAAATCGGCGCTAGCAAAATCATGCGTGATCCGTCCATCACAAAAGGAGCAGATGGAACTTATCACATGGTTTGGACAACCGACTGGAAAGGCGGAAATGGTTTTGGATATGCTAGTTCTAAAGATTTAATTCATTGGTCAAAACAAGAATATATTCCGGTAATGAAAAACGAACCGGAAGTGGTAAACGTTTGGGCGCCGGAAATTTTTTACGATGATGTTAAAAAAGAATACATCATTATCTGGGCATCGACAATCCCGTTCCGATTTGAAAAAGGTGTGGAAGAAGAAAAAAACAATCACAGAATGTATTATGTAACGACAAAAGATTTCAAAACATTCTCTGATACAAAATTATATTACGAACCAGGTTTCAGCGTAATTGACTGTGTGATTGTAAAGAAAGGAAAAAAAGATTATGTTTTGGTTCTGAAAGACAACACCAGACCCATGCGAAACATAAAAGTAGCTTTCGGAAAATCGCCTTTAGGACCATTCAGCAAAAGTTCAGAGCCTTTGACAGAATATTTATCAGAAGGGCCAACGGTAGTGAAAGTCGATAAAAAATGGCTGTTGTATTATGACAATTACGGTTCAAAAAATTATAAAGCCTTAAGTACTTCAGATTTTGTTCATTTTGAAGATGTTTCGTCAAAAATAAGCCTTCCCGAAGGACACAAACACGGAACGATTACCACAATCTCTGCAGAAGTTTTAAAAGGATTAATTGATAAAAAATAAATGATATAGCCACAGATTCCACAGATTAAAATGATTTTTTTTATAGTATTTAATAATCAAAAAAAATAAATCTGCTTGATCTGCAAAATCTGCGAGAGTAAAATTTTTTCCCGCAGATTTTGCAGATTGAGCAGAAAAAAAAAAAAAAATCATTTTAATCTGTGGAATCTGTGGCAAAAAATAAAATACTAATGATTACTTTCCAAAATATCAAAACCAACCTCTTAACTACAGCCACAATTTTATTGATTGGCACAGCTGTAAATGCGCAGAAAGATACCGTTCGTTACGTTGGTAAAACACTTTCAAATGTTGATTATCATCACGGGCAGTTAAGTCCGGCAGTTGGAGTTCACGCTACGCAGATTATGCGTGCGAGCAGAGAACATCCGGAAAAAGCCGATGGTTTTGGCTGGACATACAATCACCAACCTACAATGGCGTATTGGAATGATACTTTTTATCTTCAGTACTTAAGTGATCCTGCAGGCGAGCATATTCCGCCGAGCCAGACGCTGATTATGACTTCAAAAGATGGCGTAAGCTGGAAAATGCCAAAAGTAATTTTCCCGATTTATCATATTCCTGACGGATGGAAAAAAGAAGGCGTAGAAGGCGTTGCTAAAAATTTGGACGCGATTATGCACCAGAGAATGGGCTTTTATACTTCAAAAGAAAAACGACTTTTTGCTTTGGCGTATTACGGAATTGCGATGGATGAAAAAGACGATCCAAATGACGGAAAGGGAATTGGACGTGTAATTCGCGAAATCAAAAAAGACGGAAGTTTTGGCGAAATTTACTTCATCAGATACAATAAATCCTGGGATAAATCGAAATCGGCTTTTCCATTTTATACACAGGCAAAAGACAAAGGTTTGAAAAAAGCCTGCGAAGAAATTTTATCTGATCCGTTGGTTTTACAGCAATGGGTGGAAGAAGCCGATCGTGACGACGAATTGATTCCACTAAAGAAACCTTATAAAGCTTTAAGTTCGTATCATCTGCCAAATGGCGATGTTGTAGGTTTATGGAAACACGCTTTGACATCAATCAGTAAAGACGGAGGAAAAACATGGGAATACACTCCCGTTCGTGCTCCCGGTTTTGTAAACAGCAATGCTAAAATCTGGGGACAAAAAACGTCTGATAATCGTTATGCGACCGTTTACAATCCATCAGAATACCGCTGGCCTTTGGCAATTTCAACAAGTGATGACGGATTGAATTACAAAGATTTACTATTAGTTCATGGCGAAATTAGTCCGATGCGTTATGGCGGAAACTATAAATCGGCAGGGCCTCAGTACGTTCGAGGTATTTCAGAAGGTGACGGAACTCCGCCTGACGGGAAACTTTGGGTAAGTTACAGTGTAAACAAAGAAGATATTTGGGTAGCATCGATTCCGGTTCCCGTTACTTCGGTTGTGACAGAAAACGCAAATGATGTTTTCAGTAATCTTCCTGACGGACAAGAATTAAAGTTATGGAATACCTATGATTTATCTTGGGCTTCAACCAAAATAGAAAAGAAAGAGGGCAAAAAATGGCTGACGTTAAGAGATCAGGATTATTTTGATTATGCCCGCGCAGAACGTGTTGTTCCTTTTGCAGAAAAAATGGAAGTCACTTTTACGGTTAAACCAGAGCAGAATAATCACGGTCTATTACAAATTGAATTTCAGAATAAACAAGGATTACCAGCCGTAAGATTAACTTTTGATTCGGATGGGCAGTTGAAAACAAAAACGGGAGCGCGTTTTAATACGATTGCCAAATACGAAGCTGGAAAAGAGTATAAAGTAAATGTAAAATTGAACGTTAAAACCCGTTCGTACACTGTAAAGGTAAACGACGAAAAAGAATCAACGAGAATTTTTTATGCTCCGGTAGATGGTTTTGAGCGAATTATGTTCCGCACAGGCGAACAGAGATATACGCCAAATCCGGACACAGCACCAGATACAGATGATTACGATGATCTGCCTCAAACAGGAAAATTAATTCCGGAAGCAGTATTTAATATTGAATCGTTGATAACGAAAAAATTATAGAACGCGGATGACACAGATTCGCTAAAGCGAAGACGCAGATTGACGCGGATTTTTTAAATACTACAATGAAAAAATCCGTTTTTATCCGCGTCTTTACGAAGTAAATCCGTTTAATCCGCGTTCAAAATCTCAACAATAAGAAATGAAGAATTTCAAAAACATAGTATTAGCAATTTGTCTTTTAGTAACCTTAGTTTCTAAAGGACAAATTTTGCCTGTACATTTAACAACAGAAATGGCTGAAAATCCATTAGCAGTGGTTCAAAATCAACCGAGGCTGAGCTGGAAGCTGGTTTCAAAAGAATCCGATGCATCACAAATTGCTTATTTGATTTTAGTTGCTTCTTCGGAAGAAAAACTAAATAATGATGATGGAGATATCTGGAATTCTGGAAGAGTAAATACAGAAAAAAATCTGCATATCGTTTATAATGGAAAGCCATTAAAAAGTGAAACCAAATATTTCTGGAAAGTGAAAGTTTGGAATCAAGTGGGAAAAATTTCTAAATGGAGCAAAACAGCTTTTTTTAGAACCGCTTCATTAGAATCAGAATTAAATTCGATTTGGATTGGGGCGATTACCAAAGCCGACAGTCATTTACCGGAAGGCCGAAATTATCATACAGCCACTTTCAACAGAGAAAAAAAGAATTCGTTTATCAATGCTTCAGATTCGCTTTCACGCAGGAGTATCATGCTTCGTAAACCTTTCGAAATAAAAAAAGAAATCAAAGAAGCAGTTGTTTATATCTCAGGTTTAGGACATTATGAATTGACTATCAATGGTAAAAAAGTTGGAAACAGTCAATTTGCACCTTTATGGACAGATTATGATAAAACGGTTAATTACAATGTTTACGAATTAAGCTCAAAAGAATTTCAAAAAGGCGATAACGTAATTGGTGTTTTGTTAGGAAACGGAATGTACAATACACTTGCCGAAAGATATACCAAATTTTTCGTGAGTTTTGGCCCGCCGACTTTATTCTTCAAAATGAAAATTAGCTATAAAGACGGTTCAGAAGAAATTATAAAATCGGATGAAACATGGAAATACAGTAAAAGTCCGATTACGTATAATAGTATTTTTGGAGGAGAAGATTACAACGCCAATTTAGAACAAAAAGGCTGGAACAGAAAAGGTTTCAAAGATGCTGATTGGAAAAAAGTTGTAATTCAGGAAGCTCCAAAAGGAGTTTTAAGAGCGCAGACTGCACCGCCAGTTACAATTCAGAAGCAATACGAAGTAAAAACCGTAAAAGAGTTGAAACCGAATTTCTATGTTTTTGATATGGGACAGAATCTTTCTGGATTTCCAACTATTAAAGTAAAAGGAAAAAAAGGACAGACGATTCGTGTTTGGGTAGCCGAAGGATTAAATGAAGAAGGAACAATTGCTCAGGGAAGATCTGGAAAACCATACTATTACGATTATACTTTAAAAGGAAAAGACGTTGAAGAATGGACACCAAAATTCAGTTTCTACGGCTATCAATATGTTCAGATTGAAAACATTAATTATAAAGAAGATAAGAATAAGGAACTTCCAACTTTGGTTGATTTAAAATCGAATTTCATTTACAATTCGGCAGGAGAAGCAGGAAGTTTTGCCTGTTCGAATGAGATTTTCAATAAAACACACGAGCTGATCAACAATTCGATAAAAAGTAATTTTCAAAGTGTTTTTACCGATTGTCCGCAGCGTGAAAAATTAGGCTGGCTGGAAGAAATTCATTTGAATGGTCCGGGTTTAATGTTCAATTATAATTTACAGACTTTTATTCCTGCAACGATGCAGAATATTTCTGATTCACAACGCGATAACGGATTAATTCCAACCATCGTTCCTGAATATGTAATTTTTGGAGGTGACTTTACCGATTCCCCAGAATGGGGTGTAACAGGCGTGATTCTGCCTTGGATGTATTATGAATATTACGGTGATGCCACATTACTGGAAAAATATTTTCCTATAATGAAAAAGTATGTAGATTATCTAGGCACAAAAGCAGAAAATCATATTGTATCGCACGGATTAGGCGACTGGTACGATTACGGAACGCACGCTGCAGGCTATTCAAAAAACAGTCCGATTGCGCTTTCGGCTACTTCGCATTATTATTATGGGGCTTATTTAGTGGCTAAGGCGGCTAAAATGTTGGGAAAAACGGAAGATATCGAGAAATACGAAACTTTGGCTTCTGAAATCAAAACGGCTTTCAATGCAAAATTTTTCAATACGGAAACCAAACAATACGGTACAAACAGTCAGTTTAGCAATGCCGTTCCGATTTTCATGAATATCGTAGAACCGCAGTATAAAGAGGCTGTAATGCAAAATTTACTGGCTGACATCAAAGAAAAAGGAGATCGTTTAACAACTGGAGATGTTGGAAATCGCTATTTATTCCAAACGCTGGCAAGAAACGGTGAGAACGAAACCATGTACAAAATGCACAATCATTACGATGCGCCGGGTTATGGTTTTCAGATTAAATTTGGTTTAACGACTTTAACGGAACAATGGGATCCGAGAAAAGGAAATTCGTGGAATCATTTTATGCTTGGGCAGATTGAAGAATGGTTTTACCAAAGCTTAGCCGGAATTATGGCAGATCCCGAAAAACCAGGTTTCAAGCATTTCTTTATTCAGCCGGAAGTAGTGGGCGATATGATTTTCGCGAAAGCAGATTATCAATCGGTTTACGGAAAAATAGTTTCGTCTTGGGAAAAGAAAGACGGCAAGTTTATTCTGAATGTTGAAATTCCGGTGAATACAACGGCAACAATAAAATTACCTGTTTCTAAAAGTTCGGAAATAAAGATTGACAATAAAAAAGTTAGGACAGGTTTTGATGGAACGAAACCAACTTTAGAATTAGGATCTGGAAATTATAAAATAGAATGCAAAATATAGAACACGGATGACACGGGTTCGCTATCGCGAAAACACGGACTGACACGGATTTTTCTATTCAAAATAATTAAAAAATCCGTTTTTATCCGCGTCTTTACGAAGTGAATCTGTTTTATCAGTGTCTAAAATCTCAACAATATAAATGAAGAATATCAAATACATAATTACAATTGCAGTTTCCATTTTTGCTTTGACATTTGCCAATGCGCAAAGCACTTCTGATACTAATTTTAGAAAACCGGTTTCAGAAACTTTAAAGAAAATAGAAACCGTTTTTAATGTCACGATTAACGACGACCGAGGTTTATTAAAAGGAAAAGAACTGGATTATGCCGACTGGAGAATTGAACCCGGAAATCTGGCTATTTCGTTAACTAACATTCTGGCTCCGTTTGAATTGATGTATTTTAAACAGCCAGATGGAACCTACATTATTCGTAAATATGAAAACCATAAAGTTTCAGTTGATAAAGGAAAAGAACGCTTGTTTTATTTAGAAAGCCTTTATTCGACTAAAGAACAATGGGAAAAACGTAAAACGGAGTTAAAAGCTTGTATGATAACCTCATTTGGTTTGGATAAGGCGCCCCCTACGCCAAAGTCTAAACCACTTTTAACTCCAAAGAGAATTTATAAAGATTACAGCGTAGAAAATATCGCTTTGGAAATCTTGCCGGGTGTTTATGCAACTGGATCGATTTACAAACCGTATCCGTTAAATAAAAAAGCAGCAGTTATTTTAACTCCTGACGGACATTTTGGAGATGGAAGATATAGAAAAGACGAGCAGTACCGTTGCGCGATTATGGCTAAAATGGGCGCTATTGTTGTGTCTTATGATTTATTTGCATGGGGAGAATCATTATTACAGTTTCCTGAAGAAACGCACAGAAATAGTATTGCATCGACAGTTCAGGTTTTAACCGGAATACGTTTTCTGGATTATTTGGCAACGGTAAAAAATGCTGATATGTCAAGAGTTGGCGTTACTGGTGGTTCTGGCGGAGGTTCTCATACGATGTTTTTAGCAGCATTAGATGACCGAATCAAAGTTTCAGCTCCGGTTGTGATGGTTTCATCTCATTTTTCAGGCGGTTGTCCGTGTGAAAGCGGTCGTGGCATTCACTTATGCGGCAACGGAACAAACAATGCAGAAATATCAGCGATGATGGCGCCAAAACCGCAATTAATTGTTTCTGATGGAAAAGACTGGACCTTAGCGGTTCCGGAACTGGAATTTCCTTTTATCCAGAGAACGTATGAATTGTACGGAAAGAAAGATTTAGTCGAAAATGCTCATTTTGCAAAAGAAGGACATGATTTCGGAGTTTCAAAACGTATGGCTTTGTATCCGTTTATGGCGAAATATTTAAATTTAGATTTGAATAAAGTGAAGAATGATAAAGGCGAAATCGACGAATCGGCTTGTGTGATTGAAACTTACGATAAGTTGTATGTTTTTGGAAACAAAGCAGAAAATCTGCCTAAAAATGCGTTGAAAGACATCAACAAATTATATGAAATGTTCGGAGAAAAAAATCTGAAAGTTTACGAGGTTAAAAAATAGCCACGAATTCACGAATTATTAATCTCCATAATCTGCGAGAGTATTTTTAATTATTAGAAAAATAAATTTGAGAAATTAAACGCAAAGAATGATTAGAGTTAATTCGTGAATTCGTGGCGAAAAAAAAATATACTATGAAGTTAAAAAGTAAAATTACGGCGATTTGTTTTGGGATTTTTTCGCTTACAGCAACAGCACAAAACGACCTGAAATTATGGTACGATAAACCGGCTGCAATCTGGAACGAAGCTTTGCCATTAGGTAACGGACGCTTGGGGGCGATGGTTTTTGGCGATCCTGCTGTAGAACGTTTGCAATTGAATGAAGAAACCATTTGGGCAGGTTCTCCAAACAGCAATGCACATTCTAAATCAATCGAGGCTTTGCCAAAAGTAAGACAGCTTATTTTTGATGGGAAATTTGATGAAGCACAGGATTTGGCAACCAAAGATATTATGTCGCAGACTAATGACGGAATGCCGTACCAAACTTTTGGGAGCGTTTATATTTCCTTCGCAGGACATCAAAAATATACCGATTATTACCGTGATTTAGATATAAGCACCGCCACCGCAAAAGTAAAATACAAAGTAAACGGTATCGAATTTACCAGAGAAATTCTAACCGCATTTTCAGATCAGGTTATTGTGGTGAAACTTTCGGCGAGTCAGCCGGGGCAGATTACCTGCAATGTTTTTATGAATAGTCCGATTGATAAAACGGTAGCTTCAACAGAAGGAAACCAAATCATACTTTCGGGTTTAGGGACTAATTTTGAAGGCGTAAAAGGAAAAGTAAAATTTCAGGGGCGTTTAACGGCTAAAAATAAAGGCGGCGAAATTAACGCCAGCAACGGAATCTTAAGCATTAATAAAGCCGATGAAGTGACTTTGTATATTTCGATCGCAACTAATTTTAAAAATTATCAGGATATATCGGGCGATGAAATTGCCAAAAGTAAAGAGTATTTGGCTAAAGCCGAAGTAAAAGATTTTGAAACCATAAAAAAATCCCACGTTGATTATTACCAAAAATTTTTCAACAGAGTGGCTTTAAATTTAGGTTCGAATGATTTAGTGAAGCAACCAACAAACGAAAGAATTCGCGACTTCTCGAAACAATTTGATCCGCAATTGGCAGCTTTGTATTTTCAGTTTGGACGTTATCTTTTAATTTCGAGTTCACAGCCAGGCGGTCAGCCGGCTAATTTGCAGGGAATTTGGAACGACATGGTAACACCTCCTTGGGACAGTAAATACACCACAAACATCAATGCCGAAATGAATTATTGGCCTGCACAGGTAACCAATCTTCAGGAAATGCACGAACCTTTTGTTCAAATGGCAAAAGAATTAAGTGTTACGGGCGCAGAAACTGCGAAAATAATGTACAATGCCAGCGGTTGGGTTTTGCACCACAATACCGATATCTGGCGTGTAACGGCTCCCGTAGATTCTGCTGCATCAGGAATGTGGCCGACAGGCGGTGCATGGATTTGTCAGGATTTATGGGAAAGATATTTATACACTGGTGATAAAAAATATCTGGCAGAAATTTATCCAATTATGAAAGGAGCTGCAGATTTTTTCCTTGATTTTATGGTGATCGATCCGAATACAAAATATTTGGTGGTTGTCCCTTCAAGTTCTCCCGAAAACACACATGCGGGCGGAACAGGAAAAGCGACAATTGCTTCCGGAACTACAATGGACAATCAATTGATTTTTGATTTGTTTACGCATGTTACTGAGGCTTCGGCTTTGGTTTCTCCGGATGCAGCTTATGTGAAAAAAGTACGTGATGCTTTAGCTAAAATGCCTCCAATGAAGGTTGGAAAACACAGTCAGTTACAAGAATGGCAGGAGGATTGGGATAATCCAAAAGACAATCACCGACACGTTTCGCATTTATACGGATTGTATCCGAGTAATCAGATTTCGGCAATTAAAACACCTGAGTTATTTGAAGCGGCCAAGCAATCTTTGATTTACAGAACAGACGAATCTACAGGCTGGTCGATGGGATGGAAAGTAAATTTATGGGCCAGACTTTTAGACGGAAATCATGCTTATAAATTAATTCAGGATCAATTGCATTTGGTGACAGCTGACCAAAGAAAAGGCGGTGGAACGTATCCGAATATGTTAGATGCGCATCAGCCGTTTCAAATTGATGGTAACTTTGGATGCACAGCCGGTTTTGCTGAAATGTTAATGCAGAGTCAGGAAGATGAAATACATTTATTGCCGGCTTTACCTAGCGTTTGGAAAGACGGAAGTATAAAAGGTCTGGTGGCCAGAGGCGGATTTGTAATTGACATGACGTGGAAAAACAATAAAGTTTCGGAGTTGAAAATCTACTCCAAAATAGGAGGAAACTGTAGATTGAAAGTAGAAAATACTTTAAAAGGAAATTCGCTTAAAAAAGCAAAAGGCAAAAATCCAAATCCGTTGATTTATGATGTTCAAGTAAAGAAACCGATTATCTCTGATCAAGCGAAACTGGAAAAAGTAAAACTGCCAAATTATAATATTTACGATGTGAATATGAAAGCAGGGCAGACGTATACTTTTACGGGGAATTAATACATTATAAGTATAGTTTGTCATTCCGAGGAACGAGGAATCACACTCGAAGCTCGACAAAGATTGGAGATTCTCGTTACGGAATCCCGCGTGTGATTTCTCCTTACGTCGAAATGACAAAACTATATGAAAAGAATAAAATAGAAACAGAATATGTTACATCATTTTAAATACAAAATAATTGCTTTACTAATCTTGGTTTCAACTTTGAACATAAGCTGTAAATCGGGCGCAGGGCATTCTCAAAAAGGAAAAGCGGTTGTTTTAAAAGAAAAGAACTTCAAACATTATGTTGATTATTTCAACACGATGGAAGATGAAAATTTGAAATTTGCGATTCCGAATGACAGTGCGTGGATTTGGATGGAAAAGAATATTCCGTTGTTTGAATGTCCGCAGCAGAATTTTGAGGAGATTTACTATTTCCGTTGGTGGAGTGCGAGAAAGCATATTAAAAAAACACCACAGGGATTTGCGATTACCGAGTTCTTGGTAGATCGTTCGTATGCAGATAAATACAACATGATCAGTTGTGCTTTAGGGCATCACATTAATGAATTCAGATGGATTCATGATCCGCAGTATATTGAGCAGGATGTGAAAATTTGGTACCGAGGAAATGATGGAAAACCGATGAACAAATTGTATAAATTCAGCAGTTGGACAGCTGATGCTTTGTACAACCGTTATTTGGTGAATAAAGATGAAAAATTTCTATTGGATATGTATCCAGACATGGTAACAGATTATGCTGTTTGGGAAAAAGACCGTCAGCGCAAGGATGGTTTGTTTTGGCAGCATGATGTAAAAGATGGAATGGAAGAATCTTTAAGCGGCGGGCGTAAAGTGCAAAATGCAAGACCAACGATTAACAGTTATATGTTTGGGAACGCTATGGCGATTTCTAAAATGGCTGCTATGAAAGGCGATAAGGAAGCAGAAACAAAATTTAAAGCGAAAGCAGCTGTTTTGCAGCAATTAGTCGAAACCAAATTATGGAATGCTAAAAGCGAGTTTTTTGAAACTTTAACAGAAAAAGATACATTAGCGCAGGTTAGAGAAGCGATCGGATTTATTCCGTGGTATTTTAATCTTCCAGAAAAAGGAAAAGGTTTTGAAAAAGCGTGGGAACAAATTAAGGACGAAAAAGGATTTTCGGCGCCGTTTGGTTTGACAACAGCCGAAAGAAGAAGTCCGCGTTTTAGAACGCATGGAACCGGAACCTGCGAGTGGGACGGAGCCATTTGGCCATTTGCAAGTTCTCAGACTTTGACGGCTTTAGCGAATGTTCTGAATAATTATGATCAGAATTTTGTGGCTAAGACGGATTATTTCAAACAAATGGATTTGTACGTGCAGTCGCAATATTACAGAGGGAAACCTTATCTTGGCGAGTATTTGGATGAAACAACAGGATATTGGCTAATGGGCGACAGAGAGAGAAGCCGTTATTATAATCACTCGACTTTTAACGATTTGATGATTACAGGATTGGTTGGTTTGCGTCCAAGAGCGGATGAAAAGATAGAAGTGAATCCGTTGATTCCACAGGAAAAATGGGATTGGTTTTGTTTGGATAATGTTTTGTATCACGGCAATATTATTACGATTCTTTGGGATAAAACCGGAGAAAAATATAAAAAAGGAAAAGGTTTCAGGATCTTTAAAAACGGAAAGGAAATTGCTTTTTCTGAGAGATTAGAGAAGTTGGTTTCCAATTAAATAAAAAAAACAATATGGTATTTGATTCTATAATGGGGTATGAAGAATATTCGAATCTGGATTTTGATGCATCAGAAAAAGTAGAAGCAACTACAGAAAAAATATGCAGAAACAATGTTGAAGAATTAAAAAGTTTCTGCGAAGAAAAGCTTTTTTCAGAAACAGATAAAATTAGTCTAATCTATTATTCTTTATCTGAATGCGAAAATTATAGTTTTTGGAATGATTTTTTAACCAAAGAATTTATCAGGGTTTTTGAAATCGCCATCAATCAAAATAAAATGGAGAAGCTTTATCCTCTTTTAGAGAATATTACAGTTGATGAAACGAATTCTTTAGACGCAGAAAAGGTTATAGAAATTTTGGTTAAAGAGCTTGATAATCAAAAATTGCAAATTCGATTTAATTCGTTGTCGTTATTGGAATATTGGCTGGATTTTGATGGTTTAGGAATTAAACAGTCGGTTATTTCAAAACTAAGAGACAAAACAAAAGATACCAATTGGAAAATTCGCTGGAACGCGCACAAGATGCTAAAGGGAAGGAATATTCAAGTTAAGGATTTAAGTTTAATGGATAAAATCAGAGGGAGATATGGTAATGTCTATTCTTTATAAAATGTAACATTTTCAGTTAGCTTAATTACTAAATATACCAGTCTTCGGAACATAAAAAATAGCAGTTTAAAATAAAATCATGAAAAAGTTTTTTTTACATCTAATAATAATCCTCTCACTTTTTACACTTTCGGCGAAAGCCCAAAATAAAATCAGTGTTGTGGACTTAAAGTGCGAAATGCTGACGAATCCGGAAGGAATTGATGTTTTACAGCCAAGATTGAGCTGGAAAATAAAAGCAAACGTAAATGATGTCAAACAAACCCATTTTCAAATATTAGCTTCTTCAACTTTAGAAAAGCTAAACGCAGGAAACGCTGATTTATGGGACAGTGGAAAAGTACAAAGCGATGAATCTGTAAACGTAATTTACAACGGAAAAAAGCTAAAAGACAGACAAGATGTTTACTGGAAAGCAATTATTTCTACCAATAAAGGCGAAGTAAAATCAGCAGAACCAGCTCATTTCAGCATCGGGATTTTAACTTATGCGGACTGGAAATCGACGCGTTGGATTGGGTATGAAAAAACTTCTCCGGGCGATAGTATTTCGCAGTATTCTCGATTATCAGCCAGATATTTAAGAAAAGAAATTGACTTGAAAAAGAAAGTCAAAAATGCCAAAGTTTATATCATGGGAATGGGCTTGTATGAGCTGTACATTAACGGAAATAAAATTGGCGATCAGGTTTTGGCTCCCGTTCCTACGGATTATACGAAGAATTTGAAATACAATGTTTTTGATGTGACTTCGCAATTGAAAGAAGGCAAAAATGCATTGGGAACGATTTTAGGAAACGGACGTTTTTTTACGATGCGTCAGGATTATAAACCTTATAAAATCAAAACTTTTGGCTATCCGAAAATGGCTTTGCAGTTATTTGTAGAATATACAGATGGAAGCAAAGATGTTATTCGCACAGACGATACTTGGAAAATCACAACTGATGGACCAATCTTGTCAAACAACGAATACGACGGAGAAGAATACGATGCTCGTAAAGAAATGAAAGGCTGGAATACCATTAATTTTGATGATAAAAAATGGCTTTCGGCAGAATATGTTCAGGAACCAGGCGGATTTTACGAAGGACAGATGTCGGCGAATATGAAAATTAAACGCGAAGTAAAACCTATTTCAATCAAACAGACACCAAAAGGAACTTATATCTTAGATATGGGACAGAATATGGTAGGCTGGCTGCAATTGAAAGTGAAAGGAAATGCGGGCGAGAAAATCACGATGAAGTTTGCAGAATCTTTACAGCCGGATGGTTCGTTGTATATTGCGAATCTACGCGATGCTAAAACGACTGATATTTATACTTTAAAAGGCGAAGGAGATGAAGTATGGGAACCTCGTTTTATTTTTCACGGTTTTAGATTTGTTGAAATTTCAGGTTTTAAAACCAAACCAAGTATAGAGAATTTTGTTGGAAAAGTCGTTTACGATGATATTGCCACAACAGGAACTTTCGATTCTTCAAATCCAATTATGAATCAGATTTTTAAGAATGCTTGGTGGGGAATCAGCGGAAATTATAAAGGAATGCCAATTGATTGTCCACAGAGAAACGAGCGTCAGCCTTGGTTGGGAGACAGAACAACAGGAGCTTATGGTGAAAGTTTTTTATTTGATAACCAAACATTATATGCAAAATGGCTTGACGATATTAAAAACGCACAGACTATCGACGGCGGAATTCCGGATGTTGCACCAGCTTTCTGGCGTTATTATGGTGATAATGTGACTTGGCCGGGAACTTATATTACAGTTGCTGATATGCTGTATCAGCAGTTTGGAGACAAAAAAGTAATTCAAAAACAATATCCGTCTATGAAAAAATGGATGGATTATATGGAAGAAAATTATTTGGTTGATGACATCATGACTAAAGATAAATACGGAGATTGGTGTGTTCCGCCCGAATCATTAGAGTTAATTCGTTCTAAAGATCCTGCTCGTTTAACAGATGGCGAATTGATCTCGAGCGCCTTTTTCTATCAGCTTTTAAATACAATGAAAAAGTTTGCGGTAATAGCCAATGCTGAAAGAGACATTGCACATTACGAAGATCTGGCTTCCAGAATCAAAAAAGCATTCAATGCGAAATATTTTAATACATCAAAAAACAATTACGCCAACAATACTGTAACAGCCAATCTTTTGCCGTTGACTTTCGGAATGGTTCCAGAAGAATTACAGCAAAAAGTTTTTGAAAATTTAGTCCACGAGGTTGAAGTAACTAAAAACGGTCATGTAAGTACAGGAGTTATCGGAACGCAGTTTTTAATGCGAACACTGACTAATTTTGGACGAGGTGATTTAGCTTTTAAATTGGCATCAAACAAAACCTATCCAAGCTGGGGTTATATGGTCGAAAACGGCGCAACCACCATTTGGGAACTTTGGAACGGAAACACTGCCGATCCAGCTATGAATTCGCAAAATCACGTAATGCTTTTGGGCGATTTATTGATTTGGTATTACGAAAATATGGCGGGAATCAAAAGCAATCCTGAAACTCCGGGTTTCAAACAAATTATTATGAAGCCAGATTTTAATGCTGGATTGACTTATGTAAATGCTTCTTACGAATCGATTTACGGTTTAATTAAAAGCGACTGGAAAAAAGATAAAAAAGCTTTAGTTTGGAACTTTACCATTCCCGAAAATACTTCGGCTATTGTGTATCTTCCAACAACAGATATTTCTGCGATTTCAATCAATAAAATGAAATTGGATAAAACTTCTTACTCTTATAAAGCAAAAAACAATCAGGTTGTCGTTACACTTTCATCAGGAAATTATTCGATAAACGTTAAATAAAAAAGTTTTGTATTTGTAAATCTTCGATTTGTTGTGAGAACTGTTTTAAAATAGTAGATTTGAAAGACTATTTTTAATAAAAAAGCAAGATTCAAATGCTAAACTTTAAGGATTCAAAATGGTAATTGATTTAGAGTATTTGTTTAAAAAGGATATAAGAATGACAACTGAAAATGGTTTGTTGCAAAAAGAAAATAAAACAATTAAAGAATATTAAGTTATGGAGAATCAGGAACAAAATCTTCAGTTACTTTCTAATTTTGTTATTTTCAAAACAGGAAACGGCAAAGTAAATATCGATGTTTATTTTCAAGATCAAACACTTTGGCTATCGCAAAAAAGAATAGCCGAACTATTTCAGAAAGGTCGTTCTACAATTACAGAACATCTAAAAAATATTTTTTCAGATGCAGAATTAGAAGAAAATTCAGTATGTCGGAATTTCCGACATACTGCGGAAGACGGAAAAGTATATACTTCTAAATTTTATAATTTAAGGGTAATAACAGCTGTTGGTTATAGAGTAAATTCAGAGCGTGCTATTGAATTTAGAAAATGGGCGACAGAAATTTTGCACGAATACATCATCAAAGGTTTTGCTATGGATGATGATCGCTTAAAGCAAATGAAACATTTTGGTCAGGATTATTTTGACGAAATGTTGGAACGCGTGCGAGAAATTAGATTAAGCGAAAGAAGACTCTATCAAAAAGTAACAGATATTTTTGCTCTTTCGGCAGATTATAATAATCAATCGACTATCACACAACATTTTTTTGCGACAGTACAAAATAAATTACATTGGGCAATTACAGGAAAAACGGCTGCTGAAATAATTTATACCGAAGCGGATGCTGCAAAATTATTTATGGGACTAAAAGCGTGGAAACATGCCCCTGACGGAAAAATACTAAAAAGCGATGTTGTTATTGCTAAGAATTATCTCAACGAAGAACATATCAAGGCGTTGCAGCGTATTGTGACTGCTTATTTAGACTTGGCAGAAAGCAGGGCCATAAATAAAAAAGTTATGAATATGGAAGATTGGGAAAAATTTTTGAACCAATTTTTAGAATTAGCAGATTATCCAATTCTTACTAATACTGGAAAAGTAACAATGCTTGAAGCAAAATTAAAAGCCGAATCTGAATATGATAAATTTAGAGTTATACAGGACGAAAACTTTATTTCAGATTTTGATAAAGAATTGAACAAAAGATTAAACAGTTAATTGATTTAAATAAAATTTACCATTTTATATATAACATAAAAGTAATCTTGCTATTACACTTTTATCAGGAACCTACATTTTAAACGTTAAATAATCGGCATTTTTAATAATTCGGGACAGTACAGGATACATTGTTAATTTTTTGGTGTTATTTTTACACTTATTAAATATTTTTACCTAAAAAAATGTTAGGTATGTATTTATAGTCAAAAAAAATAATTCATAATTTAATTAAGAATGAAGATAACAAAATTAGCATTTGTCTTGTTTGGACTTTTCCTTTTAGGAAGTTGTAAATCGGCTTTAGAGAAAAAGACTTGGAAAGAAGGAATTTTAGTAGATCAGTTTATTTACGATAAAGCACCTTATCCGTCTTGCCACGCTGTTACAATTGTCGAAGCTACAAATGGTGATTTAGTTGCTTCTTGGTTCGGTGGAACTCACGAAAGACATCCTGATGTTTGTATTTATGTCGCCATTAAACCTAAAGGAAGCGATACTTGGAATGAAGGCGTTAAAGTGGCCGATGGTGTGATGAAAGAAGGTCCGAGATTACCAACATGGAATCCGGTTTTATATCAAATTCCAGGTGGTGATTTAATGCTTTTCTACAAAATCGGACCAAAGCCATCAGAATGGTGGGGCGTAATCAGAACTTCATCTGACGGCGGAAAAACATGGTCTGAGGCACAAAAAATGCCTGATGGTTTCTTAGGGCCAATCAAAAATAAACCTGTTTTATTAAGCAACGGAACTCTATTATGTCCGTCAAGTATCGAAGGCGACGGCTGGAGATTGCGTATGGAATCAACTCCTGATTTCGGAAAAACTTGGGTAATGGGCGATACGCTTCCAAGAGGAAAACAAAAAATAAATGCGATTCAGCCCAGTATTTTATTTCATAAAGACGGAAGCATTCAGGCCATCGGAAGAACCAGAAACAGAGCTATTTTCAGCACTTTCTCAAAAGACAATGGAAAAACCTGGTCGGATGTAGAATTAATCGGACTTCCAAATAATAACTCAGGAACAGATGCTGTAACTCTTAAAAACGGCAAACATTTATTAGTTTACAATCACGTTTTACCTCCTGGAAAAGAAGCAAAAGGCCCAAGAACGCCTTTAAATGTTTCGATTTCGGATGACGGAATTAACTGGAAAGCCGCTTTGGTTTTAGAAGATTCAAAAATCAGCCAATATTCGTATCCATCTATGATTCAGAGTTCTGACGGAATGGTGCATATCGTATACACTTGGAGAAGAGAAAAACTGAAATACGTAAAAATCGATCCAACGAAGTTAAAAGCACTTCCAATCAAAAACGGAATCTGGCCAGGCGAAGAAGGAAAAGTGGTAACAGCTGTTAAGGCTGAAGAGGAGTAAAAAAGTATAAGCCACAGATTAAAGGATTAAAAATGATTTTTTCTAATTAAATCTCGAAAATCTGCTCAATCTGCGAGAGTAAATTTTTTCACGCAGATTTAGCAGATTCAGCAGATTTTTTTAATCCATTTAAATCCTTTAATCTGTGGCAAAAAAAAATATAAGCATGAAATCTAAAAGAAATTTACTTATTGCACTGTTCGTTGTTCTGTCAACAACATTCAACAGTTGCGCAACGGCTCAGTCTTCCAACAAAAAGCAAAAATACAAAGTGGCAGTTTGCGACTGGATGATTTTAAAAAGACAAAAACTGGGCGCTTTTGGTCTAGCAGCCGAATTAAAAGCAGACGGAATCGAACTGGACATGGGAGGTTTAGGAAATCGACCAACTTTTGACAGCAAATTAGGTGATCCAGTTGAGAGACAAAAATTCTTAGATAAATCGAAAGAAACTGGCGTTGGAATCAGTTCTATTGCGATGTCTGGATTTTATGCACAATCTTTTGCCACAAGAGAAATCACGCCAATGATTACGGATTGTATTCAAGCCATGAAAAATATGAAAGTTAAAGTGGCTTATTTGCCGTTAGGAACTCAAACCGATTTGGTTAAGAATCCAGAATTACGTCCAGAAGTGATCAAGAGATTGCAGTGGGCAGGAAAAGAAGTGGGGAAAATTGGTGGTGTTATTGCGATTGAAACTTCATTGAGCGCGACAGAAGAGAAAAAACTTTTAGAAGAAATCGATTCAAAATATATTAAAAGCTCTTTCAATTTTGCCAATGCTTTAGATAATAAAAGAGATATTTCATCAGAATTAAAAATCTTAGGAAAGAAATATCTAGCACAAATTCATGCATCAAACACTGATCAGTTTTGGTTAGAAAACGATAAAGCGATCGATATGCCAAAAATCAAACAAACATTAGACGAAATGAAATGGAGCGGATGGCTGATTGTAGAACGTTCTCGTGACGTGACACAAGTGCACAATGTAAAAGCTAATTACGGAGCTAACGTAGCTTATTTGAAAAAGATTTTCCAGAATTAAACAATAAACAGTGATCAATATGTAATCGTTAAACAAGACAATTTATCACTATAAATCTGCCGAATCTGCTAAATCTGCGAGAGATATTTTTCACGCAGATCGGGCAGATTTAGCAGATTATTTTTAAAAAGAATATCCAAAAACAGCATACCATGAAATATTTACAATTACTTTTTTTATGTTTTTATGTCTCTTTCGTGACAGCTCAGAACATCACAGTTGTGAGTGATCCGAGTTCGCCAAGAGCAAAGTTTGGCGCAGAGAAATTATCTGAAATACTTACAGCAAAAGGTTTCAGCGTAACTTCTTCTGACAAATTCAAAAAATCAAAAGATAAAGTAATTGTTATTGGTGAAAAAGGAACTGATTTTTGGAAAAAAAATGCTAAAAGCGCTAAAATCGATGATAGCAAACTGAATAAAAAAGAAGGTTTTCAGATTCGTACTCAAAATAATATTATTTATGTACAAGGAACAGATGCCTCTGGAGCATTGTATGGCGCTTTAGAATTAGCAGACCGTATTAAAAGTTCAGGAAAACTTCCGTCAGAAATTAATTTGGATGACAGTCCGGAAATGGTTTTAAGAGGAGCTTGCATCGGAATGCAGAAACCGGTTTATCTTCCTGGGCGTGATGTTTACGAATATCCGTATACACCAGAAACTTTTCCTTGGTTTTACGATAAAGCTTTATGGATAAAGTATTTGGATATGCTGGTTGAAAACCGCATGAATTCCTTGTATTTATGGAACGGGCATCCGTTTGCTTCTTTAGTGAAATTAAAAGAGTATCCGTTTGCTGTAGAAGTAAGCGATGAAGATTTCAAAAAGAACGAAGAAATCTATAAATTCTTAACGGTAGAAGCTAATAAACGCGGAATCTGGGTAATTCAGATGTTCTATAATATTATCGTTTCTAAGCCTTTTGCAGAACATTACAACATTAAAACACAAGATCGTTCGCGTCCAATTACGCCATTACTTTCAGATTATACCAGAAAATCTATTGCTGCTTTTATTGAAAAATATCCGAATGTTGGATTAATGGTTTGTTTGGGAGAAGCAATTAATACGGTTGATGACGATGTGGAATGGTTCACTAAAACAATTATTCCAGGCGTTCGCGATGGTTTACAAGCATTAGGAAAAACAGAGGAACCGCCAATTATTTTGCGTTCTCATGATACAGACGGGCCTTTGGTAATGGAAAAATCACTTCCGTTATACAAAAACTTATATACAGAAAGTAAATATACAGGAGAATCTTTGACGACTTATACGCCAGGCGGACCTTGGGGCGAAACGCATAAACAATTGAGCGCTTTAAAATCAATTCATATTGAGAACGTGCATATTTTGGCCAACTTAGAACCTTTTAGATACGGTTCGCCAGACTTTATACAAAAAACGGTTAAAGCGATGCACAGTGTTCATGGAGCCAATGCATTACATTTATATCCACAGGCATCGTATTGGGATTGGCCTTATTCGGCGGATAAAACTAAATCAGGCGAACGTTTACTAGAAATGGATCGTGACTGGATTTGGTACAAAGCATGGGCAAGATATGCGTGGGACAGTAAAAGAGACCGAAATGAAGAGGTGAAATTTTGGGATAATGATTTAGCCGCCAAATTTGGAACTAGTCAGGAAGCCGCTAATAACATTTTAAAAGCCTACGAAGAAACAGGAGAAATTGCTCCAAAAACATTAAGACGTTTCGGAATCACCGAAGGAAACCGTCAAACCTTATTGTTAGGAATGTTCGAAAGCCAATTGGTAAATCCGTCGAAATGGCGTGTGTATCCGGGATTCCACGAATCGTGCGGTCCTGCGGGAGAATTGCTTTTGGAATATGCTAAAAAAGAATGGAATAAAGAACCGCATTCGGGCGAACTTCCAACACAGATTATTGCTGAAATTACAGAACACGGAAGATTAGCAGCTGAAGCCATTGACAAAGCCGAAGCTAGCGTAACTAAAGACAAAGAGGAATTTGCCCGTCTTAAAAACGATATGCATGCTTACAAAGCTTTCGCTGATTTCTTCTCAGAAAAAGTAAAAGCAGCCTTATTGGTTTTAAGATACAGTTATTCAAATGATATTGCCGATTTAGATAAAGCGATGCCTCATTTAGAAAAAAGCATCGAACATTATGAATTATTGGTAAACCTGACAAAAGATACTTACTATTATGCCAACAGTATGCAAACCGCTCAACGCCGAATTCCGATTGGAGGCGATGACGGAAACAACAAAACGTGGGCAGAATTATTACCGCATTACGAACGTGAATTGGCGAATTTCAAAAGAAATCTAGAGAAGTTAAAAGCTTCAAAAGACGGCAAAATTGAAACTAAAGAAGGAAAACCGTGGAAACCGGCCGAAGTTACTTTCATCGACGAAAAACCGGGAACGTATTTAGTAAAAACAGGAACAAAAGTTTACGGAACCGATATTTCTGAATTAACGAAAATCGCTCCTGAACTTCAAAACTTAAGAGGATTTTCGTTTGTAGAAAACGACCAGAACGAAAAAGGAACGCATTTGAAGTTTAGAAACACAAAAGCGGTTAAATTAGTGGTTGGTTATTTCAATTCAGATCAAAAGAGATTTTTGTTACCGCCAAGTTTGGAAACAGATGCAGCAGGAAACGCGCACGGTCAGGCCGAAGTTATTCTGGCAAGTGCCATGAATTTAAAAGATTTGCCACGTGTAAACATTCATACATATACTTTCCAGCCTGGCGAAAATAAATTAGATCTAGGAAAAGGAAAAGTATTGATTTTAGGTTTTATCGACGCAGATCAAACCATAACACCACGCGATGTTGGATATATTGATGCAGGAGAGAAAGCAGCTATTGACTGGTTGTTTTATTAATAAGATTTAGGGCGTGTCCCTCCGGGTCGGGCTTTCGGCTATATCTTTTATTCCGCTACGCTGCATAAAAGGATACCGCCTCAATCCCTCACGCGAATAAACGTTATTAAACCTGACGGGTTTTAAAAACGCGTCAGTTTAATTAAGAATATAAACACAATCTTGTCATCCCGAGGAACGAGGGATCACACTAGAAACTACGCAAAGTAAAACCAATCTTTGTCGATTTGCGAGTGTGATTTCTCCCTTCGGTCGAAATGACAAAACGAGCGAATATAATTATCGATGTTAAACCTGACGGGTTTTTAAAACCCGTCAGGTTTACGTTGAGAATATAACACAATCTTGTCATCCCGAGGAACGAGGGATCACACTAGAAGCTACGCAAAGTAAAACCAATCTTTGTCGAATCCGAGTGTGATTTCTCCCTTCGGTCGAAATGACAAAAAGCCGTATATCAAACTTAAATAACCTTATAATCACTTATATGGTTTTAAAAAATATGAAAAGAATAGTTTTTTTTATTTTTTGTTTTTTTTCAAGTCTTTGTTTTGTTTGGAGTCAGAGCAAAGGTTCAGGGAAGCTTCGTAAAGAAATTTCGCTGAATTCATCTTGGGAAACCGTAATACTGGATAATCTTCCGCTGAAAGAAGAAGATTTTGTAGAAAATCCAAAAACTGATTCCAATTGGCAAAAGGTTAGTGTGCCTCACAATTGGGATCAGTATTATGGTTTCAGAAGAACAAAACATGGAAATTTACATGGTACTGCTTGGTACAAGAAATCTTTAAAACTGGATAAAAAAGACGTTTCAAAACAGCTTTTCCTCTATTTTGAAGGCGTCAGTTCATACGCAACAGTTTGGGTAAACGGCAAAAAAGTCGGTGAACACAAAGGCGGTAGAACCACTTTTACATTAGACATAACAAAAGCCGTTTTTTTCGATAAAGAAAACCAGATTTTGGTTAAAGCAGCACATCCATCTTTTATTGCCGATCTTCCTTGGGTTTGCGGAGGATGTTCGGGAGAATGGGGATTCTCTGAAGGTTCTCAGCCAATGGGAATTTTTAGACCAGTTACGTTAGTTGTTACAAACGACGTTAGAATAGAACCTTTTGGCGTTCATATCTGGAATGATAAATCGGTTTCCAAACAAAAAGCCATTCTTCATACTACAACACAAATCAAGAATTACGGAACTTCAAACCGAAATTTAACGATTGAAAACATCCTTTTTGATGCTTCAGGAAAGAAAACTGTTATTATAAAAAGTGATGTCAAATACGTTTCAGGAGAAATAAAAGAAATAGCACAGACACTTCCAGAGATTGTAAATCCGAAATTATGGTCGCCGTCCAATCCGTATTTGTATAAATTGGTGACTTCAGTTTATGAAAACGGAAAAATAATTGATCAGTTAACAACGCCTTACGGAATCCGTTGGGTAAGCTGGCCGGTGAGCCGTGACGGAAAAGACAATCGTTTTTTTATCAATGATGAACCCTTATTCATCAACGGAACTTGCGAATACGAACATTTAATTGGAAACAGTCATTCGTTTTCAGACGAAATGATTCATTCCAGAATCGAGCAAATCAAAGCGGGTGGATTTAACGCTTTTAGAGAAGCGCATCAGCCTCATAATTTGTTGTATCAAAAAGAATTAGACGAAAACGGAATTTTATTTTGGAGTCAGTTTTCGGCGCATATTTGGTACGATACGCCTGAATTCAAAGAAAATTTTAAAACCTTATTACGCGAATGGATTAAGGAGCGCAGAAACAGTCCGTCGGTAGTGATGTGGGGATTGCAGAACGAAAGTACTATTCCGAAAGAATTTGCTGAAGAATGTACACAGATTATCCGTGAAATGGATCCGTTATCAGCTTCTCAAAGAATCGTGACGACTTGTAATGGAGGAGAAGGAACAGACTGGAATGTCGTTCAAAACTGGTCAGGAACATATGGCGGAGATCCGTTAAAATATCATTTGGAAATGAGCACGCAGTTGTTAAACGGTGAATACGGCGCTTGGCGTTCGGCCGATTTACATACCGAAGGCGAGTTTGACCAAAAAGGAACTTTGAGCGAAAACCGTTTTTCTCAATTAATGGAAATTAAAGTTCGCGAAGCCGAATCGGTTAAAGATAAAATTGCGGGGCAGTTCAACTGGCTTTTTGCTTCGCACGAAAATCCGGGACGTGTGCAAAGCGGAGAAGGATTTCGAGATATTGACAAAGTCGGGCCAGTAAATTACAAAGGACTTTTTACGATTTGGGGCGAACCTTTAGATGCGTTTTATATGTACCGCGCCAATTACGTTTCGAACAAAACCAATCCGATGGTGTATATCGTTTCGCACACTTGGCCAAGTCGTTGGGATAAACCCGGAATCAAAAACGGAATCGATATTTATTCCAATTGTGATGAAGTTGAATTGTTTAATGACGTAAATAAGTCTTCTTTAGGGAAATTAAAAAATCCAGGAATCGGACAGCATTTTCAGTTCGATAATGTCAATATCCAATACAATGTTTTATACGCTGTTGGATATGTAAACGGAGTGGCGGTTGCCAAAGATTATATCGTTTTGAATACACTTCCGAAAGCGCCAAATTTAGCCGATTTAACTCCTGAAAAAACAGATTTATTAAAAGATAAAAAAGGCTATAATTATATCTACAGAGTAAATTGCGGTGGCTCTGAATTCACTGATAGTTCAGGAAACACTTGGTTTGCAGATACACACAAAAGCGGAAAATATACTTGGGGTTCTTCATCATGGACAGATAATTTTGAAAAACTTCCGGATTTCTTTGCAAGTCAGAGAACGACTTTTGATCCAATAAACGGTACAAAAGATCCCGAATTATTCCAGAGTTTTAGATATGGCGTTGACAAATTGCGTTACGAGTTTCCTGCTCCCGAAGGAGAATATTTAGTAGAATTATACTTCACAGAACCATGGTACGGAACAGGAGGAGGAATGGACTGCAAAGGCTGGCGTTTGTTTGATGTTGCGATTAACGAAAATGTCGTTTTAAAAGATTTTGATATTTGGGCAGAAGCGGGACACGATCAGGCTCTGAAAAAAACTTTTACAGTAAAAAGCAAAGACGGAAAAATTGTGATTTCGTTTCCGAATGTAAAAGCAGGGCAGGCCATCATTTCTGCAATTGCCATCGGAACAAAAGATCGAAAACTGAGACCTGCCGATGCTTCGCCAAAAAATATTCAGAATCTTGTTTTAGATTCTTATGAGAAAACCAACCGAATAGCTTCGTGGATGGATATCAATTCAAAACAATTTTCAGATTCTGATGTTGTTTTTACCGAATTGTCTTCTGAATTATTTGGTGCCGATTATTTACAGTTTTCAATTTCTTCTAAAAATAAAGGTTCGTTTACTGCCAAAGAAGATTCGAATATTTATGTTTTAGTTGATAGTAAAGTTAAAGAATCAGCTTCGTTTTCTGATTATAAAAAAATAGAGGAAAACGCGAAAAACAGCAATAGAGCTTCATTTACGATCTTCAATAAAAAAGTAAAAAAAGGAGAAAAAATTCTTTTTGATAATACTGAGTCTATAAGCACAATCGCTGTTGTCCCAGTTTATGATATGGGCAAAAAAGACGATTCAAGACCTGTTGTAATCATTGAAGCTGAAAAGGCTAAAGCGACAGGGAGAGGAATCGAAAAAGGAAATTTCAAAAAAGCCGATTATATTGAGTTTACCAAAAAAACAGCAAACAGCATTCAGTTTGAAGTAAAACCTGGCGTTGCGGGAATTTATTTAATGCGTTTTAAATTCATGAACAGAAATGAAACGCCTTTAAAAGTCAAATTTAAAATGGAAGATGCATACGGAATTTTAATGCGAAATGACACCATTGAATTTTTTACAGCACCAGAAAAATGGAAGATTTTAAATACAACTTCCGGTGGTTATATTAATGCAGGAACGTATAAAATTACCTTAGAAGGTGATGATTTGAAAGGATTGATGCTGGATAATTTTGAGTTTCAATAGGTTTTTTTTTGAGGTTCAAAGGTGCAGGGGTTCAAAGAGACAGGGGTTTTAGGTTTGTCAGGCTGAGTGATCCCGAGGGTTCGGCAGAAGCTCTCGCAAGTCGTTACCACGTCCAGTTTGTCATTTCGACGAAGGAGAAATCTTCGCAAGAAGCTCGACAAAGATTGGTAATTCACGTTGTGGAGTTACTAATGAAGATTTCTCCTTCGTCGAAATGACAAGATTGGAGAAAATGCTAATTTTTAAAAATGATTATTAAATATATTATGATTTTAAAAAAGATAATAATTGCTTTAACAATACTGTTTTCAGTATCCATTTTTGCACAAAAACAATCCAGAATTGTCGAAGATTTCAATAAAAACTGGAACTTTAAATTAGGAGATTATCCATATGCAATTCAAGCAAATTTCGATGTGAAAGATTGGAGAACGCTTCAACTGCCTCATGACTGGAGTATTGAAGGTGCTTTTGATAAAGATGCTAAAACCAAACAAGCGCAGGGATTTTTGCCTGCTGGAAAAGGCTGGTATCGCAAAGCGTTCACTGTTCCTGCAAATTGGAAAAACAAAACGGTCTCAATAGAATTTGATGGCGTTTTTAAGAACAGTGAAGTTTTCATAAATGGCAAATCATTAGGAATGCGTCCAAACGGTTATATTTCTTTTGGTTATGATTTGTCTCAATATGTCAAATTTGGAAAAGAGAATGTAATCGCGGTAAAAGTCGATAACGATGCACAACCGAATTCAAGATGGTATACAGGTTCTGGAATTTACAGAAATGTGCGTTTGGTTGCCAGCGAAAAATTGCACGTTGGAAAGTGGGGAACTTTTGTAACCACGCCTGAAGTTTCTGTAGCAAAATCTAAGATTCATTTAGAAGTTACGATTGATAATGACAATGAGACTCCGAAAGAATTTAAACTGGTTACTTCAGTTTTAAATGCTGACAATAAAGAAGTTGCTAATTTCACTTCAACAGAAAAAATAGCGGCTAAAACTTCAGAGAAAAAGATTCACGATTTGGTTTTAAATCAGCCAAAATTGTGGGATACTGAAAACCCATATTTATATAAAGTGGTTACTAAAATTTACGAAAAATCGAAATTAGTTGACAATTACGAAACGCCTCTTGGTTTCCGTTTCTTTAGTTTTGATTCAGAAAAAGGATTTTCTTTAAACGGAAAACCAACGAAGATTTTGGGAGTCTGCCTGCATCATGATAACGGCGCTTTGGGAGCGGTCGAAAATATTCATGCGGTGAGAAGAAAACTGACTCTGATGAAAGAAATGGGCGCAAACGCTATTAGAATGTCTCATAATCCGCATTCTTTAGAAATGATGCAATTGTGCGATGAGATGGGTTTCATCGTTCAGGACGAAGCTTTTGACGTTTGGAAAAAGAAAAAAGTAACCAACGATTACCATAAAGATTGGGATGCGTGGCATAAACAGGATTTAGAAGATTTTATTAAAAGAGACCGAAATCATCCATCGGTTATGATGTGGAGTATTGGCAACGAAATTAGAGAACAATTTGATTCGACAGGAATTGCTATTACAAGAGAATTGGCTAAAATCGTAAAATCTTTAGATACAACGCGTCCTGTGACTTCGGCTTTGACCGAAAATGTTATTGAGAAGAATTTTATTTATCAATCTGGAGCTTTGGATCTTTTAGGATTTAATTATAAACACGAAGATTATAAAGATTTTCCGACTCGTTTTAAAGGACAGAAAATATTAGCTTCAGAAAGCGTTTCGGCTTTAGAAACGCGTGGTCATTATGATTTTCCAGATGGAATTAAAGCTTGGCCAACCAAACACGGTGCTCCATTTGATGGAAATGCAGATTGGACGGTTTCGGCTTACGATCAGGTGAAATCGTACTGGGGCGCAACGCACGAAGAGAACTGGAAAACGATTAAAAAACAGGATTTCATGGCGGGAACTTTTATCTGGACCGGTTTTGATTATATCGGAGAACCTGATCCGTATCCGTATCCGGCAAGAAGTTCTTATTTCGGAATTGTTGATTTGGCTGGACTTCCAAAAGATGTGTATTATATGTACCAAAGTGAATGGTCGAACAAAACAATGCTGCATATTTTTCCGCATTGGAACTGGAAAAAAGATCAGGAAGTGGAAGTTTGGGCATATTACAACAATGCCGATGAAGTAGAATTATTCTTAAACGGAAAATCTCTCGGAACAAAATCAAAACAAAACGATGATTTGCATATTTCATGGAAAGTAAAATTTGAACCGGGAACATTAAAAGCTGTTTCAAGAAAGAACGGAAAAGTAGTTTTAGAAAAGGAAATTCACACAGCGGAAGAAGCTTCAAAAATAGATTTGAAAGCAGAAAAAACTACAATCAAAAACGATACTTACGATTTGGTTTATGTAACGGTTTCTATGATAGATAAAGATGGAAACTTATTGCCAAATGCTATGGATTTAATCAATTTTGAAGTGACTGGCGGAGGAAAATTAGTTGGGGTTGATAATGGTTATCAGGCTAATTTGGATTCTTTTAAAGCGAATTCGTGTAAGTTGTTTAATGGTAAATGTGTTGCAATTATTCAATCAAACGGAAAAAAAGAAAATATTCAGTTGAAGGCGACGACAGGAAATGGAATTCCAGTTTCCTCGATTCTGATAAAGGTTAATTAATCTAGATGCCGCCCCGCTGGGGCTTTCGATTAACACCTCATTTTTATATAAATATTAAGCTCCGCTGGAGCTTTTTTTATGGAAAATGCTTTTGGCGAAATATATAGAAAAAGATTGCAGATCTGGAAGAGAGAAATATTTAGATCTAAATTAAAAAAATCAGTAAACTCCATTAGAAATAATGGAGTTTTTTAGTATCCGTCATTTTGGCTAATACATCTTCCAAAACGGCTACAAACAGCTTTATACTTCGGCTGATCTTTGCATTATAATTTTAAAACAATTAATAATGCAAAAGACAATTTTTATTACAGGAGCTTCAACAGGATTAGGAAAATCTACAGCAAAATCATTTCAAAGCAAAGGCTGGCAGGTAATTGCGACCATGCGTAATCCAGAAAAGGAAATAGAATTAAATCAATTAGAAAATGTGATTGTACTTCCGTTAGACGTCACAAATTCAGAACAAATTGATTCTACGATCAAAAGTATTACAGAAAATTATTCTATAGATGTTGTTTTAAATAATGCTGGTTATGGTTTAATAGGTGCTTTAGAATCTTTAGAAAATCATCAAATCGAACGTCAGATCGTGACTAATTTATTTGGGGTTATTCGAGTTTCAAAAGCTTTTGTATCTCACTTCCGAGAGAAAAAAAGCGGTACATTCATTAATATTACTTCTACTTTCGGTTTAATGGGTTTTCCTACTTGTTCGATTTATAGCGCGACAAAATTTGCCGTAGATGGATTCTCAGAAAGTCTGGCATCAGAATTAGTCCAGTTCGGAATACAAGTAAAAGTTGTGGCTCCAGGCGGCATGAAAACAGATTTTGCCATACGATCAATGGAAGTTGCACAACACGAAGCATATGAAAAACTAGCTTTTGAAGTGAGTAAAGGGTATAGCGCGGAACAATTAGAAAATTATACAAAAGCCGAAGATGTTGCTCAAATTATCTACGAAGCTGCGACAGACAATAAGAATCAATTACGATATATTGCCGGAAATGATGCCAATGCATTATACAATGAGCGCTTAAGTTTGGGAGCTGAAAATCAGGTGAAAAACATCAAAACAATGTTTACTTTTTAATTTTAGATCAGATGAAAAATCAAGCTATAGAATTGACTACCTTTAAACTGAGAGGTTTCACAACCAAACAATTTATTGAAGCTAATGCTACAATTGATGCATTTTTAAAACGCCAAAAAGGATTTCGTTCCCGAACTATTTTCGAATTAAAGAAAGATGTCGTGTATGATATGCTGGTTTGGGACAGTGAGGAAGACGGTACAAATGCAATGCATAAATTAATGACTGAATTGAGTGATTCGCCCGTACATGATATGATCGATCAAAGTACTGTGAGCTGGAACATTGCACCAGTCGAACATTTTGTAAATTTGTAAAATCTTCAGCATTTTAAGCTGTACATTCATCCATGAAAATGAAAAACCAACCCAGAATATTCAATACCATTTCGGAGTTGCATAAAGCAATGGGACAACCGAAACCATTGCATCCGCTAATTAGCATTTTGGATTATGGCGAAGCTGTATTTGATCCGAAAGATTTTGAAAACGGAATTGTTTTGGATTTTTATAAAATATCTTTCAAAACAAATTTTACAGGAAAACTGCGTTACGGACATGGTTTCTATGATTTTGAAGAGGGCGGAATGTCATTTGTTTCGCCAGGGCAAGTTTTAAAAATGCAGGAAGAAGAAGCCGATTACAGCGGAATGTCGCTAAATATTCATCCTGATTTTTTTCGTCCTTATTCCTTAAATACGAATATCAAAAAATATGGTTTTTTCTCTTATTCGGCTGCCGAAGCTTTATATCTTTCTGAGAAAGAAAAAGAGACAATTTTAGGCGTTTTTACAAATATTGAGAATGAACTTAACGAGCGAATCGATCATTTTAGTCAGGATGTTATTATCTCGCAAATAGAACTTTTACTGAATTACAGCAATCGATTTTACAATCGACAATTTATAACCCGAAAAGCGGTCAATAATGATGTGCTTTCTAAACTTGAAAATTTATTAGAAGATTATTTTAATAGCGAAAAACCACAAGAAAATGGTTTGCCAACAGTTCAATATGTTACAGACGAATTGCAGTTGTCCTCCAGATATTTGAGCGATTTATTACGAAGTATTTCTGGGCAAAATACGCAGCAGTTTATTCATGAAAAATTAATCGAAAAAGCTAAAGAATATATTGTAAAAGGAACTTTATCCGTTTCTGAAATTGCTTATAAATTAGGTTTTGAACATCCGCAGTCGTTTAACAAGCTCTTCAAGAAAAAGACCAATATTAGTCCGATTGTATTTAAAGAATTATTTATTAAAAACTAAATTATGCCATCATTAAATTTTGAAGAATTAAAACAGCGTTCTACTGCCATAAGAAAACGTTATCACAAATTGGAAGTAGCGCATCACGGAAGCGAATGGACGGTTGAAGAAGATGCACTGGCTTTCCTGACTGATGCAGGTTTGGTAGGTCGTCATGTTATGTCACAGCAAGGAAGATGGCCAAAGCCAAATACAGAAGAAGAATTGAAACATAAAATAGGAGAATCGATTTGGTGGCTTACGGTTTTGGCTGAAAGGATGAATATTAATATCGAAACGGTTACGGAAGATTTCTTAGCGAAAACAGAAAAACTATTGTAAAAATAAACTTATATTAGCGCAGATAATATTAAAAGCCATAAAATGATTTGTACTATTTATTCGCATCATTTGGGACTTGAAAAGATAAAAGAAATATTTCTTTCTCATGTTCCTCAAGGAAATTTTTCGAGTAATAATGATGTTCTAGAATTTGAAATTAAAGGAGGAATTTTAAGTCCTTCAAAAAAAATCACAATATTCTACAGAGAAAGAGCTGAGTCTTCGTATAAAATTCCAGAAGTAGATGATTCTGAGTTAACAGCCAATTTAAAAGGCCTATATGGTTTTGTAAATTCATTGCCAGCCGAAAATGAAAAGGTAAAAGGCTTATTTCTTCATAAAATACAAACCTTAAATTCTGAATTTTCGATAAGTCAGGATAAAGGAGAGGTGAAAGAATTAAAAGCGATTATTAAAGATCTTGCAAAAGAATTTGATGCTGTTTTATTTGTGCAGCCAAAAACTATTATCAGTAAATCTGAATCGCAGCATTTTTTAGATAAAGATTTAAATCTAATTATTGATACAGAAGGAAAATGTGAAATTGAAGAATTAAAAGTTAATATCAATTCGGAATATTTTGACAATGATCAGACAGAATTAGACGTAGATCAAATAGAAAGAAAAGCCAAAAATGAAGAAATTCTTGAAAGAGAAAATATAAAAATCAACAAGCATTTGCCTTGTGTTGAATCGGAAAGAGAAACTACAATTCGATCTGCAAAGGAAATTGCCGAAAGAGTGAGCGTTTTGGCTGTAACGAATTTAGTTGCCTTCAATAGTATTTCTTCTGAAGAAGCGGTTGATTATTTACAGAATTATAAACTTTGGGAATCTGTTACAGAAGGAGAAAAAGAGTTTTTAGCAAATCCAACGGAAGACAAAAAAATGTATGAAACATGGAAATGTGAAGGGATTTGGACCTTGATGTGGGCTTTGAAAAAAGTAGATGCAATAGATTTTCCGAATGAGTTTTGTGATCTTGGAAATATTAGTTCAGAAAATTATCCTGTCGGACATGACAAAAATCCTCTTGAATTTATAAATGCAGTTCATGAGGTTCGTTCTAAAAAAGAAATTTTAGACGCTGCCGATTTGTATTACAGATACAATTGGGCTTGTGTAGACGAAAGGATTAATGGAAGACAAATAGAAAACATTAATCCAGGAATTGTTTACGAAAGACAGTATGCGCTCAATTGGCTAATTCATTACATGGATCAAGATTGGGATAATGTAACTTGTGATACTTAATAAAAAATCCGCTTCAACTTAGAAGCGGATTTTTTGTTTGGAATATTCTATATTTATAGAAAATTAAAGAATAAATGGAACCAACATTTTTTGCAGATCAAAAAGACTTTAGAAAATGGCTTGAGAAAAACCATCAGAAAGAAAAAGAGCTTTTGGTTGGTTTTTATAAAGTGACAAGCAAAAAGCCTTCTATGAGCTGGTCAGAATCTGTAGATCAAGCGCTTTGTTTTGGTTGGATTGACGGCGTTCGAAAATCTATTGATACGGAAAGTTATACGATTCGTTTTACTCCTAGAAAGCCTTCTAGCATTTGGAGCGCGATTAATATTCAGAAGATGGAAGATTTGACTAAAGCGGGCTTGATGACGGACGCAGGTTTGAATGCTTTTAGTTTTAGAACTGAAAATAAATCCAAAATATATTCTCACGAAAAAGAACCAGTTCCACTTTTAGAAGTTTACGAAAAACAGTTTAAAAGCAATAAAATAGCTTGGGAATTTTTTGAGAAACAAGCGCCTTCTTATAAAAAAGTAATGATCCATTGGATTATGAGTGCCAAGCAGGAAAAAACGCAACTGTCAAGGCTTGAAAAAACTATTGCAGAGAGCGAAAAACAGAAAAGAGTGATGTAAATATTTCGAATAAAATCCTTATTTTAGTGATCTGACTTTTAGTGAAATATGGAAAAAGAAAATACCACAAAAATAAAAGGGGAGATTTTGCTGGGTATTATTTTTGCTTTAGAATTATATGCCTTGCCTGTGCAGTTTTATTTGCTGTTAAAAAATCCTGAATTTACTTTTTTCAGTGCTGCTGTCCGATTTTTCAGTTTCTTTACCATTACAACAAATACTATCGTTTTTATTTGCAGTGCTTTGCTATTGTTTGGTGGAAGAAGCAGAGCAAATGCTTTTTTCAAAAAGTGCAGTACTATTACGGCAATTACCGTCTATATATTGATTGTCGGAATTGTTTTTAATTTGCTTCTTCGTCCAATTCTTAATTTAGAAGGACATCATCTTATTGTGAGCGAAATTTTCCATACGGTCGTTCCCGTTTTATTTCTCTTTTTCTGGCTGTTTTTTGTGAGTCCAGAAAAGATTTCCTTTAAGGTTATTTCATATTGGTTGATTTACCCAATCATTTATATTATTTATACTTTGTTTCACGGACTTGCAACCGAATTTTATCCGTATCCTTTTATAGATGCAACCCAATTAGGTTTTGAAATAGCTATTATAAACGGATTTTTTGTTTTATTGTCCTTTGTAATTTTATCTATTATTCTGATTTCTATTTTTAGAATCAAAACTAAAAGTTATACCTAATTCCCGATTGGACATATTGAGTCAAATGTACTTTGAACCAAGATGCTTTAAAATATGTTGTTGGTCGAAATTCTGTACATCAGAAAATCAATTTATACTACATTTATGCTTTATAGACTATTTTAAAGCAAATCAGCAATGAAAAAAGTATTCCTTTCTTTATGTCTTTTGGGTGTAATTTCTAGTGTTTCGAGTCAGGAATTGGCCAATGCTCCAAAGCCTTTTGGACCGCTTCCGACGCAAAAACAAATCGATTGGCAGGAAATGGAATTTTATGCTTTTGTACACTTTTCATTAAACACTTTTACCAATAAAGAATGGGGTTACGGAGACGAATCGCCAGAACTTTTTAATCCGTCGCAATTAGACGTTCGCCAGTGGGCGCGCGTGGTAAAAGAGGCTGGAATGAAAGGAATTATTTTGGTAGCCAAACATCACGACGGTTTTTGTTTATGGCCATCAGCTTATACAGAACGCTCTGTGAAGAATTCACCTTGGGAAAATGGAAAAGGAGATTTGGTAAAAGAATTGGCTGAAGCCTGTAAAGAATACGATTTAAAATTAGGATTATATCTTTCGCCTTGGGACAGAAATCATCCGCAATATGGAAAACCTGAATATATAACGTATTTCAGAAATCAATTAAAAGAATTATTGACGAATTACGGAGATGTTTTCGAAATGTGGTTTGACGGTGCAAATGGCGGGGATGGTTATTACGGAGGTGCAAATGAAACCAGAAAAATCAATTCGCTGACTTATTATAATTGGGATGAAACTTATAAAATGATTTACGATATCGCTCCAAAAACTTTGGTTTGGGGAGTTGGACCATCAGAAGCGAGATGGATTGGAAACGAAGAAGGGCGCGCAGGAAAAACCAATTGGTCGTTATTACGTCAGAAAGACGAGTTGGCTGGAAAAGTGCATTACAGCGAATTTATGTCTGGACATGAAGATGGCGAAAAATGGGTTCCTGGTGAAGCCGATGTTTCGATCAGACCAGGATGGTTTTATCATGCAGTTGAAGACGATAAAGTACGTTCGCTTGACGAAATGGTTGATATTTATTATGAATCGATTGGTCGAAATGCGACATTATTATTAAATTTTCCAGTTGACAGACGTGGTTTGGTTCATGAAAATGATGAAGCCAGATTAAAGGAACTGGTTGCGACAATCAAAGCCGATTTTAAAACAGAATTATTAGCAGGAGCAAAAGTTCAAGCTTCAAATATAAGAGCAGTCGATTCTAATTTCGGACCTCAAAATGTTGTTGACGGAAATAAAAATACGTATTGGGCAACCGACGATAAAGTTAAGCAAGCTTCGATTGAATTTACGTTTAAAAAACCAACAGCAATCAATAGAATTTTACTTCAGGAATATATAAAATTGGGACAGCGCGTAAAAGCATTTTCTGTTGAAGCCAATGTAAACGGACAATGGAAAACGATTGCCAATGAAACTACAATTGGTTACAAAAGAATTCTTCGTTTAGACCGTGTTACAGCTTCGGCAATTAGAGTTAATATTTTGGATGCTAAAGCTGGATTTGTAATCAGTACAATTCAAGCATATAATGCTCCAACCTTCGTTAAGGAACCTCAAATTCTTCGTGATAAAAATGGTTTAGTCACAATTAAATCGGAAGAAGGAAATGCCGTTTATTACACTTTAGACGGAAAAAATCCTTCGGAGAAAAGTATTTTGTACAAAAGTCCATTCGTATACAGTAAAGCGGTAGAAATTAAAGCCATTTCAAGAAATACAAAAGAGAAAATCAACAGTACCATAAAGACATCTAAATATGGTGTTTCTAAAGAAAAATGGAAAGTGATTTCGGTTTCAAGCGGAGATGATAAATCGGTTGAAAGAATTATTGACGGAGATGCCAATACCGATTGGAGTTTTGGAAATGACGAAAATAAACTGCCTCAATCTTTGATTATCGACATGGGTGAATTAATGGAAATAAAAGGCTTTATGTATATACCACAGCAGGTTGGAAATAATTTGAATTTGATTTCGAATTATGAATTCTATACTAGCGAAGATAATATCAATTGGACCAAACAATCGGAGGGAGAATTCTCTAACATCAAACACAACCCAATTGAGCAGATTAAGAGTTTTGCTGCGGTAAAAGCAAGATTTTTAAGATTTGTTGCTACAGCTGCTGTAGGAAAAGGGCAAACAGTTTCGATTGCTGAAATTGGAGTAATTGAATAAATACTTTTTGCGAAGTATTAAAATAACTTAGCATATCTAATTTTGTCTTTTGCCGAAGCGCAGTCGTTATTAGTCGAATTTTTGAGAGCAACGGATAATTTAATTCTACTTTTATTTTAGAATTAAATGATAAGGCAAATGATTAAAGAAGATATAGGTTTTAGAGAAGCAGGGAAATTTGAAGAAACTCGTTTTGAGAAAATTCACAATGTTATTTTCGAATCGTCGCAAGAAGCTTCTTTACTTGTAGCACAAGAAATTGCCAATTTAATTCAGAGAAAAAACGAGTTGAACGAACCTTGTGTTTTAGGTTTGGCTACAGGTTCTTCGCCAATTAAGGTTTATGAAGAATTGGTTAGAATGCACAAAGAGGAAGGTTTGAGTTTTGAAAATGTTGTGACTTTTAACTTAGATGAATATTATCCGATGGATAAAAATGATATTCAGAGTTATTATCATTTTATGCACGAACATTTATTTCATCACGTAAACATTCTTCCTAAAAATATAAATATTCCAGACGGGCAGGTGAGTGCCGAGGAATTACAGCAATATTGCATCGATTATGAGATGAAAATTAAATCGTACGGCGGATTAGATTTTCAGCTTTTAGGAATCGGTAGAACAGGACATATTGGATTTAATGAGCCAGGTTCTCATGTGAATTCAGGAACCAGAAGTATTACTTTGGATCATTTGACACGTGTCGATGCGGCTTCCTCTTTTTTAGGAATTGACAATGTTCCGAGAAAAGCCATTACAATGGGAATTGGAACTGTTAGAAATGCAAAAAGAATCGTTTTGCTAGGCTGGGGAATCAGTAAAGCAGGAATTATAAAAAAGACAATCGAAGGGGAAGTTTCTTCGCAAGTTCCAGCTACGTATTTGCAAGAGCATAACAACACAACATTTGTTCTCGATACAGAAGCTTCGTTTGAACTAACAAGAGTAAAAACACCATGGTTGGTAAAGTCTTGTGTTTGGACAGATGAATTAAAATTAAAAGCGGTGGCTTGGTTAAGTGAGTTAACGAAGAAACCTTTCCTTAAGCTTACAGATAAAGATTATAACGACAATGGAATGTCGAGTCTTTTGACGGAAGAAGGAACTGCATACGATTTGAACATTAAAATGTTTAACAAAATGCAGCAAACCATCACGGGATGGCCGGGCGGAAAACCCAATGCTGATGATACGTACAGACCGGAGCGTTCCACGCCGGAAAAGAAAAGAATTATCATTTTCAGCCCGCATCCAGATGATGATGTGATTTCAATGGGAGGAACATTCGACCGTTTGGTAGAGCAAGGTCACGAGGTTCATGTAGCGTATCAGACTTCTGGGAATATTGCGGTTTCAGATGTTGAAGCTTTAAAGTTTGCAGAAATTTCGAAAGCATTACATCCAGATTCTAGAATGTCTGATAAAATTATCGATTTTCTTCAGAACAGAACTGGAAACGAGATTGATTCATTAGAAGTTAGAAAATTAAAAGGATTAATTAGAAGAAGCGAATCTTTTGGAGCAACTCGTTACATAGGTTTGCCAGATTCTAACGTAAACTTTTTAGATCTTCCGTTTTACGAAACAGGAACGGTTAAAAAGAATAATCTTTCAGATGCAGATGTTGACATTATGTGTGACATTATTGAAAGAATAAAACCGCATCAAATTTATGCCGCTGGAGATTTGGCAGATCCGCATGGAACTCATAAAGTTTGTTTAGACAGTTTGTTTGAAGCTTTAAAAAGACTAAAACACAAAAGCTTTATGGACGATTGCTGGGTTTGGTTATACCGAGGTGCATGGCATGAATGGGAATCGTACCAAATTGACATGGCAGTACCAATGAGTCCTGACCAAGTTTTAAAGAAACGACATGCCATTTTTTATCACCAGTCTCAAAAAGACGGCGTTATGTTTCAAGGTGATGACAGCAGAGAGTTTTGGGTGCGAGTTGAAGACAGAAATAGATTGACTGCAGAGAAATATCACAGCTTAGGTTTGGCAGATTATTCGGCTATCGAAGCGTTTAAAAGATATCACTTTTAGTTTTTTGCAGCAATAAAGATAATAGACTATTTCATGGTTTATTTTGGTTAGTTACCTATAATTGAGAGAAAATGCGGTCGTGGTTGGCCGCATTTTCGTTTTTTATTGTTTTGTGTTTTTTACTGCAAAGTTTTTTTTTAACCGGGAAGTTTTTTTTACCACAAAGTACGCGAAGGTTACGCAAAGGTCGCTAAGATTTATTTTTATGCTGTATAAAAAATGAGAATAAAAAAAGTTCGCTAAGTTTATGGATAAACTTAGCGAACTTTGCGTAAATCTTTGCGCCTTTGCGGTAAAACCCTAAATCGAAGAATTCAAAATTTTCTGTTTTACTTCGTCTATATAAGATCTTCCTATAACGTATCTAAGGCCTTCAATTTCAATGCTATTTCCTTCTACGGCATCAATTTTGTCAATTGCGATCGTGTAAGATCGGTGGATTCTGATAAAATCTCTTTCGGGTAATAAACTTGTAAAATCAGATAAAGTACTGTGAATGATAAACTTTCCAGAAGTTGTGCTAATTTTTAAATAGTCTTTTAGGCTTTCGATAACCAGAATTTCGTTCAAGAAAATCTTTTTCATTTTTTTCTTGTCGATTTTCACGAAAATAAAAGGATTCTCTTTACTGTTTTCCTGCGGAAGCTTAATTGCATTATTCAGACGTTTGTTGATCTTGTTTACGGCTTTCATTAATCTCGGAAACTCAATTGGTTTTACCAGATAATCTAAAACATCAAGCTCATAAGTTTCAATCGCAAACTGATCGTAAGCACTTGTAATAATAAGTAAAGGAGGATTTTCTAAACTTTTAATAAAATTAATACCGTCCAAAACAGGCATGTTAATGTCTAAAAAAATTACATCTATAGTATTGTTTTTTAAGAAATTTAATCCTTCGATAGAATTGCTAAAAGTATTTACTAATTCTAAATCTTCAATCTGTTCAATATAATTTTTAATAACGTTTATTGCCAATGGCTCATCATCGATAATTAAACACTTTATTTTCATTTGTACTGTTATTTTTGGCCGATATGTGGTTTTTTGTAGGTATAGTTTTCTAAACTTATAAAAGGTGGGGCTATGTGACTTTTATAACTAGTTTAACGACAAAAATATTCTTTTTATTTTTAAATGAAAGCTTATAGTCACTTTTATTATATCCTAATTCGAGTCTTTTTTTTACGTTTTCAATACCTATACCACTTGACTTGTTAAAATTATCTTTATGTACGGTAAATTCGGGCATTGGGTTTGAAATTGTGAAGTATAAAAAATCTCCTTTTACTTTAAAGTTGATGTCAATTACAACATTTCCAGTATTTTTGTTCACGCCATGCTTAAAAGCGTTTTCGACAAAAGTCAATAATAAAACGGGAGAAATTTCTTTATCATGAATATCTCCAGAAATATACATATTAACTTCTAGACGTTCTCCGTTTCTAATTCTTTCTAGATCCAGATAATTCTGAATACACATGATCTCATTTTCAAGAGTTTGTTTTTTGCCTTTTGTTTCATAAAGCATATAACGCATCAATTCAGAAAGCTTTAAAACGATTTTTGGCGTTTTGTTTGATTTTTCTACAGAAAGTGAATAAATATTATTTAAGGTATTAAAGAAAAAATGCGGAGAAATCTGTGACTTCAAAAACAGCAATTCGGTTTCTAGCTGAGATTTTTCTAAATCTGTCACACGTCTTTGTTCTTTTAAGAAATCTAAAGTGATTTTAATTGCGGTAACAAAAGTCATCACATACAATTCACCCATCATCATATCTATCGTATAGTTGAGAGTAAGTGTATTGATGGTTTGCGGGCCTTCGGGCCAAACATCGTGTGTAATCAATAAATAAGTCAGATTAAATTTTAAAACAACCATGACAAAAATCGCAGACAAGACACTTATTATATATAGGAAATACTTTTTGCGATAAATAAATAAAGGCATTAAAACCAAAATATTTAGATAACACAATGCCATGTGAATAGGAAATCCGAGTAAAGTGGTTTTTAACGAGTAAACATAATCGTTAAAATAGCTTCCCCAACGGAATGTATTGAATACAAAATACGTTAGCCAAAAGTAAACATGATAGCGTATAGGTAAACTATAAGGTTTGTTTGAGTTGAAAATCATAATAGGAGAATAAATGTCGTTTGTTGCTATTTTTTGATGTTTAGAGCTGTTTAAATGTCGTCCGTCTAAAAATATTTTGGTAAAAGTTGAATTTATCTAAATTTAAAGTTAAATTAATATTGTTTTGATATGAGGAAAATTACTCTGCTTTCTCTGACGGTAATTTTAACTGCAAGTTGCAAAATAAATGTAGATAAAAATCAACATAAGCAAAGTTTTGCAACAAATTATGTAGATCCTTTTATAGGTACAGGAGGGCACGGACATACATATCCGGGCGCAACAGTTCCGTTTGGGATGCTGCAAGTGAGTCCAGATAATGGGGTTTCTAGCTGGGACTGGTGCTCAGGCTATCATTATTCTGACTCGATAGTTTCTGGATTTAGTCATTTACATTTAAGCGGGACAGGAATCGGTGATTTGGCAGATATTTTATTTATGCCGACAAACAAAAAGTTAGACTTAACCGCCAAAGCCGCTTCACGCGATTTCTTACCGTATAAATCAAAATATAATCATGTTAACGAAAAAGCAATACCGGGTTATTACCAAGTTTTTCTTGAAGATCCTAAAATCAATGTAGAATTAACGTCTACGCAAAGAACCGCATTTCATAAGTACACCTATAATAATAACGATACGCAATCTGTTGTGGTCGATTTAGGTTTTGCTATTAATTGGGACAAAGCGGTAAAAACTTCTATTACAATTGAAGATGCCAATACCATCAGCGGTTACCGCTACAGTACGGGCTGGGCAAAAAATCAGAAAGTATTTTTTGTGGCTAAATTTTCAAAACCAATCACAGAATCTATTATTACGGCTGACAAAAAAGTAGTTAATGCTAAAAATGCAGAAGGTGAAAATACAGCCTTACAATTATTCTTCGATCCTAAAAATTCTAAAGAATTAGGAGTAAAAGTGGCGCTTTCTTCAGTTAGTATAGCTAATGCGAAAGATAATTTAGATAAAGATCAGGAATTTGAAAAAGTAAAAACAGATGCTTCTGCAGTTTGGAACAAAGCGTTAAGCAAAATTTCTGTAGAAACTCCAGTTGATTCTTTAAAAACTATTTTCTACACCGCTTTGTATCACGCTCAAGTTGCGCCTGTAACGTACAGCGATAAAAACGGACAGTTTAGAACTGAAGATGACAAAATTGTAACTTCAAAAAATTATACCGCTTATTCTACTTTATCGCTTTGGGATACATTTAGAGCCGAAAATCCATTACTTACAATTCTAGATCCAGACAGAGTTTCAGATATGGTTAACTCAATGTTAGCGTATTATGAAACCAAAAAAATATTGCCAGTTTGGACTTTATATGCTAATGAAACCAACACGATGACAGGATATCATTCGATTCCGGTTATTGTTGATGCTTATATGAAAGGTATTAAAGGTTTTGATGCCGAAAAAGCTTTTGAAGCAATGAAAGCAACGATGATGCAGGATGAACGTGGATTAAATTTCTACAAAAAATACGGTTACATTCCTTATAATTTATTAGACGAATCGGTTACCATTACTTTAGAATATGCTTATGATGATTGGTGTGTGGCGCAAATGGCGAAAGCTTTAGGAAAAACAACTGATTATGAGTTTTTCTCCAAACGTGCAAAAGCTTACGAATATTTATTTGATGCGAAATCTGGTTTCATGAGAGGAAAATCGGAAGATGGAAAATCTTGGAACGAACCTTTCGACCCTAAACATTCAAATCACAGAGAACATACAGATTATACAGAAGGAAATGCATGGCAACACAGCTGGTTTGTACCTCATAATGTTGACGAATTTATTACGCTTCACGGAGGAAATGCTGTATTTACAAAACGTCTAGAACAGCTGTTTACAGAAAGTTCTGAGATTACAGGAAACAATGTTTCTGCTGATATTTCTGGTTTGATCGGGCAGTATGCGCACGGAAACGAGCCAAGTCACCACATTGCTTATATGTTTAATCACGCAGGTCAGCCTTGGAGAACGCAATATTGGGTGCGCCATATTTTGGACACACAATATAATACGACTGCAAATGGTCTAAGCGGAAACGAAGATTGCGGCCAAATGTCAGCTTGGTATGTATTCAGCTCAATGGGATTGTATCCAATGAATCCAGCTTCTGGTGAATACGAAATTGGAAGTCCGATTTTTGAAAAATCAACTTTAGATCTTCCAAACGGAAAAACTTTTGTAATTGAAGCAGAGAATGTTTCCAACAAAAATTTCTATATCCAATCGGCTACTTTAAACGGAAAAGCATTTAATAAAACAGCAATCTCTCACCAAGAAATGCTGCAAGGCGGTGTGCTTCATTTTGTAATGGGAGCACAGCCAAACAAAAACTGGGGTCTGAACTAACTAATTCAAAATAAATATTTAATGAACATTATAGACGTATCAATCATTTTAATCTATATCGTAATGTCGGTCGGTATAGGAATCTGGATTTCAAGAAAAGCATCAAAAGGGCTTGACGATTATTTCCTTGGCGGGAAATCAATCAAATGGTATTTTTTAGGATTGAGCAATGGCTCAGGAATGTTTGATGTTTCAGGAACTTCCTGGATGATTGGAGTTTTATTTTTATATGGCGTAAAAAGTTTCATGTTTATGTGGCTTTGGCCGATTTGGAATCAGATTTTCGTCATGATGTTCCTCGCAGTCTGGATTAGAAGATCAAAAGTTATGACGGGCTCTGAATGGATTTTAACTCGTTTTGGAAGCGATAAAGCAGGAAAAGCTTCTCATATTATTGTGGCTATTTTTGCTATTATTTCTACGATTGGTTTCATCGCTTATTTCTTCGTTGGAATCGGAAAATTTGTAACCATTATTCTTCCTTGGGATTTAACAGTTCATATGAACGGTGGTGTTTTCTTAACATCAGAACAGGCTTATGCATTGTTAATCATTTTCTTAACTACAATTTATACCGTAAAAGGCGGAATGTTTTCAGTAGTGGCAACAGAAGTGGTGCAATATATTATTATGATTGTTGCCGGAGTTCTAATTGCAGGTTACGCATTCATTAATTATACTGATATTCAGATCAATTCTGTAATTACTCCAGAATGGAAAAATGTTTTCTTCGGATGGGAATTTGAAACACAATGGGGCGATAAATTCGAAACTTTCAACCGATTAATTGATACAGAAGGTTATAAAATGTTTGGTGCTTTCATCGGAATGACGCTTTTCAAAGGATTTTTTGCAAGTGTGGCAGGTCCAACACCAAGTTACGATTTACAGCGTGTTCTTTCTACAAAATCTGTAAAAGAAGCCGCTTACATGAGTGGTTTTACCAACTTAATTTTATTTATTCCGAGATATTTATTAATCACTGGAATTGTGGTTATTGCATTGGTAAATCTTGCGCCAGAATTAAACGCAAATGTTAATCTTACGGGAGCAGATTTAGAATTATTAATGCCAAAAGTGGTGAATCTTTATATCCCAGTTGGAATTAAAGGAATTCTTCTAGCAGGTTTATTAGCTGCTTTTATGTCTGGATTCTCAGCTTTCGTAAATGCAGGACCAGCATATATTGTAAATGATATTTATAAAAAATACTTCAAACCAGTTGCTTCAAATCAGCACTATATTAAAGTAAGTCAGATTTCTTCTTTTTTAGTTGTTGGTCTTGGAGTTTTTATGGGATTCTTCGCAGATTCTATCAACTCGTTAACGCTTTGGATTACAAGTGCTTTGTACGGAGGTTACGTTGCAGCGAACTTCTTAAAATGGATTTGGTGGCGTTTTAACGGATGGGGTTATTTCTGGGGAATGGTCGGCGGACTTGTTGCAGCTTCGCTTCAATTTGTTTTGGATCAGAATAAAGGAAATTTTGGAGACGGAACGTTATTACATCAACTTTCGCAAGTGCCATCGATTTACTTGTTCCCATTAATTTTTGGATTTTCGATATTAGGTTGTCTTTTAGGAACTTACTTAAGCAAACCAACAGATATGGAAGTCCTAAAATCTTTCTACAGCAATGTTAGACCTTGGGGATTCTGGAATCCAGTTTACAAACAGTTAAAAGCCGAAGATCAATCTTTCCAAAAAAATAATGATTTCTATCTGGATATGATGAATTGTGTAATCGGAATTGTATGGCAGTCAAGCATGATTCTGCTTCCGATTTATTTCATCATCAGAGATTATCCAAAAGCGGCGGTTGCTTTAGTTGTGTTTTTAGTAACGACTACGGTATTGAAGTTTACTTGGCTGGATCGAGTTAGGAAGATAGAAGAGTAGATAATAGAAGCAAGATAATAGAAGCAAGATAACAGAAGCAAGATAACAGAAGCAAGATAATAGAAATAAGATAATAGAAATAAGATAATAGAGGGAAAAGCGAGATTCTAGAGGTAAGAATTTTGAAATATTTTTAAACACATAGAAACATAGATTTTTTTGACTTTGAAAAAGTGTAGAAAGAAACTAGTCATAGCTTTGAACATAGCCCGTAGTTTCAACTACGGGAACGTAAGATTGTCCGTGACGCTATGTTTATTAAAACAAGTGAAACGCCTTTTGTACGCGCCAAAAAGCTATGATTTTATGTGTTTAAGTAAAGAATAAAAAAACTAATAAATAAAAAAACAAAAAAAATGAGTACTATTCCTTGGCAAGACAGACCCGAAAACAGTAAAGATGTAATGTGGAGATATTCTGAGAATCCAATTATCGACAGATATTCGATTCCTTCTTCAAACAGTATATTCAATAGTGCAGTTGTACCTTTTGGAGACGGATATGCTGGGGTTTTTAGATGTGATAATAAAGCAGTTCAGATGAATATTTTTGCTGGTTTCAGTAAAGATGGTATCAATTGGGACATCAACCACGAACCAATTGAAATGAAATCTGGAAATACAGAAATGATCGAATCTGCTTATAAGTACGATCCTCGTGTGGTTTGGATCGAAGATCGTTACTGGATTACTTGGTGTAACGGTTATAACGGACCAACAATTGGTATTGGTTATACTTTTGACTTTAAAGAATTTTTCCAATGCGAAAATGCCTTTTTACCATTCAACAGAAACGGAGTTTTATTCCCTCAAAAAATTAACGGTAAATACGCCATGTTAAGCCGTCCAAGTGATAATGGACATACGCCTTTTGGAGATATCTGGATCAGCTACAGCCCAGATATGAAATATTGGGGAGAACACAGATTAGTGATGAAACCATCTCCATTTGAAAAAAGTGCTTGGCAATGTACAAAAGTAGGTGCAGGACCAATTCCGATTTTAACTGACGAAGGTTGGTTAATGATTTACCACGGAGTTATCAATACTTGCAACGGTTTCCGTTATGCAATGGGTTCAGCATTATTAGAAACAGACGCGCCAGATCAAGTAAAGTACAGAACACAGCCGTATTTATTAGGACCTGCAGAAACGTATGAAATGGTTGGAGATGTACCAAATGTAGTTTTCCCATGTGCTGCATTACACGATTTTGAAGAAGATAAATTAGCAGTTTATTACGGTGCGGCAGATACTCATGTAGCAATCGCTTTCGGAAAATTAAGTGAAGTAATTCAGTTTACAAAAGATAATAGTTTATAATATAAAGATGCATAGTAGAGGTAAATTATTGTCCCTTGCCGTTTTTTTTGTTGGTTTGATAGGGTATGCGCAATCTGAAAAAGAGGTTACACCAAAAAGTTATATTGCGTATAAAACGTCAAAAGAAATTGTTATTGACGGCGATGAAGCAGATAAAGCTTGGGAAAAAGCAGCTTGGACAACACCTTTTGTCGACATAGAAGGAGTTGAAACTCCAAAATACAAAACTCAGGTTAAAATGCTCTGGGACGATAATTACTACTATATTCTGGCTAAGATGGAAGAGCCTCATGTTTGGGCAAATCTTAGACAACGCGATACAATTATTTTCTATAATAATGATTTTGAGGTTTTTATTGATCCAGATAATGATACGCATAATTATTATGAATTAGAAATAAATGCATTAAACACCGCTTGGGATTTGTTTATCAATAAACCCTACCGCGAAAAAAATACGGTTTTAAACGATTGGAATATCGATGGTTTAAAATCGGCTGTAAAAGTAGACGGAACTTTAAACAATGCATCAGATATTGATAAAGGCTGGACCTTAGAAATTGCCATTCCATGGTCGGTTTATAAAACATCTTATCATGATAATATTGTTCCTAAAGATAAATTCTGGAAAGTCAATTTCTCTCGAGTAAATTGGCAGCATTCTGTTGTTGACGGAAAGTACGAACGTAAAAAAGATACAGAAGGAAAGTTTCTCCCAGAATACAATTGGGTTTGGTCGCCTATGGGAGTCATTAATATGCATGAGCCCGAAAAATGGGCTTATGTATACTTTTCTTCAAAAGAAAGCGAAGATAAATTTGTAATTCCGCAGGAAGAAAAAGTAAAATGGGAACTGTATACTTTATACAGAGCTCAAAAAAGATATTTCGAAAAGAATAAATCTTGGGCAAAATCTATTCAGAATATCAGTAAAAAAAATATAGTGGTTGACGGAAAGACTTTAAAGCCCATTTTAGAAAATCATTCATCAGGATTTAATATCTTGGTAAAAAGTCCTTTTTCAAACAAAACCTTAATAATTAAAGAAGATGGTAAAATTATTACGAATGAGTAAGTTGCAAAAACTATCAAAAGTTTTAGTATTAGCGCTTTCGCTGAGTTTATTCTCTTGCGGACAAAAAGAAACCAAAGATCAGGAAAATGGTAAATTCACTTTTGCTGTTTGGACGACTGCTGACGCTAAAAAATCGGATGCAGATTATTCGAAAGAATTCAAAAAATACAAAGACGGCGGAATCGATGAAGTTTTAATTAACACGCAAACAGATCCGAAACTATTAGCAAGATTGGTTCCGCTTGCAGCAAAAGAAGGACTAAAAGTACACGCTTGGATCATGGCAATGAACCGCCCGAATGACTCTGTAGCATTACAGCATCCAGATTGGTATCAAGTAAGTAAAGAAGGAAAATCTTGCTTCGACAATCGTCCATATGTAGATTATTACCAATGGCTTTGCCCAACTAAAGAAGAATCTAGAAACCACGTTTTAGGCTTGGTTGAAGGTTTGGCAAAAGTAGAAGGAATCGAAAGTGTACATTTAGATTACATTCGCTTCCCAGATATTTTCCTGCCAATCAGTTTATTGCCAAAATACAACTTGGTTCAAGATACAGAATTACCACAATTTGATTTCTGTTATTGTGATGCCTGCGTAAGCAAATTCGAAAAAGAACATCATAAAAATCCAAAAAATAGCCACAATACCTCAATTGATATGGAATGGAAAAATTTCAGATTAAATGCGGTAAAAGCTGTGGTTGACGATGCATACAAAATTGCTCACAAATACAATAAAAAATTAACGGCAGCAGTATTTCCTTATCCAGAAATGGCAGATCATATGGTGCGCCAGCGTTGGGATAAATGGAATATTGACGAAGTGTATCCAATGATTTATCATAGTTTTTATGATGAAGAAATTGACTGGGTAGGTTATGCAACCAAACAAGGCGTAGCAGATCTAGAAGGAAAACCAACGAAAGTAAATACTGGAATCTACATTCCAGGTTTAAAATCGGATGCAGAATTGAAAGAAGCGATTCTAGAAGCGAAGAAAAATGGCGCAACAGGAGTTTCATTTTTTGACGGAAATGCTTTATCAGAGAGTAATTTAAAAACAATTAAGTCGGTAAAAGCGTCGTTATAGTCGATTTTACTGGGATTAAAAATTTTTACGAAGTAAATTGCAGCATTAAGAAGAATATATTCTAAATGTTGAACCAAAAACAAAAAACCACATGTCAAATAGAAGAGATTTTATCAAGAAAACAGCTTTAGGCACCTTAGCCGTAAGTTCTGTTTTGGGTGTAAGCGGATTTGCTGCAAATCATGAAAATGAAGTTGAAGAAATAAAAGAGAAAAAACAGCAGAAACCCATCATCATCTCGACATGGAATCATGGTCTGCCTGCTAATAAAGAATCTTGGAAAAATTTAAAAGAAGGAAAATCAGCATTAGATGCCATCGAAGCTGGAATGAAAATACCTGAAGCCGATCCGACTGTTCGTAGTGTAGGTTACGGTGGATATCCAGACCGTGAAGGAAAAGTTACTCTTGATGCCTGCATTATGGATCATAACAGCAACTGCGGTTCTGTTTGCTTTCTGCAAGGAATCAAACACCCCATTTCTGTTGCAAAAAGAGTATTGCAAAATACGCCTCACGTAATGTTGGCGGGACAAGGCGCTTTGCAATTCGCGTTATCTGAAGGTTTTAAAGAAGAAAATTTATTGACTCCAGAATCGGAGAAAGACTGGAAAAAATGGCTGGAAGATTCTAAATACAAACCAGTTATTAATATAGAAAATCACGATACCATCAGTATGCTAATGTTAGACCAAGAAGGCAATCTTTCTGGCGGATGTACCACGAGCGGTGCAGCTTGGAAAATGCACGGACGCGTCGGTGACTCCCCAATAATCGGCGCGGGTCTTTTCTTGGATAACGAAGTAGGAGCAGCAGCAGCAACGGGTTTAGGCGAAGCCGTAATTAGAACTGCTGGAAGTGCAATGGTTGTAGAACTAATGCGCCAGGGAAAATCGCCTTACGATGCTTGTAAAGAAATTACAGAACGTATTTATAACAAACATAAAAACCACAAAGACATGGAATACCTGCAAGTTGGTTTTATTGCTTTGAATAAAAACGGTGAATATGCGGGTTACAGTTTAAGATCTGGATTCAATTTCGCCGTTTCTGATGACGTAAAAGGTCATAGAATGGAAGATGCGAAATTTAAAATGTCTTGGGATAAATAATTTCCAAGTTTAAAACTTTATTAAAGTTTCAAACAACAGTTTGTCATTCCGAGGAACGAGGAATCGCACTCGGGATTCGACAAAGATTGGTGACATTCTCTGAGGAGTTTCTAGTGTGATTTCTCCTTCGTCGAAATGACAAACTAAACCTAAAAACACATCTTTAAATGTTTGAAGAAACAATTAGAGAAACCAAAAAACAAAGAATGAAAAAATTATTATTCCTATTAACCCTAATCACTTCAATTTTCTCGGCTCGTGCGCAGAAAGTTTACACAGAAAGTGATATTAACATTATTCCGAAACCGAGTCAGATTCTTATTAAAACTGGTGTTTTTGAATTTACAAAAGATACAAAGTTTGTAGTAAACAGCGATTTCCAAAGAGATGCTGCAAATGCTTTAGCTTCTAAATTTGAAGTGGCTGCGGGATGGAAACCAGAAACAACAACTAAAGCTCCAGTAAGCAATTTTATTCAGTTTAAAATAGATCCTAATTTAAAAAATGAAGCTTACGTTTTAGATGTAAATCCGACGAGTATTGTTATTTCTGCAAAAGGAAATGTTGGTTTTCTATATGGATTAGAAAGTGTTAGGCAATTACTTCCGGAAGCGATTGAAAGCAAATATGCAATCACTTCTGCAAAATGGCAGATTCCAAGTTTAACGATTAACGACGAACCACGTTTTAAGTGGAGAGGTTTAATGTTAGATTTATCTCGTCATTTCTTCGATAAAAATTACATTTTGGCAACAATCGATCGTTTGGCGATGCACAAAATGAACGTTTTACATTTGCATTTGGTTGACGATCAAGGTTGGAGAATTGAAATTAAAAAATATCCAAAACTAACTGAAGTTGGGGCATGGAGAGTTGATCAAGAAAACACTAGCTGGAATGCGAGATTAACAACAAATCCTGATGAAAAAGGAACGTACGGCGGCTTCTTTACGCAAGATGAATTAAGAGAAATTGTAAAATATGCTTCGACAAAAGGAATTGAAATTATTCCTGAAATCGAAATGCCGGCGCACGTAAGCAGTGCGATTGCAGCTTATCCAGAATTGGCTTGTTTTAATCAAAGAATTGGTGTTCCGTCAGGCGGAGTTTGGCCTTTGACTGATATCTATTGTGCTGGAAAAGAAACTACGTTTGAATTTTTGCAAAATGTAATTGATGAAGTAATCACGATTTTCCCTTCAAAATATATTCACATTGGTGGCGATGAGGCGACGAAAACCAATTGGGCTAAATGTCCGCATTGCCAAAAAAGAATCAAAGACGAGAAATTAAAAGATGTCAACGAGTTGCAAAGCTACTTTGTAAAACGTATGGAAAAATACATCAACTCAAAAGGTAAAAGAGTTATCGGCTGGGATGAAATTTTAGAAGGCGGTTTGGCACCAGATGCAACGGTAATGAGTTGGAGAGGAATGAAAGGCGGAATCGAAGCTGCAGATCAAGGTCATGACGTAATTATGACACCAGAATCTCCTTGCTATTTTAACTTTTATCAAGGTCCGCAAAACGAAGAACCTTTAGCTTTTGATGCTTATAATCCGTTAAGTGAAGTGTACAAATTTGATCCTGTAGTTTCAACAATGACACCTCAGGAAGCAGGACACGTTTTAGGAGGACAAGCAAATTTGTGGGCAGAACATTTAGCGCTGCCAAAAGATTCTGAATACATGATTTTCCCAAGATTGGCAGCATTATCAGAAACGTTATGGAGTCCGAAAGAGAAACGCAATTGGAATGATTTCACAACGAGATTATTCTCTTTATTAAAACGTTACGATTATTTAGGAATTAATTATGCGAAAAGCGCTTATTTGGTAACGGCTTCTTCTACAGCTGATTTAGCTAATAAACAAATTAAGGTAGAATTGAAAAACGAGTTTCCTAATCCAGACATTCGTTATGTTTTAGGAAACCAGACCATTGATCACCATGCTATAAAATATACAAGCCCAATTGCAATAAAAGAAACAACAGTTCTAAAAGCTTCTTTATTTCAAGATGACAAACCAGTTGGAAAAACCTTTACAGATACGATTGTTTTCCATAAAGCATTTTCGAAAAAAGTGAAATACTTGACCCCTTACAATTCGAATTACAAAGGCGATGCCAATACCATGGTAAATACGATCAGAGGAAGTAAAAATTTCCATGACGGACAATGGCAGGCTTGGTTAGTTAACGATATGGAATTGGTTATCGACTTAGAAAAAGTAGAAAGCATCGAGCAAGTAAAAGTTGGAGCTTTAGAAAGTCAAGGAGCAGGAGTTAATTTCCCAATTCAAGTTAAAGTGTTGATTTCTACAGATGGAGTTAAATACACTCAGGTTGGCAAAATTATGCGTCCTTATGCAGTAAATGCTGTTCCAGAATTGAAAGATTTTAAAATCAATTTCCAAAAACAAAATGCACGTTTTGTAAAAGTTATTGCAGGCAACTTAAAGAAAAGTCCAAAAGGAGAAAGCTCTTGGTTGTTTGTCGATGAAATTTTAATTGATTAATTATTAAAAAAATGAAGAAGGTACTATTTAAGCTCGGGATATTATTGATTTGCTTGATGCCGTTTTTTACTAAGGCACAAACCAAAGGATTTTCTATATCTAAGGGAGAATTTCAGCAAGACGGGAAAATAATTAAAATACATTCTGGAGAAATGCACTATGCACGTATCCCTAAAGAGTATTGGAGACATAGATTGCAGATGCTTAAAGCTATGGGAATGAATACCGTGGCAACCTATGTATTTTGGAATTATCACGAAGTAGCACCAGGTGTATGGGATTTTAAAACAGGAAATAGAGATCTGTCAGAGTTTTTACGTATTGCTAAAAGCGAAGGCTTATATGTAATTCTTAGACCGGGTCCGTATGCATGTGGCGAATGGGAATTTGGAGGATACCCTTGGTGGCTGCAAAATAATCCAGATTTAGTAATTCGTACCAATAACAAAGCATTTTTAGACGCTTGTAAAACGTATCTAGAACATTTGTATGGAGAGGTAAAAGGACTTTTTGCTAATCAAGGCGGACCTATTATTATGGTTCAGGCTGAAAATGAATTTGGGTCTTATGTTTCTCAAAGAACCGATATCAGTGCTGAGGATCATAAAGCCTACAAAACTGCAATTTACAATATACTTAAACAAACGGGATTCCCAGAGCCTTTTTTTACTTCTGACGGTGCTTGGTTGTTTGAAGGTGGTATGGTAGAAGGCGCGTTACCGACTGCAAATGGGGAATCCAATATAGAAAATTTAAAAAAACAGGTTGATAAATACCATAACGGACAAGGGCCTTACATGGTTGCAGAGTTTTATTCTGGCTGGTTGGATCATTGGGCGGAACCATTTATTAAAATTGGATCTGAGGAGATTGCAAGTCAAACTAAAAAGTACCTTGATGCAGGTGTTTCTTTTAATTATTATATGGTACACGGCGGTACTAATTTTGGATTTACCTCTGGAGCAAATTATAATGAAGAAATGGATATTCAGCCGGATATTACAAGTTATGATTATGATGCTCCTATTAGCGAAGCAGGTTGGGCAACACCAAAATTTATGGCTATACGTGAAGTAATGCAAAAGTATTCTAAAACAAAATTAGCCTCAATTCCAGCCAAAATACCAGTTACAAAATATCCTAATCAGACGATCAAATCGAGCATGGATGTTTTAAGTTGGATAAAAAAAGAAAAACCAGTTGTAAACGACCAGCCTTTAACATTTGAAAAATTAGATCAAGGACATGGATATGTTTTGTATCGAAAAAGATTTACGCAGCCCATTTCTGGAAAATTAAAAATTGAAGGATTGAGAGACTTTGCTACAGTTTATGTAAACGGTGTTAAAGCAGGTGAGTTGAATAGAGTTTTCAAAAACTACGAGTTGGAAGTTACGATTCCTTTTAATGGTATTTTAGAAATTTTAGTTGAAAATATGGGTCGCATTAACTATGGTGCCGAAATCGTACATAATACTAAAGGAATTATTACTCCAGTATATTTAAATGAATTTGAAATTAGCGGTGGATGGGAAATGTATAAAATGCCGATGAATGAAGTTCCAGCTGTTAAAAACGAAACGATAAAACCTGGACGTCCCGTTTTATATGAATCTACTGTAAACATTGAGAAACCAGCCGATACTTTTCTTGATATGACAGGTTGGGGAAAAGGAATTGTATTTGTTAATGGACACAATCTTGGACGTTACTGGAAAGTTGGACCGCAGCAAACTCTTTATGTGCCAGGTTGTTGGTTGAAAGCAGGCGAGAATAAGTTTGTTGTATTGGAGCAGCTTAATGAAAACAGTAAAACAGAATTGACTTTTACAGATCAGCCGATACTTGAAAAATTAAATTAGGATTACGTATTAAACCAGAAAATCGAATTTGGAGTTTGGAGTGAAAGGAGATTCAAGCAGTGGTTGACCAGGAAGAAAAATCTTCTAGGTATTCGGAATAGATTGAAGTTCCAAAAGCAAACATAGCTCGAGGTTTCAACCTCGTGAAGCGTATAAAATTAATCTCAAGTTGAATTACGTTGCGTCCCAATGGTTGAAACCATTGGTTATGTTTCGAATACAAACTTTTAGAGGTAAGAAATAAACAAAAAACAAAAGAATAAATAAAACCTAATAAATAGATTAAAGATGAAAAGAGGAATATTCATTATCGCCCTTTTATTTTCAGCTCAGATATTCGCGCAGGCGATATATGAAGATGAAAGATACGTACCAGAAACAGATCCGGCAGTATTAAAAAACTTAGATGAATGGCAAGGCAAAAAATTTGGTCTGCTAATGCACTGGGGAACTTACAGCCAATGGGGTATTGTAGAATCTTGGTCTATTTGTCCTGAAGATTACGGGTGGTGTGAACGTAAAAAAGGAAGTAATCCATCTAATTATAATGATTATATAAAAGATTACGAAGGGTTAAGAAAAACATTTAATCCTGTAAAATTTGATCCAGAAAAATGGGCAAAAGCAGCGAAATATGCTGGGATGAAATACATGGTTTTTACAACAAAACACCATGACGGATTTAATATGTATGATACTAAATATTCTGATTACAAGATAACTAGTAAAGATGTTCCTTTTCATACAAATCCAAAAGCAGATGTTTTAAAAGAAATTTTCAACTCTTTTAGAGGCGAAGGTATTTCTACAGGAGCTTACTTTTCAAAACCAGACTGGCACAACGAAAACTACTGGGATCCTTATTTTCCGCCATTTGACAGAAACGTAAACTACGATCCGTCTTTGTATCCAGAAAAATGGCAAAAATATGTTGACTTTACACACAACCAGATTTTAGAAATTTTGACTAATTATGGTAAAGTGGATATTCTTTGGTTAGACGGAGGATGGGTTCGTAAAAGAGATCAAGTAAACATCAAAGAAAACTACGACGAGAAATTTACTGAAAACGAATCTAAAAATGGTTTCATCAAACACAGAGTGGTAGATCAAGATCCAAAAATGGACGAATTGGTTGCAAAAGCACGTGCAAAACAACCAGGTTTAATTGTGGTGGATAGAGCGGTTCACGGTAAAAACCAAAACTACTTAACTCCAGAAGGGCGTGTTCCTGCTAAGACTTTGCCTTATCCTTGGGAATCTTGTATTCCAGCAGGCGGTGGATGGTCTTATTCTCCAGGCGCTACTTACATGACTGGAAGACAAGGAATTCACATGTTAGTTGACATTGTGGCAAAAGGCGGAAACTTATTATTAAACATCGCGCCAAGTCCAGAAGGAGAATGGGATAAAGGGGCGTACGATTTATTGCAAGCTTACGGTGATTGGATGAAAGTAAACAGTACAGCGATTTACAACACCAAACCAATCGAGCCTTACAAAGAAGAAAACATTTGTTTTACACAAAATAAAGCGGGTAATGTATTTGCATTTTATTTAGCTAAAGACGGGGAGGATAAAATTCCTGCTGAAGTTACAGTAAAATCTATCAGTCCTAAAAAAGGAACAAAAATTACCATGTTAGGTTCTAAAACTTCTTTAAAATGGACAAAAGAAGGAAACGGATTTAAAGTAATTATTCCAGAAAGTTTAAGAAACAATCTTCCTGCAAAAGAAGCTTGGACTTTAAAAATTGAAGCGATCAACAGATAAGAACGAAGCCTATGGTTTTAAATACTAAAAATAAATTTAAGACAGCATGTATTTTATACATGCTGTTTTTTAGCATAACAATTTTTGCGCAGCAGCCTGCCGATTTTGTAAATCCGTTTATTGGGACTTCCAATTATGGGGCGGCTTATCCAGGACCAATTGCACCACGCGGAATGGCAAGTATTAGTCCGTTTAATGTGGCTGGAGTAAAAAATACACCGATGGAAAAAGATAGCCAATGGCTTTCGAATCCTTATGTGAATGAGAATACCTTTTTGACAGGATTTAGTCAAGTGAATTTAAGCGGTGTTGGATGTCCAGAATTGGGCGTTATTTTATTGATGCCAACGACTGGAGCAGTAGAAATCGATCACTTAAAATACGGTTCTACTTATTCTAATGAAGTTGCAAAAGCAGCCTATTACAGCGTAAACATCGACAAGTATAAAGTAAAAGGCGAATTCACGGCTTCAAAACGAGCTGGGGTTAGCAGATTCACTTTCCCGAAAGGGCAATCTAATATTTTATTAAATCTTGGCTTGGGATTGACAAATGAAGAAGGTGCAATGGTAAAAGTAGTTTCTTCTACAGAAATTGAAGGAATGCGATCTGTGGGTTCATTTTGCTATAACAGCCCAGAAGATGCTTATCCAGTTTATTTTGTGGCTCAATTTTCGAAACCTGCCGATAAATTTGGAGTTTGGAAAAAACCTTCAAAATACAACGGCGTTGAAGCACAATGGATGGGTTACAACGGAAAAGCTAGAATAATGGAGAATACAATCAAAACCGTTGTAGGTGATAGTATTGGAAGTTATTTTACTTATAAATTCGAAAAAGAAGAAACAGTTGAAGTGAAGATCGGAATTTCGTACGTAAGTATCGAAAATGCCCGTGAAAACTTAGCAAAAGAAGTAGGTAACAGATCTTTTGACGCAATTTACAAAGAAACCTACAACGAATGGAATGAAGAATTGTCTAAAATTTTGGTTGAAGGTGGTTCAAAAGATGATAACACGATTTTTTATACAGCTTTATATCATACTTTAATTCATCCCAATATTTTAAATGATATTAACGGAGAATATCCAGTAATCAAAAGAACTAAAATTGGCAAAACCGATGGCACTCGTTATACCGTATTTTCTTTATGGGATACTTACCGAAATGTGCATCAGCTGATGTCTTTGGTTTATCCAAAACAGCAATCTGATATGGTAAAAAGCATGTTGAGCATGTTTGATGAAAACGGTTGGCTTCCCAAATGGGAATTGAATTCGACAGAGACCTTTACCATGGTTGGAGATCCAGCAAGTATTGTAATTACAGATAGTTATATGAGAGGAATTCGTGATTATGATATTAATAAAGCCTATTATGCGATGTTGAAAGGCGCAGATAATATTGAAAATAATCCGCTTCGTCCAGGATTGAAAGATTATATCAAAAAAGGATATTTGACAACTGACAACAAAGGTCCAGTTTCGACTACTCAGGAATACAATATTTCAGATTATTCTATTTCGCTTATGGCCAACGAATTCGGGGACAAAGACAATGTAAAACGTTTTAAAGAACGTTCATTATCCTACAGAAAATTATTTGATAAAAACTTAAATCTTCTTCGTCCAAGAACGGCTGACGGAAAATGGTACGAGCCATTTGATCCTACATCTGGAGCTAATTTTGAAGAAAATGTTGGCTTTATCGAAGGAAACGCTTGGCAGTATGCATTTATGGTTCCGCACGATATTAACGGATTAAAGAAATTAATGGGTGGTGATCAAGCCTTTTCGGCTCAATTGCAGAAAATATTTGATACCAAACAATTTGATATGGCAAACGAACCAGACATTGCCAATCCGTATTTGTTTAATTATGTGAAAGGTGAAGAATATAAAGCGCAGGAAACCGTAAAAAAATTGGTTCGCGAATATTTCAAAAATGAACCAAAAGGATTACCAGGAAATGATGATACCGGAACTATGTCGGCTTGGTTAGTGTATTCGATGATGGGAATTTATCCGATATCGCCGGGAGATCCAATTTACACCATTACAACGCCAATGTTTCATAGAGTGACGATTAAATTAGATCCAAGATATTATAAAAAAGAAAGCATCGTAATTGAAAGACAAGAAAATAATGGCGGGAAAATCAATTCGATTGAACTAAACGGAAAAACACAGAACAGCTTTTTTATTTCGCACGATGATTTTGTGAATGGAACAAAGCTTAAAGTGATTCAAAACTAAACACACACACACACAACTATGTTACAATTAAGAATGAGGAAAACGGCCATTATTTTTGTAATGGCTGTTGGTTTTTTTAACCAGACCCATGCCCAGAAAAAGTATCCGTACCAGGATGCAAAATTACCAGTAGAAGAAAGAGTTCAGGATTTGCTAAGCCGTATGACACTTGAAGAAAAAGTGCGTCAGATGGATATGTATAGAGGAGATTTTTTTAAAGATAAAGAAGATTTTGCTAAAGCTAAATCGGCAGAAAAAATCGGGAAGTTGGGAATTGGAGCTATTCATGATCTTTATCCGCGTTCAGCTAAAATGATCAATGATCTTCAAACGAATGTAATCAAAGGAAACCGTTGGGGAATTCCTGCGCTGATTATGTGTGAAATGCTTCACGGTTATTTAGACGAAGGAAGTACAGCTTTCCCAATGAACATAGGGCTTGGAGCAACTTGGGATGTTGCCGTGATGGATAAAGTGGGTAAAGTAATTGGTATGGAAGCCAGAGCGCATGGAGTTCATTTTGGTTTTGGACCAAACTTAGATTTAGGACGCGAACCAAGATGGGGACGTGTTGCTGAAACTTTCGGAGAAGATGCTTTCTTGAACAGTGAAATTGGTTTGGCTTTTATTAAAGGAATGCAAGGAGACGATTTAAAATCAGATCGATCTATTATTGCAGAGCCTAAAAACTTTGCCGTTCATGGTATTCCGCAAGCGGGAGGAAATTCTTCGCCAATTTTGGTTGGAGAACGTTCAGCAAGAGAAGACCATTTACCATCTTTTCAAAAAGCATTTACAAAAGGTGGTGCGTTAGGAACTATGTGTGCGTATTCTGAATTGGACGGAATTCCTTGTGCAGCAAATCATTGGTTATTGACAGATGTTTTAAGAAAAGAATGGGGATTTAAAGGAATTGTAGTTTCAGATTTAGGAGCTATTAAATACATTCAAACCACTCATAAAGTTGCTGATTCTCCAAAAGAAGCTATTAGAGAAGCTGTTTCTTCTGGCGTTGATATGCAGTTTTATGATTTTAGCAATGAGTTTTGGCAAAACACTATTATTGAATTGGTAAATGAAAAGAAATTGACAACGGAGAATATCGACCGTGCGGCGGGAGGGGTTTTACGTTTGAAATTCTTGTTAGGATTATTTGAAAATCCGTACACAGAAAAAAATCTAATTAAAGAGCGTTTTCATACTCCAGAAAATCAGAAAGTTGCTTTAGAAGCAGCTCAAAAATCTATGGTTTTATTGAAAAATGAAAACAATATTTTGCCTTTAAGTAAATCGTTAAAAAATATCGCTGTTATCGGACCAAATGCAAATGCTTCAAGATTGGGAGGTTACGCTCCGAAGAACAGTGTCGGAATGACGGTTTATGAAGGAGTTAAGGAATTGGTTGGAAAAACGGCTAATGTAGTTTACGAAGAAGGAGTTCCATTAATTGTAAAAGGACAAATTATTCCATCTAAATATTTATTTACACCAGACGAATCTCAAAACGGATTAAAAGGAGAATATTTCAATAACAGAAATCTGGAAGGAACGCCAGCATTGACTCGTATTGACAGTCAATTAGAGTTTGACTGGCCTTGGGCGCCTGGAGACGGTGTAAATGTGGATGATTTTTCTATTAGATGGACAGGATTCTTAAAATCTGATCAAGCATTGGATGGTTGGTTAGGATTAAGTTCTGATGACGGAATCAGAATGTATATCGATGACCAATTGGTAATAGACAACTGGACAAAAGGAGCGACCAGTATGGTGACGGTTCCTAAAAATATTGAAAAAGGTAAAAAATATAAAGTCCGCATCGAAATGTGGGAAGGAGGCTGGGGAGCCAGAGCTCATTTTCGTTGGAATTTAGAAAAAGTAAATTTACAGCCAGCAATCGAAGCTGCTAAAAAAGCAGATGTTGCGATTGTAGTTTTAGGAGAATCTAACGAGTTGGTAGAAGAAAACAGGGACGTTGCTTCTTTAGACTTATTTGGAATCCAGCAGCAATTGATTGAAGAGATCCAAAAAACAGGAACTCCAGTAGTTTGCGTGTTATTAAATGGTCGTCCACTATCTACAAACTGGATTGCTGAAAATATTCCAGCAGTTTTGGAAGGATGGTTTCCAGGTGAGTTAGGAGGAAGAGCTGTAGCCGATGTTTTATTTGGAGATTACAATCCTGGAGGAAGATTGCCAATTACAGTTCCGAAATCAGTAGGGCAATTACCTATATATTATAACCAAAAGCCATCTGCAATACATAAATATGTAGCAGAAAGCGAGCATCCTTTATATTCGTTCGGTTACGGATTAAGTTACACGAAATTTGAATATTCTAATTTAAAGCTGAATACTTCTGAAATTAAACCAAATGGAGAAATAAAAGTTTCTGTTGATGTTAAAAACACAGGAGACAGAGATGGAGATGAAGTTGTTCAATTGTATATAAATGATGTATATAGTTCTGTAACGACACCAGAGAAAACTTTGAGAGGTTTCAAACGATTAAATATTAAGAAGGGAGAAACTGTAACTGTTGATTTTACACTTACTAAGGACGAATTAGGCCTTTATAACAGGGAAATGAAGTTTGTTGTAGAGCCTGGAGACTTCGAAGTAATGGTTGGTGGAAACTCAGCGGATCTTCTAAAAACCAAATTCAAGGTTTCGAACTAAAAAGTGTAAAATACCGAATAATTTTAAACGATTTTTAGTTAAAAAAATGAATACAACTGAAAAAGGTCAAAATCTATTAGATTAATAGATTTTGGCCTTTTTTATAAGGCAGAGTAGGATTACAAATGAAAACGTTTTCTTTCAATAAATGACCAAAGATTTACCAACACCTGCGAAAAATTGTCATTTGTCGAAATTATATTTTGTTAACAGAATGTATTCTTAAGTTTAACATGTTATTAACTCTAAAAAAACAACTAATATGATTAAAAGCGTACTAAAATTACTGTTTGTCATATGCCTTTTTGGGTTCCAAGGCCTACAAGCGCAGACAACAGTAAAAGGAACGATAACAGATGCTCAAAGCGGAATTCCAATTCCTGGAGCAAATATTATTGTTAAAGGAACTAAAACAAGTGCTTCATCAGATTTTGATGGTAAATACAGCATTAGCGTTCCAAATCAATCAGCAGTTTTAGTTTTTACTTATGTAGGATCTTCTACAAAAGAAGTTGCTGTTGGATCACAAACTACAATTAACGTATCTTTAGGTCCAGATACGCAGCAATTAGGAGAGGTAGTGGTTACAGCTCTTGGTATTAAAAGAGAGAAAAAAGCAATTACGTATTCTGCACAAAACGTTTCTGTAGACGAACTTTCTGAAGCTAGATCATTAAACGTTGCCAACTCACTTTCTGGTAAAGTGGCAGGTCTTAACTTCTCGACTACTTCAAATGGTGTTGGTTCTTCTTCTAGAATTACTTTAAGAGGTAACAGATCTCTTAACGGAAACAATCAGCCTCTTTATGTTGTGGATGGTGTGCCAATTAGTAACGGAACAACTAATACAAACCCTGATATTGATACAGGAGGAACTACACAGCCTGATGGTATTTCTAACATTAACCCAGAAGATATTGCTTCGATGACTGTCTTGAAAGGTCCATCTGCAGCAGCTCTTTACGGATCTAGAGCATCAAATGGTGTAATCGTAATTACAACTAAATCTGGTAAATCTGGAAAAACTTCAGTTTCGTTATCATCTAACTTTATGGCTTCTTCTGCTTATAACTTGATGAATTTACAAAACGAATACGGACAAGGTACAAATGGAAATTATGTTTCTAACTCAAGCTCAAGCTGGGGAGCACCTTTAGACGGGCGTCAGGTATCTGCTTGGCAGTTAGTTCGTAATCCAAATTATGCAGGACCAGCGACACAAAGCTATTCTCCACAGAAAAACAACGTTATTGATTTCTACAAAACAGGATATAACTTAGCAAACACTTTGACAGTTACAGCTGGTAACGAAAAAGCGCAAGGATATTTCTCTTACACTAACACACGTGCTGAAGGTATTGTTGGCGGAAACCAAATGGACAGACACAATCTTAACTTAAGATTGACTAGTAAAATTACAGACAAATTAACTTTGGATGCTAAAACAAACTACATCGTTCAAGATATCGATAACTTATTAAGAACTGGTGAAGAGTCTATCGGAACATCTGCTTATTTATTGCCTCGTAGTATCGCTTACAACGATTACAAAGATTTCGAATATATCGATGCTGCAGGACAAAGACAAGTTAACTATTTCCTTGACGAAACTGGAGCTCCAGGAGGAAACCCATTCTGGTCTGCTTTAAGAGATGACGCTCGTACAGATAAAAGAAATAGATTTATTGGTTTAGCTTCTCTTAAATATGAATTTACAAAAACGTTAAGTTTACAAGGTAGAGCTGGTTTGGATCAAATGACAAACAAAAACGTAAGAAACAGATATGCAACTGCAGCTTTCAACAGCAACATGGGTTCATACAGTGAATCTTATGAAACAGTAAGCGAGTTAAACATTGATGCTTTACTTTCTTACAATGAAAAATTTGGAGATTTCTCTATAGGTCTTAATGCTGGTGCGAGTTCATTGCAACAAAATAGTTCAGCTTTAAATTCTGGTGGTGTATTGAGTAAACGAAATTTCTTTGCCCTAAGTAATGTTCAAACAGTTCAATCTACATCTACAGCTTCAGAAAAAAGAATCAATTCTGTTTACGGATTTGGTCAAATTGGTTTCAGAAACTACTTATTCTTAGATTTAACAGCTAGAAATGATTGGTCTTCTACTTTGCCAGAAGATTATTTCTACCCATCTTTCGGTCTTTCTGCTGTTCTTTCTGACATGTTTACATTACCAGAAGTAATTAGTTTTGCAAAATTAAGAGCTTCTTATGCACAAGTTGGTAACGATACAGATCCTTATCAAACACAACAGAGATTCTCTTACATTGGAGGTAATGGTGGTATGTTATACGGACAAAACACTAAGGCAAATCCAAACTTGAAACCTGAGATTTCTTCTTCTTCTGAGTTTGGTGCTGATGTTAGATTTTTCAATAACCGTTTAGGTTTAGATTTCACATACTTTAAAACGTTAACGAATAACCAAATTTTCTACATCAACACTCCTGAGCCTTCTGGATATTCTAGAGCAATCGTAAACGGTGGAGATATCGAAAATAAAGGTTTTGAGTTTACGCTTACTGCAACGCCAGTTCAAACAGAAAACTTTTCTTGGGATATTACAGCAAACTACGCTTCTTATAAGTCAAAAGTAAAATCTATCTTTGAAGGACGTGATGAGTTAGTAATCGGTGAAGGACGTTTAGTAAGAAGTAAAGTAGTTAAAGGTGGAGAATATGGTGATTTATACATCAAAGGTTTCCAAAGAAATGAAGCTGGAGAAATTTTAGTAAACAGTGCTGGTATTCCATTGGCAACAAATGGTTTTGATGTTCGTGCTGGTAACTTTAATCCAGATTGGACTGCAGGTTTCAAAAATAACTTCAAATACAAAGATTTCTCTTTAAGCTTCTTAGTTGACTTTAGAATTGGTGGTGAAGTTATTTCATACACTCAAGCGAGACAAGCTGGTTTAGGGGTAAGTGATATTACTTTGGCAGGAAGAAATGGCGGAATCATTGTTGATGGTGTTGTAGATAACGGAAACGGAACTTATACTCCAAACACAACAAGCATCAATGCTGAACAATATTGGACAGCAATCGGTCAAAGAACTCCAATTGCAGAGCCATTCGTTTATGATGCTACAAACATCAGATTAAGAGAGCTTGTTTTTGGTTATTCAATGCCAAAACGTTTATTAGGCAACTCAGGATTTACAAGCATCGATTTCTCATTAGTAGGTAGAAACTTGTTCTTCTTCTTAAACAAAGCTAAGTACTTTGATCCAGAAGCAGGAGCAGGTACAGGTAACTTACAAGGTATAGAATCTTTCAACATTCCATCAACGAGAGATTATGGAGTGAATGTTAAATTTGGATTTTAATTAAAAAAGAGACATCATGAAATATAGTTTTAAAATAAAAACATTAGGAGTTGCATTAATGGCAGTTTCGATTTTATCAAGCTGCACCGGCGATTTTGATGAAATAAACAAAGATCCTAATTCATTAACTGAAGATCAGTTAGATGCTACATTAGCTGGTCCTGCATTTGCTTCGGCATTATACGCAGGTATACACAATGGTTCTTATTCATCACCAGGAGTAGACGATCAAGGTACTTGGGGTATTGCAACAGGTATTCTATCTTCAACTTTTATTCACTATTTAAACTGTGGATATGGAACAGAAAGAAATGCTTTTGTTAATGGATACGAAGGTAGAGGATGGACAAGATTTTACACCGTTGCTGCTCCAGCTTTATCAAATGCTATTAAAGCATCTGAAGGAAACGCAGAAGCTACTGCAATCTTAAAGATCTGGAAAGTTTTCATGTACAACCAAATGGTTGATGCTTACGGACCAATTCCTTATACTGAAGCAGGTAACGGAAAAGATAAAGTTCCTTACGACAGCGTAGAATTTATTTATGCAGATTTCTTTAAACTATTAGATGAAGCAAATGCAACATTAGCTTCAACTTCTGTAACTTCGGTTGCCTCTCTTGCCCCAAATGATAGAGTTTATTCAGGAAGTGTTGACAAATGGAGAATCTTCGGAAACAGTATGAGATTACGTTTGGCCTTAAGAATTTCGGATAAAGAACCTGCAAATGCAAAAACTCAAGCTGAAGCTGCAGTAGCTGCTGGAGTAATGCAAACAAATGATCAAAGCGCTTTCTTTAAAGCAAGTAACATTACGCCAAACAATTTAAATATGATTGTAAACAGCTGGGGTTACGTTATGACATCTTCTATGGAAAGTATCTTAGTAGGTTACAACGATCCGCGTTTATCTAAATGGTTTGCGCCAGTTGCTACGGGAGCTTATAGAGGAAATCCAGTTGGAGGTTTAGAAGATCAATTTGGAACTACAGAGTTCTCTAAATTTAACAACGATGTTTTAGGAAACGGTGCCGCTAATACACTTAGCGAAACTAAAAACATCGAGATCTTTATGGCTTCTGAAAACTACTTAAGTAGAGCAGAAGGAGCTTTAAATGGATGGAATATGGGCGGAGATGCTAAAACTTTGTATGAAACAGGTATTAGATTATCTCTTGCACAATGGGGAATTGTTGATGCAACTGCTGTTAATGCTTACATCAACGGAACTTCATTGCCAACATTGCCAAACATTTTGACTTTATATCCAACTTTAGATTTACAAGATATTCCAGTTAAATTGCCAGTGGCTTGGTCTGCATCTACTGCTGATCAAAGAACTCAAATTGCAGTTCAGAAATACTTAGCCATTTTTCCAGAATCTTGGGAAGCTTGGGCAGATTTACGTAGAAGCGATGCTAAAGTAATCTATCCAGTTTTAAACACTGATAATCCAGATGCTGGAGTTGGTAAATCTTTGATGAAAAGAATTATTTACACTACAAATGAGTACTCATCAAACAAAGCAGCTGTAGATGACGGAGTTTCTAAATTAGGAGGTCCAGATTCAGGTGGAACAAGACTTTGGTGGGACACAAAATAATTAATTTGGTAAAGTAAAAGATCAATCGATTTGTTACTTGAGCAGAAGGAGAGGTAACTCTCCTTTTGTTTTTTTATCAAGTGTCTAAGATTCTAAGGTTCTAAGGTTCTAAGTTTCTTAGGTACTGTTTTAATCTGTGTCAAAAGATTTTAAAGAATGCAAAAAAAATAAACAATGAATTTTAAATTAAAAACTACCGCTATCATTTTTGCAGTATTTTTATTTTCAAATAATGCAATACATGCACAAATGAAAGCAGTAAATATTGAAAGCAGTTATATTGCAGATCCGCCAGTTACCACAAACAGCCATGCTTCAACTTTGGTTGAATACAAACCCAACGAGATTTTAGCCGCTTGGTTTGGTGGAAAATATGAAGGAGCAAAAGATGTTGGCATTTATATTTCGGCTTATAAAGACAAAAAATGGTCTGCGCCTAAAGAACTGATTCAGCCATTAATTAAAAATGGAGACACACTTCCGTGCTGGAATCCGGTTTTGTTTAAAAGTAAGAGCGAGAATTTGTATTTGTTTTATAAAATTGGAAAAAATCCGAGAGAATGGTTTGGCGCTATGATTGTTTCGAAAGATAACGGAACAATCTGGGGAGAACCAAAATATCTTCCAGACGGAATTTTAGGTCCAATTCGAAATAAACCAATCGAAACTACTCCAGGCGTAATTTTATGCGGAAGCAGTACAGAAAGTGTAAACACAGATCAATGGCGTGTGCATGTTGAAGAATATGCAGAAGCGACAGATTCTTGGAAGAAAATAGAAGTAGAAAACAATCAGAACTTTGATATCATTCAGCCAACATTTTTAATTCATAGTAAGAGTGATATCCAGATGCTGTCTCGCAGTAAACACAATAAAATAGTTGCGAGCTGGTCGGGAGACAACGGGAAAAGCTGGATTAGAACCAATACGATAAATGTCATCAATTCCAATTCTGGTATTGATGCTTTAACAGTAGACAAAAACACATTTTTATTGGTAAATAATCCACTTCCAATTGGAAAAGACTGGTTTAACGGAAGAAATATTTTGGATGTTGAATATTCTAAAGACGGTTTAAAATGGACTAAATTATTCGATTTGGAAAAACAAGAAAAAGGAGAATTCAGCTATCCAGCCATAATTCAAACCACCGACAAGAAAATACACGTTTTGTATACTTATGATCGAAAATATATCAAACATACCTCTTTCGATTTATAAGACTTTAATTAATGGCACGCAGATAAAACAGATTCGCTTTGCAAAGACGCGGATAAACACAGATTTATAAAACATAGTGATGGTTAACCGTTGGGTGAGATTCAATAAGAGTTTAATTTTTAACACATAGAAACATAGATTTTATTATCTCTGTTTAAGATTGCAAAAAAAGCAAGCTTTAACACATAGCTATGTGATTTAATGTTAGTGAAACGCCTTTTTTTAGGTTTAGAAAAGCTATATTTCTATGTGTTAAAAAAAATATTTTAAATCAGTAAAAATCCGCGTCTTTGCAAAGCAAATCCGTGTCATCCGCGTTCCATTCTATAGCTAACCAATTATGAAATTAAAACTTTTTTTTACGGCCGTAATTTTTTGCTGCACTTTCGTGAATGCCCAAAAAGCGGAGACCTTTTACAAACATGACAAATATCTTTCATCAGATCAATTAGAAGGACGTTTCCCAGGAACAAAAGGGAATAATAAAGCAACAACTTATATTGAGAAGTATTTTAAAAAGTATGGTTTAAAAGAATTCGGTAATTCTTATTATCAGCCTTTCAAACTTTTTGTTAAAGAAGGAATCAATAAAATGAAATCGGATAGTGTGGCTACGCAAAATGTTGTAGGCTATATCGAAGGTTCAGATTCTACTTTAAAGAACGAATACATTGTAATTGGGGCACATTATGATCACTGGGGCTGGGGTGGACAAGGTTCTGGAAGTAAAAAGAAAGAAGCTTTTGCCATTCATAATGGAGCAGATGATAATGCTTCTGGCGTTTCGGCTTTACTGTGCATTTTAGAAGAAATTTCAAAACAAAAAATAAAACCAAAACGAAGCATCATTTTTATTTCTTTTAGCGGAGAAGAAGAAGGATTGTTGGGTTCAAAGTATTTCATTAATCATCTTCCAGTTCCAAAAGAAGCTGTAAAAGTGATGCTCAATATGGATATGGTCGGAAGATTAAATGAGAAAAAAGAGCTTTATATGGGTGGGGCAGGAACTTTTCCGAACGGAGTAGAATTAATGAAAAAACTGCAGGAAAACAGTGGATTAAATCCGATCGTATTTGCTGGCGATGTTGGCGGCTCTGATCATGTTTCTTTCTACAAAGAATCGATTTCGGCAGTTGGATTTCATACAGGTGGACATCCACAGTACCATACGCCAGACGATGATATTGAATTAATTAATTCAGAAGGAGGAGCATTAGTGGCTAAATATATTTTTAATGCATTAATAGAAATAGCCAATTACAAAGAAGCTCTCATTTTTATTAAACAAAATTAAAACAGAGTAGTTTTCAATTAAAAAATAAGTTAATTAGTTTTTGTTGCTTGAAAAAAGACGGTATCTATTAAATGCTATAGACGCCGTCTTTCATTTTAAAAGCATAATTTGGTTCGAGTGCTGTTGCTTCTTTTTTAGACAAAAAGTTTCAAGGAAATCCGAAGCTTTTTTTATATTTATATTTTTGATTTATTTTTGAATAAAATTATAAAGCATATTTATTCTTCGTTCAAAAAAAGAAGAATCTTTTTTACAAGGACTCTGAATAGCATTATAAAATACAAACTAAAAATCCAATTAACATTTGATAATAGATAAGGAAAAATTCGAACAGATTGAGAAACTGATTTTGAAAGATATCAATCTTATAAAATTAGGTTTCCAACATTTAGAATATATGCAGGATTGCAATAGAGGTGTGTTTTATAGAGAAACGGAAGATAAATACGATGCTATAAATTATGGTTTTGGCTATAATCTCCATAATTTAGACCCTATTACAGTGTGTAAAGAAGATATCGCATCTTATGTAAGTTTTAAATCAGTTGAAAAAATTTTAGATGCAATTTTGCCAAACTCCCGTACTTATGGAAGTTTCGGTGATTCATTGGAATTTATTTTATATTGCGAAGATACGTTAGCAAATGTAATGAAACCTGCCATTAACTCTCCAAACGAATTGACTCATGAAAAGGTATTTGAAAACGGTCAAATGGTTTTAAGCAATATCACAGAAGCAGTTAGTAATATGAATGCTTATATCCAGAAACATCATTTAACTTTTTTTGATAATTTTCTTACCATACAAGATTTAAATGATAAAATATTGGAGAAATATGATTGGACAAATTGGAGTAAATATTTTTTTAAAGAGCCTTTTTTTAAAGCCATTATTATAATGAAATTATGCAACAATAATAAAAGATATGATGAGTTTACTAAAATGTATAAAACAAGAATATATAACGCTATCCAGAATGGACGTAATGATTTACTTACGTACTATGAGAACCTTATAAAAGTTATAGAATACCTTGAAAGTGGTAAATACAAAGAAGTAGCGATTTAATAAAACATCATTCATTCCTTACAAATGGTGTTTTTTTATGTCAAGTTTTATCAATTACAGTGTTTGCTTCCTTAATATGCTATCTATTAAATGCTATAGACGCCGTCTTTTACTTTAAAAGCCCAAGAAGCCATGGCATCAATAACAGGCATTAAGCCAGTTCCTGCATGGCTTAATTTATAAGTTACAAATGGTGGAACAACAGGTTTTGCCTCACGAATGACCAATCCATCTGCTTCTAATTGTTTTAAATGCTGAATAAGCATTTTTTCTGTCACAGCCGGAATTGCTCTTTTCAATTCGCTGTAACGTTTATCTCCAGTCGATAAATGATATAAAATAATAGGTTTCCAGTAGCCTCCAATTTTCTCCATAACAAAGGTTACAGGGCATTTTTCCAACGCATACTGCTTGTTTTCCTGAATAGTAGACGATTCTTTAATTGCTGTCATGATACATACTTTAGGGTAAGTACTTGTATAAAAGTAAGTACAAAGATACCTTTGTCTTGTTAAATAAAAAAACATTTTAAGATGAAAATTATAATCACAGGTTCATTAGGAAACATAGGAAAGCCATTAACGGCTCAATTAGTACAATCAGGACACGATGTAACCGTTGTCAGTAGCAATGCGGATCGTAAAAACGCAATCGAAAATTTAGGAGCAAAAGCAGCAATAGGATCGGTTAGCGATGCCGATTTTCTTTCTAAAGCGTTTGCTGGAGCAGATGCTCTTTTTGCCATGACACCTCCAAATATGGGTGGAGTAAATATCATTAAAAACACTACCGATGCTGGTGCCGCTTTTGCGAAAGCAATCCAAACAGCCAACATTAAGAGAGTGGTAATGTTAAGCAGCATTGGGGCCGATTTGCCAGCAGGAAACGGACCAATTGCAGGTTTGTATAATATTGAGAAGATTTACGAAAAGTTAGATGCTTCTATCACGTTTTTAAGAGCGGGATATTTCTACCTTAATTTCTTTAACGATATTCCGATGATAAAAGGAGCGGGGATAATGGGAGCCAATTTTCCAGTAGACAATTGTATTCCGTTAGTGCATCCAGAAGATATTGCAGCAGCTGCAGCTGAAGAATTACAGAAAACTCAATACGGTAAAAACATTCGTTATATCATTAGTGATGTAAAAACACCTTCAGAAATTGTAAAAGCTTTTGGATCTGCTATCGATAAACCAGAACTTCCTTGGATCGAATTTACAGACGAACAATATTTCGGCGGAATGACACAAGCGGGAGTTCCAGAAGAAATGGCAGGTTTATACACCGAAATGGGAACTGGATTACGAAACGAAACCATTGCTTCAGATTTCTTAAACAATGATGGAAAAGCGACAGGAAAAATCAAACTAGTAGATTTTGCTAAAGAATTTGCTTCAAAATTCTAATCATAAAAAAAACATTCCGCTTACTATAAATAGAAGCGGAATGTTCGATTAAAAAAAAACTCAAGTGATGAATTTTCCACAAACTGTTTTCACAGTCGTATATTTTTAGAATACCCCAATGTAGTGGTTTCCTGGTTTGTTTATCAATTTAGCACCTTTAGTAACTTTCCCCGAAGGAATATCAATTACATAAATGTTTCCATCTTTTCCAACTGGTGTTACTGCGATGTAGAAACTGTTTCCATCTACAACAAAACCTTGGTATTGTCCAAAATCTAAGTCAGCGTCGTAGTCAATGCCTTCTACTTTTTGAGCAGTTCTTGCATTCAAATCTAATCTAGCTACATAACCTTGATTAGTTCCTTCAAAAGTATATACCGCGTAAGCAATTCCGTTTCCAACATATCTCCAAGCATCAATATAACTTCCTTTGATTCCTAAAGCTGTATCTAAGCTAAATACATAATTATCGTCATATTGATTGTTTTGGTTAATTTTTAAGATATAAGAACCTTTTTGAGTATCTCTTTGCGTAGCTTGGTAAATGTTTCCGTCAGTAGCCACAAAGCTGTTGAAACTTCTGTAACCGCTAGTATCTCCAAATCCAACTTTTGAAGTAATTACCACAGGATTTTCCAAAGAAGGATAATCAACCACAACAGATTTTGAACCTAAACGTGTAAATGTGCTTTCGTTTTTTGATGGATCAGCAGTATTCGTTTTACGCATCCAAGTTCCAATAATTAATTTGTTTCCTGCTTTGTTCAATGTTGGGGCATCTAAACGGAAAATATGGTGTCCTTGTGCTTCTTCTTCAGCAGTCAATGGAATATCGTATTGTTTGTAAGCAGAAATTAAAGTCTGTTTCATGTCTAAAGACAATACAGTAGCTTTTCCTCTTGTATTTTTGTATGACTTGTCTTCGTTTACATTAACAATTGGAGTTGCCACGTTTACTGCAACACCAGTTTTGTCACCATCAAAAAGTTTTACCCATCTCGGCGAAGTACCAGCATATTGAGAAATATTTACCTTAGCATCAGATTGAGCAAAATTGTTTCCTCCGTTTACTTTGTACGTCATAAATTCGCCACCATTAGCACCAGTATAAGTGATATTGAAAAGCGTGCTTCCATCTACAGAAGATTGCAAACGCGCCGTTCTGCTAGATTGAACCGGTACACCCTGATCGTAAACATTTACAGAAAAGTTAGGATCAATTGCGTTTTCTTTGCTGATCGCGTACACTTTTGTACCACCATTTCCGTCACCTGGATCTGTCTGCATTACTGCTCCCGCAACCGTAATCCAACGTCCTTCTGTAACAGGATTAACTGGTTCTGAATTTTTATTATCGTCGCTACTGCAAGCCGTAGTCAATGCAAATGCACTAACGAGTAAGCTAGATGTAAATAATTTAAATGTGTTTTTTTTCATCTTTATTGCATTTAAAAATTAGTTATTAATTGAGTGATTAAAATTTATTTAAGGTATAGTTGAGTTTTAAATAAAAAGCTCTTCCTGGTTTTTGAGCAGCAAAATTGTCATAAACCTGTTCGTCAAATACATTTCTCGCATCAAAACTTACCGTGAACTGTTTGTTCGGAAAAACATAGCTCAAACCTAAATCTTGAGGAAACTGGGCTGTAGTTCTATCGGTTTCAAGCCAAGAAGTATAAAACGGAGCTACATAACCGCAGTAGTAATAGAGATTAAGCTCAGATTTGCTCTGAATTATATTTCTAAAGTTGTACTGAAGATTCGCATTTAAATTGAAGAAAGGTTCATTAGGAAGCTGTTTATTGTAATTGGGCAGAATGTTTCCGTTTTTATCGTATTTGTCTCTAAACAGCGAATTGAATTTTGAAAGATTCATCCCAGCAAAAAATCGATTGTGGTAAGAATATTGAAAAGAAGCTTCAAAACCAACAGACTGTGCTTTTCCTAAATTGACAAACGGAGAAGCTTGAATGGCTTCATTGACACGATCACTAATCTGACGGACAATTTTGTCTTCGGTATTTCTCCAAAAAGCATTTCCTGAAACGGTAAGCTTATGATTATTCATTTCGTAAGGACCAAATCGCAAGCCGGCATTAAAATTATTGCTCTGTTCAGGTTTTAGACCAGAATTACTGATGATATTCTCTCCAGGATTACCAAATATTTCATTTTCTGATGGAAGCCTGATTGCTTTTTCAGCAGAAGCCATCACCATTACTTTTGGAAGAATAGAATAAGAAGCGGCAATTCCATAACCCGTATAATTTGTTCTTTTAGAAGTAATGACTTCTTTTACAACATTCTGACCATTTTCGGTGACAACTTGCGGATCTCTCTGTTCATTTTTGAGATTGTAGTTTTTTACGAAAAGATTTGCTCTCATTCGAGATTGAAACGCTGTCATTTCATAAGCAAAAGAAGAAACGGTCTTGGCTAAATCTCTAGTAATGACAAAATTTCGTGTAATTTCCGGCTGCATTTCATCAAAATCATTTCGGTCAAGAATATAGGTCATTACATTAACAAGCACTTTGTGATTTTCGGTAATAGCATAATTTAAACCCGCACGAGTATTAAAAATATCCGATTTCATATGATTGATAGTTGGAGCGCCCTGTTGTGCTCCAGTATTCGTTAAAATGGGTTGGCCGTAAAGACCAAGTGCTTTTTCGCCATTCCAATTGTAATTCCATTTCACGGTATCGTTGATTACATCGTTTCTATGGCTATAAACAGTAATAAGAGAAAAATCAAGATTTTTAATTAAAAAATTTCTTTTACTATAATTCAAACTAAAAACATTTGCTGCAGATTCACTAAAACGCCCTTTATAAGGTTTTGTCATGTATTGCCCATGCTGAATCTGATTATAATCTTGAGAGCCATTGTAGCTAATAAGAAGATTGTCTGCCCAATCTACATTGGTAAAACCAGCTTCTAATCTTCCTCCAAAAGATCGGTACATGCTTTCAAATCGCTTGGCGCGAATGTATTCGTAACGACCGTTTGGCGCTATGTTGTACACCCATTTGCCCCAAACTTCATAATCATTGTCAGAGTAATTTTGAAAAGCATTTGCCTTTACTGTGAATCCGTTTTTATCTCTATAAGAAGCATTAACATTAGATTGAACGGTATTAAAAGAACCGTATGAAATAGAAGCACTTAAACTGTTTTTGGCGCCTTTTTTCAAAACTACATTGATTGCACCTCCAAGTGAATCATCGGCTAAATAAGCAGGAACCACTCCTTTAAAAACTTCAATTCTTTCAATTAAAGCTGGCGGAATACTATTTAAACTAAAAGATGCGCCATAAGTCTGAATAGGAACTCCGTCAATAAAAATTCTGATAGCATTTCCAGACATTCCGTTAATATTGTAAGTAACAGCAGAACCTAAACCTCCATTTTGTCTGATTCTAACACCGCCTGAACGGTCTAATAAATCATTAGTTTGCAAGTTTCTTTTAGCAGCTTCCTGCGTTTCAATGACATTAACTGCAAAACCTTTTTCTATAATGTCTTTTTTGAAGGTTTTTTTCTCAATTTTTACTTCTTTTAGCGCTTTCGGATCTGTTAATTTTTCTAATGCAATATTGATCTGGTGCAACGGACGATTAACAGAGATATTTATTGTTTTTGGTTTAGCCTCCATAGAAGAAATTTCCAAGTTGTAGCTTCCGTAAGCCAAACCTTTTATTTCAAACTGGCCGTCATTATCGACTACAACAAACTTTTTCGTTCCTGCAATTTGAACAGATGCGCCAAAAGCAGTTTCATTATTAGCAAAATAGACTTTTCCAGTAATTTTTCCGGTTTGTGACCAAGCTGAAATGGTAAATAAAAATAGAAGTAAAATTGTTCTCATATTGAGTCTGCAAATAAAAGTGCTGCAAACTTATATGATAATTTAAATTTAATCTAAATAAAGCAATTAGAAGATTATTAGAATTGAGTGGAAGATTCTAATGTTATTTTAATGTTGAGGGTTGGTTGTGGAATGTAAAATGTAAAATGTAAATTAAAAACGTGAAACGTAAACTACTAATTGTTAATTGCGCTTTCTTTGTCTTCCTAAAAGAAGTCAAAGGACATATGCAAAGTATATTATTGTTAATTGAAATAAAATAATCTCGCAATCCCGATTGTTAAGACGCAAATTTTAAGTTTTTTGTCATTTCGACGAAAGGAGAAATCACACAAGAGATTCCGCTTGGTATATCGCCAATCTATGTCGAATTACTAGTGAGATTTCTCCTTTCGTCGAAATGACAAATTTTGTGATAAAAAACTCAAAATAAAATTTTATTTAGCTCGGGAAGACAAATAGAGGCACAATTCACATTCTGCATCTGACATTTCACCACTAACGATTTACATCTTATAAGAGAAGTTTTTAGACTTAACAATCTTCCCTTTATCAGTAATCATGACACAACTATAATTGGGAAATTTTTGAAGCAGAAGCAAGCCTTCTTTCTGACCTAAAACCATCATAGAAGTACTTAATCCGTTGGCAGTTTCGGCATTTGGACCAAATACGGTAACATTGCACAAACCTGTTGCAGGATAACCAGTTGCAGGATTTATAATATGAGAATAACGTTTTCCGTTAAAAACAACAAACTTTTCATAACTGCCCGACGTCGTTACAGCGCCGTCTATTAAAGGAACAGCGGCCAAAATCTTTTCAGGCTTAAACGGATTTGTAATTCCGATTTTCCAATCTTTTCCGTTGGGCTGTTTTCCCCAAGTGCTCATATCTCCAGATCCGTTTATAATTCCGGCTTGAATACCTTTTTCAATCATCATGGATCGACATTTATCAGTTGCATAGCCTTCGCCTAAAGCGCCAAAACCAATTTTCATTCCTTTCAATTTCAAGAAAATAGTCGATGCTGTACTGTCTAGAATGATATTTTTATAGCCCACTTTTTCAACCGATTTTTTTATGGCTTCCGCCGAAGGCATTTCGGTCATCGAACCGTCAAATTTCCAAATCCTGTCCATTGCGGCAAAACTAATGTCAAAACCACCATTGGTAATTTCAGAAAACTGAATCGCTCTTTTAGTCAATTCAAAAACTTCTCGATCTACTTTTATGGGTTTTATTCCAGCATTCTGATTGACTTCAGAAACTTGAGAATTAGGTTTCCAGTCGGAGATTAAATATTCAATTCTTGTAATTTCTGCAATAACTTCTTCTATATTTTTTTCTGCCGAAATAGAATCTTTATCTACAATAGAAATATCAAAACGTCCGCCCATCAAAAGCGTCGTTCTTTTTCGTAATACTTGCGAATATGCCGAAAAGCAGCAAATAATTACAAAAAACAATGAAATTCTATAGGATACTAATTTATACATGAAAATCTAGTTAAAAGTCAAAAGTGAAAAGTTGAAAATGTAAAATCTAAAATCTAAAATCTAAAATTACTCTAATAACAGTCCGTCAAAAATTGTTTGTTGGCTTTATATTCTTCCAGTGTTTTTAATCCTTTTGCTAAACACAATTCGCTTAAAATAGCCTCAACATCTTTCTGCATGGCGAGTGAACCACAGATCATAACGACACCGCCTTTTTTGAATAAATTGGTAAAGAACGATGAATCTCTTTTGATTAAATCCATTACATAAATATGCTCAGCTTCACGAGATAGAGCCACATGAAAATTATCCAAATGCTCTTTTTGCATCATTATAGCAGCAAATTTTTTATAAGCCATTAAAGTTGGCGTTTCCATCCTAAATCCGCTATATAAATGAAGTTCCTGTTTTGCTTTGTTTTGTTCGATCATTCCCAAGAATGGTGCAATACCCGTTCCGTTAGAGATAAAAGCCACTTTTTGCGCTTTCTTTGGAAGATGAAAAGCAGGATTTTTTACAATCTGAGCTTTTATTACATTTCCTGGTTCTAAAGCATTCAAAAAACCAGAACCCAATCCGTTTGGATGCAATTTTACAACCAATTGAATATTTCCAGAATGATTCCCGATAGAGTAGAGGCGCTCTCTAGAATCGTTGGCTGGATAAATTGCCAATAAATCGCCCGAACTAAATTTAGCTCTTGCATTTGCTCTTAAAGTCAGAATAAAAGTGTGTTCAGTTTCAGAAATTGGTGTTTTATCCAAAACCATTAATTTTTGCAGACCTTTTGGAACATGGTTGTATAATGATGGAGTTGTAGCCAATGGAATTCCCGTTTTTTCACCCCATAATTTCACCCATTCCACAAATTCAACAGCCGATTTATCATTTACCGTCTGCAAATCTAAATAACGATCTGCCCATTTTTGATTTTCTAAAAGCTGATCAATTTCAATAGCAAATTGACAAAAATCAGGATATGATTTAGAACCAAAACCGACCACGGAGAAATTAATGTTCTGATCTTGATTTTGTCTTTCTAATAAAGTTTTGAATTGCGTTCCGTTAGAAGGGGCATCTCCCAAACCATGAGTTGAAGTAAAAACAACAATGTGTTCTGCTTTCGGATAAGACGAAAATTTATTTAGTTCGCTAACAAAAACTTTTTGTCCATTACTGATTAATTGCTTCTGAATGGAATTGGCAAATCGGAACGTGCTTCCATTTTCTGAACCAACCAAAAGTATAAAAGTACTTTCGTTAGCTTTAAATTTATTCTTAATTCGACTTGATCTTCTTTTTAAAGTAATGGCAAAACCAGAATAAATAAAGAATAAAATATTGATGCAAGCGATCGCTAAAATTACAGCCCAGATTCCGTTAATTCTTCCCGTATGAAGATCTAAACTTAATGCCGCAAATTGAGTTCTCATTGGCGAAAGCTTTTCAGAAATTACAGCTCCTGTAACTTGATTTACTTCAACCTCTCTGTCTTTCAATTCTATAATATAATATTCTTCGGGATCATCAGTAAAAGGAAATTCAATTTTCTTTACATCAGATAATAAAGTGGTATTGAAAATTGAAGTTGTTTTGGCTTTGTCTGAAAGTTCTGTTTTTACGGGTTTTGTTTTTTCTTCGCCCATAAAAAAGTTGAATCTTTCTAGCGATAAATAAGTTCCTGTAAGAGAAATAATCAAAATCGGAATTAAAGCCAATCTTCCTAAAAGCACATGATAATATTGTGCAAAGTATTCTTTGATTATTTTAGAAAAGAAATTTCGGATGCTGCGCTGTCTTTTTAAAACTAGCACAAAACCAGAAATTGATATTAGAAATAAACAAAAAGAAATTACACCCACAAAAAATCGTCCTGCTTCATGAAGAAACAGTGAACGGTGCAAACTCGTAATCCAATTGATGAATTCGGTTTTCTTTGCAGGAGTTCCTAATGTTTTCCCCGTTTTTGGATCAATGTATGCTTTAATGTCATTTCCATCAGCATCAATGGCCTGAAGTGTTACAAACTGATTGTAATCTACACTCAATTCTGTAATTTCAGGATACACTTTCTTTAAAATTGGCAACGTTTCGCCTAAAGTTATTTTATTAAAATCTTCTGCTTTGTATGGAAGTGTTTTTTCCTGAACTGCATCGACTGCCAGAATGATTCCTGTTACCGAAGCCAAAAGCAAAAAAAGAGAAGAAAATAAGGCTAAAGCCAAGTGTGCGTAACGCCAGAAAGAAAGAGTCATTGAGTGTATTCTATTATAAAACGTTTAAAGCTTTGTCAAAGTTTAAAACAATGACAAAGCTCAGATTTTAATTCTAAGCACAAAAATAAAATTTGTACTTATTATAAGTTTAAAAAATAATGTACTAAAGATTATATTTTGTTTAACCTTACATATTTAATGTAACCTTTACCTTCTGTTTTATCAGCCATAGCTTCTGTTGTAAGCGGAATTTCCAGATCGCTTACATAGTATTTCTGGTCTTCAACAGCCGACTCAAAACGAAGTTTATAGCCTTTATTGATTTTAGAGTTTTCAATTTCGATTGTTGTTACACTGCGGTCTCCGCCGGTTACAGAAGCACCAGTTTTAGCGCTGATATCGTCATTTTTTTGAGTATGGAATTTGTTCCATTCTTTTAATGATTTGTACCATTTTTTATCATCGCCCATTACATAAAGTGTCTTTTCGTACTCACCAGCCGAATTAACAAGAGAAACAACGATATAAGCACCTTCTCCCATATAGTTGTTCATCTGCAGCATGCATTTGTATTTGCTTGATTGTGCATTTGCATTTAGAGAAACAAGGAATATAAAAGCGCTTGAAAGAGCAATTTTAAATATAGATTTCATATTGTTTTATTGGAATTTGGAATTTTATTTTTTGAAATTTAAAGTGTTTATTTTAAAAACTCAACTGAGATATTATTTTTTGTAAGCAGTTCATTTTCTTTTGCTAAAGCATAAGCCGTTTCGTCAAACTCCGTGCTGATGTCTTTTTTTGCTCCTGCTGAAACTAAATATTTTAAAATAGCATCATCTTTAGAAGTCATTGCCGCTCTGTGTAAAGCTGTTAAACCATCTTTATTTTTGGCGTTGATATCTACTTTTAAATCAGTGATTTTTTTAAGAAGGGACACGTCATTTTTAGTAATAGCTATATGATATAAAGTGTTTCCGTCTTTTTGAGCAGCGGCAAGGTTTAATCCTTTGTCTTGAAGTAATTTGGCTTTAGCATCAAAAGAATCTATTGCTGCTTTTTCTCTTCCTGCAGGACGATAAGATTGTACTAAATAAACACCTAAATTATTTCCGTCTTTGTCTTTTACATTTACATCTGCACCTTTAGCCAAAAGTAAATTTACAGCTTCAGGAGTTCCATTTCTAACAGCAAAAGTCAAAGCCGATTCCCCTTTTAAATTTTGTGCATTTATGTTTTTAATAGAAGGAAGAAACAACTCTAAAACAGCAGTTTCTCTAGCTCCAGCTGCTACCATAATTGGCGTGTTTCCTTCTTTATCGGCTATGTTTGCATCAACACCTTTTCCTAAGAAATATTTAATTATTTCAGTCTGATTTGGTTTTCCAGCCAGAAAGTGTAAAACATTTTGTCCCGATTTATTTTGAAAAGACGGTTTAATTTTTACTTCTTCAACCAAATATTTATAAGTTTCTAAAGTATTAGTCTCTCTACGGCTTCCTTGCGCAGCAAATAAAAGTGCATTGTTAGTTGGTTTAATTCCTTTTTCTAAAAGTTTTTTCAAAAGAGCAATATTACCAGATCTTGCAGCGTAAGTAAAAGCAGTATTTCCATCATTATCAACATCCTTTAATGACATTCCTTTAGTAGCAAAATATTCTGCAGCTTTTAAATCTTTATCAGAAGCAATGGCTAATAGTAAAAGGTTTGCTCCATTTGCATATTTTTTTGTCGGATTAAGTCCAGCTTTAAAAAAAGCGTCGTACAGCGCAGCATCTGACTGTCCGTTTGAAGCTGCAAAATCTGCAGGAGCAGTTCCGTGGCTGTCTTCAAAATTTATATCAGAACCTTTAGCAATTAAATATTGAACCAATTCTGTATTTCCTCTATATGCTGCCCAGTGCAGGTAGATACGATTATCATGCGTTAATTTTGTGATCGAATTTCCGGGTTGCTCTACTAAAAACTTGATAGTTGCAAAAGGAGCATCATTATTAATGGCCAACGTTGTAACATCAAATGCGTTTGCATTCGCTTCAGCTGGATTATTTCCTTTAGCGATTTCTGCCTGAACCGTTTCAACAGTAGGTGAAGTTTTCCAGAAAGCTGCATCTAGCAACGCGTTTTTTTGCTGAGCACTTACAAATAAAGTAACAGCAAATGCAAAAGAAACGAAAAGATTCTTTTTCATATTTCGATAATTTATGGTTATTGAATTGTACAAGATTAAATTTATTTTTTGAGAATATTTCGTTCTATTTAGAATAAATAAAAATAAAAGCAAATGTAAAAATTAATATTCTTAAACCAAGAATAATTTGCTGTAAAAGGGCAAATAGATGCTATTTTTCTAAAAATTAAGAATCTCTTAAGTAAATTTTAATTTTGTTTTAATTCGATCTCTTTTTAGAAGGGGAAAAAATGCTTTTCGATGATTTTCCAACTTTATATATGTACTAAGTTGGAAAGCTAGTGTTTGTGCTACTAATTCATTTCTCCGATGCTGATTTTATTGCAATTCTTTACAATTTTAATATTTAATTTATTGTAAATATTTGTAATAAAGCGAATTATGATTTCTATAGCGCTTTTATTATTTAGAATTATTATTAATAAATGACGTTTTTTAAATTTGAAATTCGATTTGAAATTTCTCTTTTTTCAAATCGGATGTTGATAACTGTTTTGGTTTTCGACCTCAAAAAGCACTTTTTTTCATGTTGATAACTTAGCATTATTTTTAGGGAAACTCCTAGCTCATTGTAGATTACAGAACCATATTTTCATGTTGATAAAATTTGCTTCATCCTGATTTTTTGAAGTTTTAAAACTGTTGATAATTGAGCGGTTTTTTAACATCTAAAAGTGGACAAAACAATAACTGTGGGCTAAATTTGTAAATATAGAAATCACGCTAATCCTCCCCAAATAAGCGCTCGTATTTTTATTTCAAAATAGTCACTTAAAACTCTATATATATGTCAATTTTTGATAAAAGAATCAACTATAAACCTTTTGAATATCCTGAGGTTCTGCAATTTACCGAAGCTATTAATAAAGCTTATTGGGTACACACTGAAGTAGATTTTACTGCCGACACACAAGACTTTCATGCGCATTTGGATTTGGCAGAAAAAACAGCAATTAAAAATAGTTTATTGGCTATTGCACAAATTGAGGTAGCTGTAAAAAGTTTTTGGGGTAATATATACGAACATTTTCCAAAACCAGAATTTAATGGTTTGGGAACTACTTTTGCAGAATGCGAATTTAGACATTCTGAAGCCTATTCTCGTTTGTTGGAAGTTTTAGGATATAATGATGAATTTGAAAAGCTATTGGATGTTCCTGTAATTCGCAGACGTGTAGATTATCTTTCGAATGTATTGAAAGACACGAAGTCTCAGGACAACAGAAAATACATGGTGTCACTGATTTTGTTCAGTATTTTGATTGAAAACGTTTCTCTTTTCAGCCAATTTGCTATTTTATTGTCATTCACAAGATTCAAAGGATATATGAAAAATGTGAGCAATATTATTGCTTGGACATCAATCGATGAGCAAATTCATGCTAATGGCGGAATTTATATCATTAATAAAATTCGTGAAGAGTTTCCAGAATATTTCGACGCAGAGACTTTAGAATTAATTAGGGAAACGGTTAGAGAATCAATTTCTGTTGAAGCAGATATTTTAGATTGGATTTTTGAAAATGGAGCGGTTGAAACAATAAACAAAGAGGATTTGGTAAACTTTATGAAATTTAGAATTGATGAAAGTTTGAAACAAATCAATATCGAAACTATCTTTAATGTTTCTCCAGAAGAATATTCAAAAATGACTTGGTTTGAAGAAGAAGTTTTTGCAAACAGTTTAGATGATTTCTTTGCGAAACGTCCAGTAGAATATACAAAACACGACAAGAGTATCACAGCAAACGATCTTTTCTAATACAAGCCCATAATACATTATGAATACGATAGACACAAACCCAGCAAATAACAATTTTGAGCCACAAAACGACAGTAAAATGTGGTGGAAAAATTCTGAAAGTGAACAGATTTTAAATCGCGGTTATCTTCTAAAAGGAGAAACTGTAGAAGGAGCAATTGATAGAATTTGTACTGCCGCAGCCAAAAGGCTTTACAAACCAGAATTGAAAGAGTCTTTCATGGAAATGATCGAAAGAGGTTGGATGAGTATCAGTTCGCCAGTTTGGGCAAATATGGGAACAGAAAGAGGGTTGCCAATTTCTTGTTTTAATGTGCATGTTCCGGATAAAATTGAAGGAATTACACATAAGCTTGGAGAAGTGATCATGCAGACTAAAATCGGTGGTGGAACTTCTGGTTATTTTGGTGAATTGCGTGAACGTGGAAGTGCGGTAACCGATAACGGAAAAAGCAGTGGAGCAGTAAGTTTCATGAAGCTTTTTGATACAGCTATGGATACTATTTCGCAAGGCGGAGTTCGTCGTGGTGCATTTGCAGCTTATTTGGATGTAGATCATCCAGATATTGAAGAATTCCTGAAAATTAAAAGTATTGGAAACCCAATTCAGAACTTGTTTACAGGGATCTGTGTACCAGATTACTGGATGCAAGAAATGATTGATGGAGATGCAGAAAAAAGACAAATTTGGGCGAAAGTATTGGAAAGCCGTCAGCAAAAAGGGTTGCCTTATATTTTCTTTAGTGACAACGTAAATAAAAATAAACCGCAAGTTTATAAAGATCAAAATTTAAGAATCAATGCCAGTAATTTGTGCAGTGAGATTATGCTTCCATCAACTCATGACGAATCATTTATCTGCTGTCTTTCTTCAATGAATTTGGAATTATATGAAGAATGGAAAGATACTGAAGCAGTAAAATTAGCGATCTTTTTCTTAGATGCCGTTTTACAGGAATTTATAGAAAAAACAGAAGGAAATTATTATCTTTCTGCAGCGAATAAATTTGCTAAAAGACACCGTGCATTAGGTTTAGGCGTTTTAGGATGGCATTCTTATTTGCAGAAAAACATGATTCCGTTTGAAGGAATGGAAGCTAAAATGAAAACTACAGAAATTTTTAAACATATTAGCGATAAAGCCGATAAAGCAAGTCAAGAATTGGCTAGAATTTACGGTGAACCAGAATTGTTAAAAGGTTACGGAAGACGTAATACAACCACAATGGCAATTGCACCAACTACTTCATCTTCTGCAATTTTAGGGCAAACTTCACCAGGAATTGAGCCTTTCAGCAGTAATTATTATAAAGCAGGATTAAGTAAAGGTAATTTCATGCGTAAAAATAAATACCTTAAAAAACTGTTGGAAGAAAAAGGTTTAGATAACGAAGAAGTTTGGAGAGGAATTATGCTAAACGGAGGAAGTGTTCAGCACATGGAACAATTGACTCAGCAGGAAAAAGATGTTTTCAAAACATTCAAAGAAATCAGCCAGTTAGAAATTGTACAGCAAGCTGGAATTCGTCAGAAATTTGTTGATCAGGGACAAAGTTTAAATCTTAATATTCCAGCAGAATTGGCAATTAAAGATGTAAACCGTTTAATGATCGAAGCTTGGCAGCAAGGAGTTAAAAGTTTATACTACCAAAGAAGTCAAAGTGTTTCTAAAGAACTTGTTACAAGTCTCGTTTCTTGTAGCAGTTGTGAATCATAAAAATCAAAAAGCCGAATCTAAAATTAAGATTCGGCTTTTTTATAGTATAAAAATCTATGTCTTATAGATTTCCGTTTAAGATATTAGAAAGTTTAGGTAAATATTTTTCTAAAAATATTGCAAGAGCTATCAGGATAATAAAACCGATAATTGGAGAAAACATCATGACATAATCAGAATAGAGAGGAATTAATTTATTAAGATTTTGTGACATTAAGAAATAGATAGCTGGATGATATAAATAGATAAAAAGCGAATACTTTCTGCCCCATTCTGAAAATCTATTTTCTGGAAGATTTATTTTAGAAGTGAAAATAAATAAGGGAATAGAAGTGATTATTGTTCCGATTAAAAATTGATGTTTGATTTTTGGATAACTAAAAAGTTTTAAAAATAGTTCCGCTTCAAAATATTGGATAGCAAAGCCAATTAAAATCATTCCAATTAATAATTTGTTGCTTACTTGATAAATATTTTTTTTTGAAGCAATAATTCCGATATACATAAAGGGAATTGATAATACAAACCTAACCGAAAAAAAGCCTATATTTTTATGAAAGAATTGGTCATATGAATCGATTAGCAATGCGACGAGTAAAATAAAAATAGAACTGTAAGGTAGTATTTTATTTTTTTTAATAAAGTATAAATACCAAATTGCAATATAGCCTGTTAATAAGGATCCCACAAACCATAGGTGAGGCTGAATGCCGACTAATAAATCGGCAATATTTTTAGGCATGTTTTTAGTTTTAAAACATATTGGTAGGTAAATTATGGAAGATACCAATATAATAGAAATTAACTGGCTTACATTCTTTTGTATTCGCTTAAAATCAAGACTGTTGTATTCAATTTTTGGACCTAAGAAAAAACCAGATGTAAGGAAAAAAAATGGAACGGCCCAGCGTGAAAATAATCTCAAATTAGATACGTATTCGTAGCTTAAGTTTCCGTACGATGCATGAATACACATTACCGCTAATGCTCCAATGAGTCTGAAGAAATCAATTCCGTTTTTTCTATTCATGTTTTTTTGAAGTAGATAATAAGATCTTAGAGAGTTAGATTAAATTTTCGATGCAAATAAAGAGTATTTTATCTAAACTTTCGACTTCAACCTACTCAAAGTTTCCTGAGAAATATTAATATAAGAAGCTACAATTTTATTAGGAAGCCGTTTTACGATTGCAGGATTAATTTTTAAAAGCTGATTGTACCTTTCTAAAGCATCCATAGTAGTAAACGACATTAAACGATTGGCATTATTTACATAAGCTTTTTCCAAATAATTGCTGTAAAATGTTCTCCATTCGGGAATAATTTTCATTAAATGATTAAAATCTTCATGAGAAATAGTCAGCAATTCTGATTTCTCTACAACCTGAATGTTTTCTGCAGCTGGCATTTTGGTAATAAAACTGACTAAAGCTGTAGCAAATTGGTTTTCGAATGCAATATATCGGGTTGCATCTTTTCCTTCTTCGTTAATAAAAAAGATGCGCAGACAGCCTTTTGCAACAAAAAAAGTCTCCTGACTGATTTGCCCTTGCGCCAGCAAAATCTCATTTTTTTCTTTTTTAATAAGTTTAAAATAGGAGAGAATGGTTTCTAAATCTTCATCAGAAATAGTAATGCTTTTTCGAATGGAATTGCTAAGCTGTTCGTATATCATTTAATAGTAATCTCTAACGAATTTGCGGTAATAAATAATATCTTCAATAGATAAAACAACCAAATCGTGTTCTTGTGCAAAGCTAATGATTTTGTCCAGTTTAGCCATGCTTCCGTTTTCATTCATCAACTCACAAAGAACAGCCTCGGGTTGCAATCCTGCTAATTTCATTAAATCTACACTTCCTTCGGTGTGGCCATTTCTTCCTAAAACGCCATTATCGTTTGCTCTAAGCGGAAAAATATGTCCAGGTTTTGCCAAATCTTCCGGTTTTGTATTTGTTGCAATCGCTGTTTTTATAGTGGTAATTCGATCTTGTGCCGAAACTCCAGTCGTCACTCCGTTTTTAGCTTCAATAGTAATGGTAAACGGAGTTTGAAAACTGCTGGTATTTTCTTTTACCATGTAAGATAGTTCTAATTCGTTTGCTTTTTCATTAGTAAGACAAAGACAGACGATACCGCTGCATTCGCGAATCATTAATGCCATATCCTGAGCGTTCATATGATGTGCAGAGAATATAAGATCGCCCTCGTTTTCACGGTTTTCATCGTCGGTTACCAAAACGCCTTTTCCGCTTTTAAGCTGTTCTAAAGCATTTTCAACACGTTCTTTACTCGAAATTCCAAATTGCACTAACGGACTTAATTCTGTATGTATCATAATTTTTTTTAGAAATAATAAAAGCAAATCTAAAGCAGCTTAAAACCAAAAACTTTGATGTAAGTCAATAAATTGAGATTCTATTTTTTTAATGTTAAGCTAATTAATGACTATAAAAATCTTAATTTAGTACCCACATTTTATAATCCAAAATCAATAAACAACCAGCTCAAATGGAGAATATTGCCGTAATTATAATGCTGCTTTTTGGAGTTGCATTTCTTAGTCTTGTTAGTAAAAGATATAATTTTCCAATTCCGATTGTTTTGGTTTTGTGTGGTGTTATTATTAGTGTTGTTCCAGGACTTCCTGTTATTGCTTTAAGTCCAGAAATAGTATTTATTATATTTCTACCGCCTCTTTTGTATCACGCTGCTTGGCATACGAGCTGGTCTGACTTTAAGCAATCCATACGTCCGATAACTTTTGCCGCCGTTGGGTTGGTCTTTTTCACTACAGGACTAGTTGCTGTTTTTGCACATTGGCTTATCGATGATATGTCTTGGCCGTTAGCCTTTTTACTTGGTGCTATTGTTTCGCCTCCAGATGCAGTTTCTGCAACGGCCATTACAAAAGGTTTAGGGCTTAATCCGAGATTAATTGCCATTCTAGAGGGAGAAAGTTTAGTAAACGATGCAAGTGGTCTTGTAGCGTATAAATATGCACTTACGGCAATTACAGCAGGAAACTTTGTTTTATGGCAGGCTGGATTAAATTTTGTCTTAATGTCGGTTTTGGGTATAGCAATAGGTTTAGCTGTCGGTTATATCATGTATTATATCCATAAGAGATTTGTTTGTGATGATATTATCGAGGTAACACTAACGTTATTGACTCCATTTGCTTCGTATTTGCTTGCCGAGCATTTTGAAGGTTCGGGAGTTTTGGCTGTCGTAACAACAGGTCTTTTTTTGGCTGCGAGATCAGGAACAATTTTTTCTCATGAAAGCCGAATTATGACCAATACAATTTGGGATGTACTCAATAATATTCTAAACGGTTTGATATTTATTTTAATCGGACTTCAATTAAGGCAGATTATTGCAGGAATCAGTAATTATTCGGGAAATTCATTATTTATTTGGGGAGCGGTTATAAGTATCGTAGTGATCTTAGTTCGTTTCTTATGGGTTATTCCTGCAACGATGATTCCAAGAATAATTAGTAAAAGGATTCGAGAAAAAGAATCTTTTGATTATCGAAATATGATCATTTTTGGCTGGTCTGGAATGCGCGGTGTGGTTTCAATGGCGGCAGCTTTGGCGCTTCCGTTAATGCTAAATAAAACAGAAGAATTTCCGCTTCGAAATTTAATCATATACTTGGTTTTCTGCGTTATTCTTTCCACTTTGGTGATACAGGGATTGACGCTTCCGTGGCTTATTAAAAAGTTAAAAATAGAACGTTATTCGATACTTGCAGAAGAATATAATATTCGAAATGTAATTGTTTCAGAAACTATTGCGCATATAGAAGATAATTTTTCTTTGCTGAATGATGAACTGCTTCATAACATTAAAAGTAAATACGAAGTAAAATTCAACCGTCTGCAAAAGACAGAACTTCCGGCTAATTTCTTCGGAAATGGAAAACTTCTTGGCGGTGAAATTTTTAATGATTTTACTAAAATTCAAATCGATCTGCTAAATGTCGAAAGAGCTAAATTAGAATCGATGCATAAATCAGGCTCTGTAAACGAAGAAATCTTCAGGAAAATAGAAAAAGAACTAGATCTGGAAGAAACGCGTTTGTGGATGGAAATGTACGAAGAAAATTGATTTTCTATAATTTCAATTTTTAAATCCAAATACCAAGAAGAAACTATATGGAGCTTTGCCAAAGTTTAAACTTTGGCAAAGCTTTTTTTAAATTTCACATTTCACAATTAGCCATTAAATGACGTTCATTTTCTGCATTAAAAATGTTGCACTTTTATTTCTGCAGATTCCGTTTCGGAGTTTGTAATCGAAATGTAGATCGTTGTTTTGAATCTCAACTTCGAAACATTGATTGGTTAAAATTTCAGGATATTCATTCGTGGTTAGACAAACTTCTATATCGTGCGTTGCGATTGCACCGATTGCTTTTTTAGAAATTATCTTCTTCACGACTTCAATTGTTCCGTTTCTTTTGTCATCGGAATTTGTGCCTCTTAAAATCTCATCTAATAAAACAAAAGCAAGCTGATTTTCAAGTGCATCCATGATCTGTTTTAAACGTTTAATTTCAGCAAAGAAATAAGATTCACTATCAGATAGAGAATCAGATAGTCGCATTGAAACTAATACTGGAAGTGGATGAATCTTAGCTTCTGATGCACAAACAACAGAGCCAATTCCGCCAAGCACCATATTGATTCCCAAGCTTCTTAAAAACGTACTTTTTCCTGACATGTTAGATCCAGTCAGAATCACAAAAGATTGCGGAAAAAATTGCGTGTCATTTCCAACTCTTGTAGTAGGATTCAATAATGGATGACTTAGATTTTTAAATTCGATTTTATATTCGGAATTGATTTCAGGGAAAACAAAATCGTCGTTGTTATACGCCAAATTTGCCAGACTGTTTAACGCTTCAATTTCGCCAATAATAGAAATCCAATGATTCATTTCAGAAGCATAATCTTCTTTCCATTTTAAAAGTGCTCTTAAAACATGGAGATTGAATAAAAAAGTTCCATTAAACAAAGTTGCTGTAACAAAGTTATTTATCGTGTCCATTCTCGAAAACAACTCCGAAAGCTGTTTTAAATGCTGGCTTGCTTTGGCATTCTTAAAATTAAGCTGTTCTTGTAAACGAATTAGTTTTTTAGATTGGAAAGATTCGCGTTCGATTTTTTCAATCAATAAACTATATTGCTTTATAATTTTATCGACATTATCTGCTTTTGCTATTTCCGATTGAATTCTCTTTACAGCTCTTCCTAAAACAATTAAATTGGCAATAAATACATAAGTTAAATAAGAAAGGATAATAGTTTTTGATGTAATAAAATAAGCTGCTAGAAAACCGAAAAATGTGACAGGAAGAATAAAAGATAGCGCAACTAAAACTTTAGGTAAAGAATTATTTGTAAAAGAAGTCCAATGTTTTATGGCCTCATAAGATGCTTTTGAGTCTTCGCTAATGATTGCCAAAGCCTGAAATTCTTGCCTCCAGTCGATTTTACTTTTTAATTCGTTTACATCTTCCTGATTTTCTAAAATTTCAGTTTCAGGAAGAGTATGAAGTAATAACTCTGCAAGTGTTTTTTTTCCAATAAAAGAAGCGGTTCTGTTTAGATTTTGGAATAAAGAATGTTCTCCAAAAATATCCAGATCGTAAGCATACGGATGATGGTAATCAATAAATTCCACTCCATTTTCAAAAGAAGTTTTTTCTCTTTTCAAAAAAGAAATTTCTTTCTGATTGATTTTTAGCAACGTCTCAAAAAGCAATCTTTGAAAAGATACTTGCGAATGTATTCTCATTAAAAAAATAAAACCAGCAAAAGATAGAACAGCTAGAATAACATAAAGTATTTGATCTGTTTTGATGTAATAAAACATAAAAAACAAAAAAAGAAAAATACTTAATAGCCTCAAAAGGCTTATGCTGTTGTATTTTTTGTTGGTTTTATTATAGAGTTCTGAGTATTTTGCAACGTTGTCTGGATATGCTTTCATTCGATTATTTTGCTTGAACTACAAATATAGCTTTTAAGTTACAAAATCATCAAGGATTGAAATTAATCTTCGTGCATTACCAAAATCGGAATTGTTACTTCTTTGGCTATTTTTTTTGAAAAACTAGAATCGAAGAGACTTTCAAAGAAAGAACGTTTATGTGTGATTGTTGTTAAAACATCGATGTCTTTGTAAAGGATAAAATCTAGAATAGTTTCTTTTACATCATCACTTGGCAAAACTAAAAACTCGACATTTTCTAAAGCAAATTCTTTTTCAAATTCTTTTCTAGTTTCATCTGTAACATCAGAATTTGATGTTTTTACATACAAACTTTTAACCTTAGCATCGGTTTTTTTAGCAATCTTCAAGATCTTTTTCAGTTCTTTTTTGTCTTTTTCGCGGTAACGTGTAGTAAAACCAATTGTTTTTATTTTTTTGAATTTGGCATCAATAGGAATGCATAAAACAGGCACTTCAACTCCAGAAATAACAGATTCGGTATTAGAACCTGTAAAGAATTTTGTCCAGTCAGAAGCACTGTTGGTTCCCATAATCACAAAATCTATTTGGTCTTCTTCGACCGCATTTTTAAGATTATAAATAAGATCACCATCCATTAATCGATGTTTGATTACAATATCTTCTAAATTACGTTCGGCTGCAATAGTTCGCAGTTTTGGAATTTCATCTTTAAACATTTCAAATTTTGCTAACTCGATTGAACTGTATATAGAAGCATAATTTTCTGGAAAGAACTGGCTGTCGTAAACAGGTATCTCGAATGTATGAAGTAAGATTAATTCGGCGTTTACAACTTTAGCAAATTCTAAAGCATGAACAAATGCATTGGTAGCAGCGTCAGAGAAATCGGTTGGAAATAATATCTTTTTCATAGTATTTAAGATTAAGGTTTGTCTCTCAAATTTACTCATTATACATAGAAATTAACCTGATATTTATCAGTATTTTAACACTTAATGATTTATTAATATTAATTATTGCAAAGATTTCTTATTTGATTGAGGACAAGTTTGTGCAGAAAAGAAATTAAGCCTTTTTTTATACCTTTGCAGCATGATAAATCAAGATTCTATAGTTGCTTTAGCTACACCTTCGGGAGCTGGAGCTATCGCCATAATTCGTATTTCTGGAGCCGAGGCTATTACAATTGGTAATTCGGTTTTTAAATCTATTAAAAACAAAGACTTAACCAAACAGAAAACGCATACACTTCATTTAGGGCATATTGTAAATGGAAGCAAAACTCTAGACGAAGTTTTGATTTCGGTATTTAAAGGCCCGAACTCTTACACGGGCGAAGATACCATTGAAATTTCATGCCATGGATCAACTTACATTCAACAGCAGATTATTCAGTTATTGCTCCGAAATGGATGTAGGATGGCAGATGCAGGAGAATTTACTTTAAGGGCTTTTTTAAACGGAAAATTAGATTTATCACAGGCAGAAGCGGTGGCAGATTTGATTTCATCGGACAATGAGGCTTCTCACCAAATCGCGATGCAGCAAATGCGAGGCGGATTTAGTAATGAAATTGCCAAACTTCGAGAAGAGCTTTTAAATTTTGCTTCTTTAATTGAATTGGAATTGGATTTTGCAGAAGAAGATGTAGAGTTTGCCGATAGAACGCAGTTTCATGAATTATTAAACCGAATTGAATTTGTTTTAAAACGATTAATCGATTCTTTTGCTGTTGGAAATGTTATTAAAAACGGAATCCCAGTAGCTATTGTTGGTGAACCAAATGTTGGTAAATCGACTTTATTGAATGCTTTGTTGAATGAAGAAAGAGCAATTGTTTCGGATATTGCTGGAACAACTCGTGACACCATTGAAGACGAATTGGTAATTGGTGGTATCGGATTTAGATTTATTGATACCGCCGGAATTCGTGATACTAAAGATGTTGTAGAAAGCATCGGAATTAAGAAAACATTCGAAAAAATAGAACAAGCCCAAGTTGTGATTTATTTATTTGACGGATTAAAATTTCAGGCTTCAAGCTCTGATTTTGTTTCAGAAATAGAACAGATCAAGAATAAATACCCGTTGAAACCGCTACTTATTGTAGTCAATAAAAGAGATATTTTATCAGATGATGAAGTGCAAAATATCACGAGTAAATTGGAGAATTTAAATGCAAAACTATTATTGATTTCTGCGAAAGAAAAAATAGGAGTAGAGGATTTAAAGAATGAATTGTTATCTTTTGTTAATACAGGAGCACTTCGTAATAACGAAACAATTGTTACTAATACAAGACATTATGATTCGTTATTAAAAGCTTTAGATGAAATACAAAAAGTAAAATTCGGTTTAGAATCTGGACTTTCAAGTGATCTTATGGCACTTGATATTCGCGAAGCTTTATATCAATTTGGACTTATTACAGGTCAGGTTTCTAATGACGAATTGCTAGGGAATATCTTTGCCAATTTCTGCATCGGCAAATAGAGGGCGCAAAAAAACACAAAATAAAAACAAGAAAAATAGCTAAAATGTTGGTAATTAACATTTTAGCTCTTTTTTTATTCGATTGTTTTTTGGAATATTTAGGTGTTGTTTGGCTAAAATTTGTACCCCAGTTGTACCTCGAATTTCGAGGTACAAATTTTTGTACCTCAAAAGACAAATTATGGCACTAAATGGCACACGGTGGCGCATAAACGCACCTTGCGGCACTTCATGGCACAGAAGAACGGACAAAGTAGGACACATAATATAAAAATGTAAGAAAATTATGAGTTAAAACATTCGAATTAACAAAATCTGCGAATTTTGCGGCAATAAATTTATCGCGCAGACAATTAAAACCCGCTTCTGCTCCAATAAATGCGGGAGTAAGAGCTACAAGGCCAGAAAAAGAGACATGACTAACGATGTCCCGGAAGAGGTGTCTGAAGGGATAAGAAGCTATGATTTGGAGGTGCTCCAAAAGCAGGATTTTTTTACCGTAATGCAGTGCTGCCAGATTTTTGGAATCAGCAGAAGGACAATATTCAGAATGATCGGGAGAAATGATTTAGATGTTGTCAAACTTGGGCGGAGAACTCTGGTATCAAAAGACAGCATAAGCAGTTTATTTGTTATTCAGAAGACCCAGACACAAGATGCTGTCAAAAATGGAATTGATTTTGATCTGGATGAGTGCTATACCATTTCTCAGGCTCAGGCTGCGTACAATATAAGCGCCGGCGGATTATATTTTATTATTAAAAAATATGGCATACAGAAGTACGCCTCTGGTAATTATTCTTATGTAAAGAAAAAGGATTTAGATGTCTATTTAAAAGGTATTGATCATGAATAAAAGTATTATCACGCTTAGAAAGAAAGCGATTTCAGGAGGCAGATTTTCCCTTTACCTTGATTATTATCCTCCATTCTGGGATTCGAAAACCAACAGCTTCTCAAGAAGGGAATTTTTGAAGCTGTATCTTTACCAGAAGCCCGCTGATCAGTATGAGAAAATGAGCAACACCGAAAACCTCCATACCGCTGAACTCATTCGAGCAAGAAAGCAGAATGAAATAAATAAAAGTGAAATTTATTCAGCATTTGAAAAAGAACAGCTGGCAATTCAGGCAGTGGGGAATGAATCTTTTCTGCAGTATTATAAAAATTTAGGAAATAAAAAGGTTGGGAACAATTTATCAATCTGGGCCTGTGCTATTATTCATTTTGAAGCTTTTTTAAAGGGAAGGGATTTATCATTTAAAGAGGTAACAGTTTCTTTAATTGAAGATTATAGAGATTATCTTTTAAAAGCTAAAAGTTTAAGAAAGAATAAAAAACAGCTTTCACGCAATACGGCTCTTTCTTATTATAATAAGATTAAAACTACTTTGAAAGCAGCCTATAGAGAGGATAAGCTTAAAACAGATATCAATGCAAAAATAGGATCGATAAAGGAAATGGAATCCCAGCGTAATTTTATGACTCTTGAGGAAACCCGAAGGCTGTTTGCAACTCCCTGCCCGAAATTGATTGTAAGAAGAATTTCCATGTTTTCTGTTCTTACAGGTGTAAGGTATTCCGATATTGCCAAGCTGACCTGGTCAGAACTGCACTACATTGAGGGGGACGGCCACTATATCATTTTCAGGCAGCAAAAAACAGAAGGTGCGGCATCCATACCGATCTCCGATGAAGCTTTCGAACTGCTTGGCAAGAGACGGGGAGAAAATGAGAAGGTATTTAAGGATTTAAACAAGTGGGATGTTGACCGCGCGCTTCCTGTATGGGTGGCATTGTCAGGCATCAATAAGCATATTACATTTCACTGCTTCAGGCATACTTATGCTACATTACAGCTGAGTGCGGGAACTGATATTTTTACCATCTCTAAAATGCTTGGCCATAAGAGTGTTAAGACAACGCAGATATATGCGAAGGTAATTGACCAAAAAAAGAGGGATGCCGCCAATAGAATATCGTTGGAATAGAATTTAGTTCCTCTCTGCTAAAATTTAAAGAAAAAAATGCCTTACTTAATTAAGGCATTTTTTATTTAAAATGCTGAAAGCATCTAAGCGGCTTCATCTATGTGACATTCATCCCTTCGTCTGTTAACATTTTGTGTGCTTTCTCGGGATTTATTTTTAATTTGACTTTTTCGTTATTTATATTATATAAAAAAAACTAAAAGGTAATCAGTTATTTGTAAGTGTTTAATGGATGTTTTTGTATCGTAGAGTGACCCTTACTGAACATTTTACAAACCATTTTATGAACGACTTAAATAAATTGGCTTATTTTTCGATTGATTTGTAAGATAATTATTTTAATTTTTTGTTTTGAAGCGGTTTGTATGTATCGTAGGGGTTAATGTTAAAAAATGTTAAAGAATATGATTTCTCTAATTTGTTATTGGATCAATTTCAAGTATTAAATCATAATATTAACCCAATGTTTAAAGGAAGATTTAATTGAGTTATTTGCAAAATTAAATATTGGTTTTGAGATTATTCAGGTCAAAATTTGATGATTAATACTGTTAATTTTGATGAAAATAAAAGTATGAAGTCAAATTAATAGGTAATCAATCTTGTAAACAATTCTTTCTAAGAAAAGATTATTCTCCATTAATAATTTTATCAATTCGTACTGAAAATAAATAAAAAAGAGGCTTGTAAGCCTCTTTTGGATTAATGTTTCCCGTTTTTTTCCTTTACCATTCCATTATGGTTCCTATTATCGTGGTGTCCATTGTCTTTCCCTTGTTTATTGTTTCCTTTACCGGGAAAATGTTTAACTTTTTGTGGCAAAAAGGTATCAATTCTGCAATTTCATACTAGACCCAATCTGTTTTTATAGTATTCTAATTCATCTTCAGTTTTATTTAAAAGCTTTTCTAAAAGTTTTATTTTGTCCTCATAAAGTTCTTTGAGAGCTTTACAGCTATCATTTGAATCTATGTTATTATCTTTAACTGTATTTAAACTTTTAATACATCCCTGACTGTCAAAATTTATTATCTCTTCTATGCTAGCTTCGAGGACCACACTAATTTCTAGCAATTTAGAGTATGATACAATAGTTTTTCCTTTTTCAATTTTACTGTAACCAGCTTGGGTAATGCCAAGTTGATCAGCCATATATTGCTGGGTATAATTTCTTAACTCTCTAATGTTTTTAATTTTATTTTTTATTGACGTGCCTATGCAATGAGGATATTGTACCTTTTTTTCCATCTTTATTATGATTTAGTTATCAGTACAAGTTTTTTAAAGGCTATTTTTTTGAAAATCGTATAGCGGCCCATTACGAGATCTGCTGTAAATAATAAAAAAAGCATTGCGCGAATAAAAGTTTCAACTGGTGCATGCGCTAAATGAATAGGACGGCGATTTGTAGGTTGGACTATCATTGGAGTAAACGAAAAGCATTTATCAGATTGTGCAAAACATTCTTTTTTAAGATTGTATATGCAAATTAACAGGGATGCTTTTAAAATTAAAAGGGAGAAGTAATAACCGGTATTTATATGGTATAACCGTTTACTGCAGTAAATTCCAGCTATGAAAATTATGATACTGAATTTCTGAGTGGAGTTTGTGAAATTTAGAGCGTAAGGATGAGATATATTTATCACAGTTTAAGTAGCAATTGTAGTAATTGCTAAAAGCACTATGACATCGCCAGCTTAGTGGTGAAGCATAAAAGTCTGATTTAGTTTAATTCAATTATTAGAATTAATATTAGCCGTGACTTCTCCTAAATAATTCGGTCAAGAAATTCTTTGGTAATCGGCTTTACATGAAAAGAAACCACATTTGTATTACTGCTTGATCGTGCGATATCTTCATTATCAATTGTTGAGGATATGATATAGGTTTTGCAATAATTTTTTAGAGCAGCTGATAATTTATCATATGCTTCCATAAATTCAAATCCGGACATTAAAGGCATATAAATGTCTACAAAAATTATTTGAGGCAATTTGGAAATATTGTCCTGATTCTCCTGCAGATATTTCATAGCTTCTTGCGCCTCTGTATAATGCAGCACATTTTTCCCAAAATTATTCTGCGTAACCATCCGTGAGATGATATATAAATCTATCAGATTATCATCGATAATCATAACTGTTTCAAATTTTGGATTTAGTTCTTTTAACATGGTTTCAAATTTTTTAAAGTGATATTAAATTTGGTTCCAATCTCTTTTTCTGACTGCACTTCTATAGAGCCCTGCAATATTTCTACAGCATCTTTAACGATATATAAGCCAATACCTGAGCCGTCTTTGCCCGAAAGACGAAAAAACATTTCAAATATTTTTTTATGATATGCAGGATCAATTCCTATCCCGTTATCCTCAATTGAAAAATGGAGATTTTCATGATCTGAATATCCAAATATTTTTACAAATCGGTCGGCTTCGTCTTTTTTATGGTATTTTATGGCGTTGGAAATTAGATTTTTTATAATGGTTGTAAATCGAAGCTTATCTGTATAAAAAGGTTTTTGTTCCTTTATTTCAATTTCAAAACGAATCCCTTTTGCTTCTTTCATTCTTTGAAGCGAATCTACTGTATCGAGCATCATTTCATTTAGCGAAATCTGCTCCGGTAAAATCCCTGTACGGTTATTACGCGAATAGCTTAAAATATTTTTTATAAATTCATCCAAACGATTGATGCTGATCCGTATCAGTTCGGCATGCTTTAGAGTATCAATTTCCCTGCTTTCTGTTTCAATAAAAGAGATTAGCCCAAGAATAGATGTTAGAGGTGAACGCAGATCGTGTGATACACTATATACAAATCGATCCAGTTCCGAATTGGTTTTGATAAGCTCCCGATTTCTTTTTTCCAAATTTGCTTCTGCCTTTTTGCGATCAGAGATGTCATTAGAAAGAATTAATCTTGCAGCAGTTCCTTCATAGACAATATTATGGGCAATAATTTCAACCGGAACAATAGTTCCATCTTTTTTTATATGATTCCAAATTCCCCTATTATAATTCGATTCATTAATATGTGAAGTATCACTCGATTTTATGAAATGAATTTTATCATCATTTGGGCGTATGTCCAAAGCAGTCATAGAAAGGAATTCCTCACGGCTGTATCCGTATTGCAGAATTACCATTTTATTTACATCCAGAAATTTAAAAGAGGCTAAATCAATAATCCACATTGGCATTGGATTGTTGTCAAAAAGATACCTGTATTTTTTTTCACTTTTTCTTAGTTCTTTTTGTGCCAGTTTTATTTCTGTAATATCAGAAAGTACTATAACTGCTCCTGTTATCTCGCCATCAGCATTGTGAAAGGGAACTGGGTGCGGCAATGCATTGCGCTTATCTCCATTGGGGCGTTCTATAATTATTTCCTTACTAAGGATTGGATCCCCTCCTTTTAGCGCTGCGGCCAACGAACATAAGTTCAGAGGCGCAGCATGCTTTTTTTTATTATCATTATTATTCCATGAAGTATACCATAAATCTTTTCCTAATTCAGGCTCTCTGCCCCATAATGCTGCTGCAGCTTTATTATAGAGCACTATCCGTCCTTCAGAATCGCAGGAGTAGGTGGCAACCGGCAGCTTATGGATTAGATCTTTATACATTTTTTCGCTTTGTTCAATTTTTTTTCGCGATAGAACCTGTTCTGTTACATCATTGCCAAAAATAAATATTCCGTCAATAGCATTATTAACATCCCTTCGAGCCTGAAAAATAAAATTTAAGTAAACATCTTTTAGTTTCCCGTCGCTATAGCGATCAAATGTTATGGGCATTTCATTGGCACAAAAGCTTTCGCCTGTCTGATATACATTATCTAAAATTTCAAAAATTCCCTGCGTTTCAAGTTCTGGCAAAACTTCTTTTACGGCCTTCCCAATAATATCCCTCTTATCGATTAATTGCAGATAAAGTTCATTTGCCAATTCATAAACATGATTGGGACCATTTAAAATTCCCATATAGGAAGGTGCCTGCGAATATATATTAAAAAATTGCAGCCTTTCGGTCTCGAACGCTTTTTCTATATTTTTTTTCTCAGTAATATCTCTCCCTATGCAGTAGCATAAATTTTTAACATCATCCTGTACAGCAGACCATTGCAAATAGATAATATTTGTGTTTTTGTGTATGAACTTTTTTTCAAATATAGACGCATGTGTTCCGCTTTTAAAATCAAAATTTTCATTTGTCGGAGCAGCACCATCCTCATAAAATATAAAATCACTGTATTTGATGCCAAGCAGCTCTTCAGGCTTATATCCTAAAATGCGTTCTGAAGCTTTATTTACCCATACAAATCTTCCCGCTTCGTCACAAGAGCAGATCAGATCCATCGAAAAATCTAAAATTTTACACAGATCATGTAAAGGTTCTTCATAATAATAAGGGGCATTATTATTTTTCTCTTTTGCAGCGTTGCTTTCTGAAATATTATTGGTATTCATTTTCCTAGTTATTGAAGTTAACTTAAACTCTTTTTAATCTTTAAGTTTTATAAATTTATTAAAGTCATCTTGCCGTCTTTTGGCAACAGGTAAAATTAATCCATTCGAAAGTTCGCAGAAATAACCATCTTTTTTTGAAATCTTAGCAATATGCCGAAGATTGATAATATAAGAATGATGTATTCTGAAAAAATAACTGTTATCCAAAATGTTGCTGTATTCACCCAGATTTCTGCTTGACATTACTTTGGTTCCGTTAGACAGGATAAAAACGGTATACTTTCCATCTGCCTTGCAAAAAGTAATTTCTGACATTAGTATGAGTTCTATTTTTTCTAAAGATGCAACGGCAACGTAGTCATTTTTTTGATTAACAGTGTTTGAAATATTTATATTGTTAATTTTTTGATGCTGATAAGAGCGTTCCATTTCCCTTCTTTTAATTACTTTATAAACAGCCATTATTATCGAATTAAAATCAATTGGTTTCAGTAAAAAGTCAACGGCATCGTGTTTGAAGGCCTTAACAGCATAATCTTTATTTGCGGATATAAATACAAGTTTGGGAATGCTGAATTCTAATTGTTCAAGCATTTCAAAAAACAGATTGTCTTTAAAAACAATATCTAAAAGGATAAGGTCTGGTTTTTTCTCTTTTATTAAAAGTATTCCGTTTTTTATACAATCAGCGTTAGCAATTATTTCAATAATGGAGTTTTCTTCCTCAAATTTTTTTAAGATTTGAAAAGTTTCTTGTTCTTCAGATATGATTATGGCATTAATAGGGGTCATCGTTTTTTTGCTTTATTTATCAATTCAAAAATTTAGTTCCGAAACTCAGATATGAATATTTTTGATTGTCAATTGTTTACTGATACAGGGGGACATCATATTTTTAAAGATAAATTACAGAAACATTAAGTACAACTTTTACAATTTGGTTATCGAATTTGTCGAAAAGTAATAAATGAACAAATAAGAGTATAAGTGTTTTAAATTGACCTTTATTTAGCTATCGCAAGTAATGAAGTAGCTGAAAAGATATATTTTATATTTTTTGCATTATTTAATCGCCGTATTATATGAAATTAATCGTTCTTTAATAAATTTATTATTTACAAAATAAGAAACATTTGGGAGTACATTTATAGGATATAATACTTCATTTATAGGACTATTGTCTCTTTAACAAAATTTTTGTATTTACTAGTTTTTTCAGTGCCTTCCATTTTTTCTTAGTTTTTCTCTAGCACTGGAATACGACTCGAATCGCAGGTAATGGCGTATATAAAAAAAAGCTCCAATTGTATTCAATTGGAGTCTTTTGGCTTTAAGTGGCACTACAGGACAAATTTCAAACCATTTTATGGAAGATCTGATGAGATTGTCTTACTATAATATGTGTAGAGCCTGTCTTTGTATGGCTTAAACAATTTGGTTTGGGATATTCTGTTAAAGATCAAGGGAAAAATTATTTTGATTTAATATTGCTTTAGAAAAAAAATTGCTCTTCATTAAAATAGGATAACTTTAGAGATATGGTTACAATTTTCCGTAATTTAGATACTGCTATCAGATGAACTAAATTGAAATTTGCAGTATTAAAATAAATATTATGAGTTTAAATATTTTAATTGTTGTGACCAATGTAGATACGTACGCAGAAAGCGATCTTAAGACAGGTTTATGGTTAAGTGAACTTACCCATATTTATGATATGGCTCTAAAAGAAGGTTATCAAGTAACGATCGCCAGTCCCAATGGCGGTGATGTACCTATCGATCCTGAAAGTTTAAAATTCTTTATGCTTGATAAAATTTCAAAGAAATATTGGAGCAAATCTTTTTTTCGCGAATTATTAAAAAATAGTAAAAGTCTGGATGATGTTTCTAATGAAAAGTTTGATTTGATTTATTTAGCCGGCGGACATGGAACGATGTTTGATTTTATAGATAATAAAACATTGCAAAATAGTATTGCTAAGCAGTATGAAATCGGAAAAATGGTTGCCGCAATCTGCCACGGCGTTGGAGGACTTTTAAATGTAAAATTATCGAATGGAGAATATTTGATAAAAGATAAAAAGATTACAGGTTTCAATTGGTTTGAAGAAAGTCTTGCCGGAAGAAAAAAAATCGTGCCTTTTAATTTAGAAGCAGCATTAAAAGAAAGAGGTTCTGCTTATGAGAAGGCAGTTATTCCGATGACTTCTTATGTGGTTACAGATGGAAATTTAATTACCGGACAGAATCCATTCAGCTCAAAAGAAATAGCAGAAGTGATAATGAAGCAATTTAAAAAAAAGGCTAAATAAGATGCAGACAATATTAGGAGCCAATGGGCAGATAGGTGAAGAATTGGCAAGAGAACTGAAAAAAAAATATACTTCAGATATAAGAATTGTAAGTCGAAAAGCGCAAAACGTAAATGATACAGATACTGTTTTTTCGGCAGATTTAACGATTAAAGAAAAAGCAATAGAAGCGGTGAAGGGAAGTGAAATCGCATATTTTACTTTAGGACTTCCGATGGATACTGATTTGTGGGAAAAACAATTTGTACTGATCTTAGGAAATGTTATTGAAGCCTGTAAAATCAATAAAACGAAACTGGTATTTTTTGACAATACCTATATGTATCCTCAAGACGGTAGAGTGCTTGCGGAAGAAACTGCCTTTGAACCTGTGGGAAGAAAAGGAAAGATCAGGAAAGAAATGGCCGAAATGGTTTTAAGCGAAATAAAATCAGGTCAGTTAGAAGCGGTAATCTGTCGTGCGCCTGAATTTTACGGACCCGCCAAAACGCAGAGCATCACTAATACTTTGATTTTTAATGCAATTAAAGAAAATAAAAAACTAAAAGTACCTTTGAGCGACACTAAAAAGCGAAGTCTGATTTGGACACCAGATGCAAGTCGTGCCACGGCATTAATAGGCAATACGCCAGACGCGTTTGGACAAACATGGCATTTGCCTGTTGATGAAAGCCATCTTAATTATAAAGAATTCATTGCACTAGCTTCTAAAATTTATGGAAGAGAATTAAAATATAAAGTTATTCCAAAGTTTGTATTTGCAATCGGAGCGTTTTTCAATAAAAAATTAAAAGAACTGCAAGAACTGCTTCCAAGATACGGACAAGCGAATGTTTTTGACGATTCAAAATTTAGAAAGCGTTTTCCAGATTTCACTGTAACAAGCTATAAAGAGGGAATAAAACAGATTAAGAACGAATTTTTATAATGAGCACTCCTATAAAAATACCATCCATTAATGCGCTCCATCAATTTTTAGGATTAAAGAAGCCTTTAAATCCGCTGGTTAGCGTATTTGGTTTTGATGATGTAAAATTGGAATCTGAGACCATTTTAAGCGCTTTTATTTCTGACTTTTATATTATTGCCTTAAAGAAAGATTGTGCAGGAGGGAAGTTCAAGTATGGTCAGCAGTATTACGATTTCGATGAGGGAATCATGTATTTTACCGCTCCGAATCAGGTATTACAATTTGAAGATATTCTGCTAAATGATGTAAAAGGATTTGTGTTGGCCGTGCATCCTGATTTTTTATACCATTATCCTTTGGCTGTAAAAATCAAAGAATTCGGATATTTTTCTTATAGCGTCAATGAAGCGCTAAATCTTTCTGAAAAAGAACAAGAAGCTATCATGCAGATAATAGAAAATATTGGTAAAGAAATCCACAATAACATGGATGCTTTTACCCAGGATTTATTGATAAGCAATATTGAATTGCTTTTGAAATACTGCGACCGTTATTACAGCCGTCAATTTTTGACAAGGAAGAAAGCAAATTATTATCTGCTTATTAAATTGGAAGCCCTTTTAGATGATTCATTCAAAAATGATAATTTGACAGCAAATGGAATTCCGACAGTTGCGAATATAGCCAAAGAGCTTCATTTAAGCCCTAATTATCTCTCCGATATGTTACGTATACAGACTGGGCAGACAACTCAACAGCATATCCAAAATAGAGTAATAGAAAAAGCAAAAGAACTTTTATCTACGACTTCAATGTCGGTATCTGAGATTGCGTACCGATTGGGTTTTGAATATCCGCAATCGTTTCATCGTTTATTTAAAAACCAAGTGACCGTTTCTCCATTAGAATTTAGGCAATCTTTCAATTAAAAAATTTAAGAATGACGCCTAGTGAAGAATTGCTTGATTCAAATAAGATGCAATTATTTTGTGATGCCATTCCTAATTTTACAAATTATTCTGAAAAAGAAAAAGAGATTATAATATCGAAAATAAGAGAGTATTGCTCTCAAACCCCTGTAATACCCGAAACATTTACGCTCAATCAATTGCAGGGTACTCCGTCATTTATTATTTTCGATGAGAACTATAATATGTTAGCGTCATATTTCGGTCATCAAAAATGAAGATATTTTAAAAACTAAATTAGAAGAACTTCTGCAGTAAGATTTTGTTATTAAGATAAATACAAAAACGCTATATCCTTGACGGGACTTCGAACCATCGTTCAGCTCCGATTAAATCTCAGATAAAGCCACTTTAAGACTGTTTATTCTGAACAGACTAAGGATTTCTCGTGAAAAAATCGAACCACAAAATATTAGGTTGCAATTTGCAAAATTAAATATTGGTTTTGAGATTATTCAGGTCAAAATTTGATGATTAATGTTGTTAAATTTTGATGGAAATAAAAAATTTGTGTGCACATATTTATTGTTCTGCTGAAGCTAAAAATGGATTTATTTCTCCCTAATTTTTGTGAAAAAAAATAACATAGTTGAATGGATAAATTTATTTAATATTTATCTTAGCTTTCTGTGCAAAAAAGTATCAGCTCCACTATGTAAATAAAAAAATATGATATTGAATTACAATGAAATAGTCCAAGAACTATCAGATAAGAATTGGAAAAAAATTAATATTATTTTAAGTATTAATGAGGGAACTATCGGATATGATAAAATTGAATATGTAGATTATAAGGATACAGCAGTTTTTTTTTGGGTAAGATTTGTTGCTATTGGTGATTTAATTGAGTCAATACGCAATAAATATAATAGCAATGTAAATCACCTTAGCAAAAAATTTAATAAATATCAGATTGAAATTTATCCTAATGGTGAGGTTAGAGAAAAAGAATGGTGGGATTTAGAAAAAGAGAAAAAAGATTTACTGGACGGGGCAGAAGTTTTTTATCAGTGGGTAAATGAACGCATGATGTCCATGATATTTGAATATGAGAAAGATGATAATCTTGTTCCTACTCAATACGATGATGATGGAGATTTAGAATATTTGAGTTCTTGGGACAGAGGGCTGTTTACTTTTTATATCAATGAAAAAGAGGAGTTGGAATACAAAATAGCACTTACAAAGGATGGAATTGAAAGGCTTTTAGATATGCCATTAAAAGATTATTTTATAAAAGAAATTTTAGACCATCATAAAATAACGAATGAAAAACTTGTCACTGAGTGGCAATCTTGGAATACAATGGAATTAAAATCTCTTAATTACGATATTCCTTATGACAAAAGAGAAGAGTTCGTCAGATATATATACCAGTGAAAACATTGAAAAATAAATATTGTTATAAGTATAATTTAGAAACCTTAAAATGAGTATAAATTTAGTGCCAATAGTGGAAGCTATATAATCATTACAATAAATTTCCATTCGTAAAATTGGTTATGCAATATGAATTCACTCCATCTGGATCGCATAAGCTTTTTGTAAGAATAGCCTGAAATATTTATTGCATCGCCCGGAATTAGTCAATTTATATTAAAACATTTCTACAGCGCTCATATGACTTGTATTTAGCGATAATTCACTAAATCTGCTTTTTGGCTGGCTATTTTTATTAAGTAGTATTAAAGTAAAAGTAAAAGTAAAAGTAAAAGTAAAATTAAAATTAAAATTAAAAGTAAAATTAAAATTAAAATTAAAAGTAAAATTAAAATTAAAATTAAAAGTAAAATTAAAAGTAAAAGATACTAACTAATGACTTGATGTTCTGCTAATTATTGCTCTCATAATTTTTGGAAATTCTTGTTGCAGTTAGTGCTGTAATAGAATGACAGTCAGCTATTTAGGTTTGAATAAAATAAACGATATGTCTATGTAAATTCCAAAGCACCACCATAAGAAATTATGGCATTATAATTCTGCATGGCTATTACTGAAGAATTTCTGACTGATGCATTTGCCATGTATTTTAAAAGGCTCAAAATTTCTGTTTTTTATTCCCTTGTAATGTGCATTCATTCATCGTTAAGCATTTTTGTTTCAACTACGCTAATTGTACCACTAATAGTACCCCAACACTAGGCATAGAGACAAGTATTGAAATAAATGGTTACAGATGCTTTGCTGCTTCTTTAAAATTATTGCTTTTGTCACTTATTTGGCAGTATAAACCCAGCTCTTTCATGTAATTGCCAACTGTCTTCACGGCTAATTGATAGCCCGAATTTTGCAGAGCTACTTTAATTCTCTGCTTTCCATACCTTTTCTCAGCGGCAAAAAAAATTGCAGTTATTTCTTTTTGGATTAGCTTTTTTCTTTTTTGCTCTGTATCATACTGGTCTTTCCATCTTCTATAGGTGCATCTGTGAATGCCCAAAACTTTACACATATTTCTTATAGAATATCTTTTTTCATTGTCTTTCATAAAATGAAAGATTTTTGGTTTTCCATGCATAAGATGTTCCCCTGCTCTTTGTAGAATTTCAAATTCTAATTCTGATTTTTTTATCTTTTTTTCAAGCTGCGATTCTTTGTGATGTTCGTTTCTGTTTTTTAAAGAAAAATTTTTTGAAAAACCCTCCGGGCCGCATTTTCTATATATTTTGCGCCAATTATTCAGCGCACCTTCGTATATTCCAAGATCCTGTTCGAGTTTCGTTAAATTATTACTTTTGTAACTCTGCAGTACAGCGTTCACCTTAAAGTAGGGATCGTACACGTTAATTGTTTTTTTCATATTTAGCCTGATCAGAATATTAGACTATGTTTTCACAAGCATTGAACTGTTCGATAGTTTTGTAATTCAATGTAGAATGTATCCTTTTTTTATTGTACCAGTTTTCTATATAGTCAGCTATTTCCTCTTTCAGTTCTGTTTGATTCAGCAGCTTGGTCTTTGGATAGATCAGTTCCCTTTTAAATGTACTAAAGAAACTTTCGGCAACTGCATTGTCTAAATGGCAGCCTTTCCTGCTCATGCTTCTTATGCAGTTATAGGAATTAAGTTGTGCTGTAAAAGCTCTATTGGCATATTGCACACCTCTGTCAGAATGAAATATCATTCCATTTAATACTTTGCGTTTAGCCGCAGCCATTTCCCAAGCCGGCAAAGTGGTAGTTTTAGTATAAAGACTGCCGCTAAGACTCCAGCCGACTATTTGCCGGTCATGCAAATCCATAATGATTGTGAGGTAAAGAAATCCTGATTTAGTCTGAATGTAAGTTATATCTGAAACCCATGCCTGAGAGGGTTTATCTGCTTTAAACTTCCGGTTTAAAATATTGGGAGCTGTAAAATAATTATGCTTAGAATCTGTTGTTACCTTAAATCTCCTTTTTGATCTGCTGCGTAATCCGAGCAGCCGCATGTAATTGGATACCTGTCTTGGAGCTATCTTAAATCCGCGCTTGTTAAGTTCTTTAGCTATCTTATTCCTGCCTTACTCTTTTTTGAAACTTAAAAAAATAGAAGTAATTTCTTCTTTCAAAAGTGCCACGTGTCGATGTTTTTTGGGTATGCCGTTTTTTTTCCATTTGAAATACATGCGTTTGCATATCCCCAGAATCTCGCACATCTGTTCAATGGTGTACCTGTTTTCGTTATCTTTTATGAATGCGTAGACTCTCAGTTTGCCTTTAAAAAGGTAAGGCGTTCCTTTTTTTAAGATTTCCAGCCTAATATCCGATTTTTTACTTTTTTTTTCAAGCTCGTAAAGTTTTCTATTGTCTGGGTGCACTTTTGCGTAACCAATGCCTGGAAAAGACCCTGTGCCAAATTTTTTGTACTCTGCACGCCATCTGGACAGTACAGTTTGATTGATTTTAAGTTCCTCAGCAAAGTCTTTTAAACATTTTTTTTCGAAACTTAAACTTACTGCATTTATTTTAAAGGCAGCATCAAATTTTCGGCGCTCTTTAGCCATAAGTTATTGAATATAATTCAGATGTAAAAAGTACTAAATTTATTTCTAAAAATTCTATTCTTTGGGTATAAACCTCTTGGCCTTGTTTTTTTAACTTTTCAGAAATTTTTTAATCATTTTTAGTTGTATTATTTGCTTGATTTTTAACTGCCGGGGTATTTTTTTTAATCGAAACATATATCACTAATTCTCTCATATGTTCAAATACAGCCGTGTAAGATATTAGGTAACCTGCTTTTTGAAGCTCTTCAGCGATACGGGAGGATCCATAAGTCTGCTTAGATGCAGAAAAAATGGAACTGATTTCTTTTTTTAAGTTCTCACATAATTTTTGTGTTTCTGTAGGCTGGCCTGGAATGAGCTTACTGCCATTTCTAAAGAAATAGAGAGTGAAACCATTTCAGTGGACGAGCTGGCGGCCAAAGTAAAAAAGGCATCTGAGCTTATCGCCTTTTGCCAGGGCAGGCTTAAAGCCACCGAGACCGAAGTAGGCAAAATCATCGACGGCATGGAAAACCGGAAAGAAGGTTAAACTACAGCTGCAAACTGATCTGAAGTGAATGTGCGATCTATTATATCATTCCCAGGACTCCGGCCCATTTTTATCTGTATCGCCCCAGCAGCATCTGGATAGTCCGAATCGGCAGCATTATTAAAAATTTCCCAGTGATCCTGCCCTGAGGCATCACTTTGTTCAAAAGGATCAGGTGCTGTTTTTAAGCTTTCCTGTAGGTCAAAAATGGAAGCTTCAGAAGTGTCTTGCTGTTCTTCATCAGATGCAGCGGTGAGAAAACGGAAAGCAAAATTAATCGGCTTTTCTTTTCCCATCGATGGCGTAAGGGGAGGCTGGGAGGCAATGCAAGTTCCGATTTTAATCTCTGCTGCAGGAGGGCCTAAGTAAGGGCATCCATCCGATTATGTTTTTTAGCAGGCTGTGCTGATTCTGATCACTTGCAGCACTTTAAAAAAAAAGCCGTATATTTGCTTTTCACCAGCCGCACGCGGACATAATTCGATCGTTTATCTATTTACAGAGGCTTGTATTAATTTTTTTTAGTATAACTTTTGCGGATTCCAGAAGCTTGTCTTCTGAGTTGCGCTAAATTTGAAAACGATGCTACAAACACAGAATTTCCACAAAATCATTTATCATGCAGATGATGATGAGGATGACAGAATTCTTTTTATGGATGCTGTCAGCGAGCTTGATCTTGCCATTAAGGTAAAGCAGGCAGAGGATGGGCAGCAGCTGCTCCACAGCCTGTATCAGGCCATGTCAGAGATTCCCGAACTGCTGTTTCTGGACATCAACATGCCGGGCAAAAACGGACTGGAATGCCTCAAAGAGATAAGGGCAGGAGCCATGCCTTTTAAAGCGCTGAAAGTGATCATGCTCTCCACCAGCAAAAGCAACTACATCATTGATAAGTCTTACGAACTCGGCGCTGATTTTTATGCCGTCAAGCCGGGCACCTATCAGGAGCTTAAAAAGCTGCTTCTGGATATTTTCAGCATCGGCTGGAGCACGCTTGCAAGAGATAAAACAAGGTTTCTTCTCACCTGAAAACAATAAAATTCTATAAGCAGACAGCCCCGCAGTTCATGTGCGGGGCTGTTTTTTTTATGGGTAAAAGGTAAGATGATGCAGTGTGGCGGCAGCGGTCAGATTTCGGCCTGCGGCTGCTGCTCGCTTGGCTCAGAGGCGGTCTTCCCAGCCGCATTTTCTTCAGATGCAGGTTCTTCGGTCTGGATTTCTGCCGGAGCCGGGCTCTGCTGCATTTTTTTCAGCAGCAGATAAAAATCCCTGAGATGCCACCAGGCAGGACAGCGGTCTGGAGAACCGTTAAAGTTGCGGATGCCGATGTAGCAGCTTTTAAGGAAAAGCTGGGTGTCGCTTATGTAGGCCCAGTCGGTCCATTGCACTTCCTCGGGTGGCGGATGGCTCTCAAAATGGCGCTTGATATCTTCGTAATTCATGGCGCAAAATTAGATAAAAACAGAGCATCGTGCAAGGTTTTTAGAAGCGTTTGACCTCCGTTCCGCATGTAATCCGGCTCTTTCAGCCCTCATTTTTTTGATACCCAGCCCATTGCCCTGCGACTATTTTTTTTAAGCCGCCCTGCCATGCTTTCCAGTACGGCATTTTACTTTTTCCACAATAGCTTTCAGCCTGTGCCGTGCAGTGCGGAAGAAGCCTTTTGAGTTTAATTCCACCACAAAGTTCGGGCGCAGGACTTCGGTTCGCCGCAAAAAATTCCCCCATAAATGCAGGACATCCATCCTGCTTTATTGCGTTGCTTTCTGCGCTCGCTTTCCTGTGCCCGGTGCAGGTGCTGTTATTAACCTTAAAATTGAAATGCCATGAAAGCAAATGAAAACAGCAGCTGGAAAACCGTATCGGAAATCGACCTTGTATACAGAACCAGAATCAAAAGCTCCGAAAGGCCGCTTATCACTTCTTCCAAATCCGCCTACGGGATTCTGGCGGACTGCTGGGATCCCGACAAGATTGAATTCATCGAGCAGTTCAAAGTGTTGCTGCTGAGCCAGTCCAACAGGGTGCTGGGCATATACCAGGCTTCTTCGGGAGGCATTGCCGGAACTGTCGTGGACATCAGGCTGCTGTTTGCCGCGGCCCTTAAAGCAAATGCCGTGGGGCTTATCATTGCCCACAACCATCCCTCTGGAAAGACAGCCCCTTCAGAAGCCGACAAGGGCATTACCAGAAAGATCAAAGCAGCAGGGGAGCTGATGGACATCAGACTGCTGGACCATCTGATCGTAACGGCAGAGGCCTACTATTCCTTTGCGGATGAAGGCGCTCTATAGCGCCTTTTCTTTTTCTGTTTTATTTATTATTTCGAGTTGTATAGTACAGACTTGGAATGCTGTAAGATTATCGGAAGATGCTGTAAGGGCAGACTGTTTAGACTGCCGTAAATTTGTCTTTATACTGGTAATGATGCTGTAGAATCAGTCAGAAAAAACAGGGGACCGGCGGGGTTCGTCTGGAGGTTCTGTCCCAAATGATTTAGTTAATTGCCGTATACTTTTCAGGCAACCGCCGGCCGCCTAAGGACTCCCTTTTTAAGGGAGTTTTTTTGTTTTGTATAGGCATTCGTATCAGAAACTAAAAGTGTATGGTAATGGCCTGCTCAACATCAAGAATCTCATAGTCGGCAGATCGTCTGTTGAAGAATATGAAACTCCCCGTATTTCAGGTTGAGCCTGCTGCAGATGAGGTCAAATATTTCGAGGGTCTGCTGCATTTCGGACTGTCTTTCTTCAAAGGCTTTTAATTCTTCTGGGCTCATAGGGCATTGGAATGTTTATTCAAAAATAGCATAAAAAAAGCAATGGAATTGCTCTGCCTGCAGCAATAAAACAGACTGCCTTTGATAAATTAAATAAGCCGTTAGCAATTTCGTTAACGGCTTTCTGTTTTCCTTTTTTTACCTCTTTTTTTCTGCTCCCAGACCGGCAAGCTTCTCGTTCAGTTCGGTAAGGCCGGCCCTGGCCAGACAGTCTGCGGAAAGCTTTTTGAGTTCGGCAATATTTTCTTCTGCCGTGCGCTGCAGCAGCACCGACGGACTGCCGTCATTTTTAAGCAGGCCGCGCTCAATGGCATGGCTCAGCAGCAGCACATTTTTTCGTGAAATCTTCAGATCAATCCTCACCGGTTCGTTCATGCCCGGGGTACTCAATATGGTATCGAATACCAGGGCGGCATCATTTTCTGTCAGCATAATTTCTGCGTTTTTAAGTTAATAATCTAATGATTCAAAGATAGTCAGAAGCGCTTACAACACCCCGTTCAAAATATGGACGGGATAGGTGCAGTCCACAAGTGTTTTCTACTTTCGCTAACGCAATCCGTTAAAAAGAGCTTTTAAAACAGGTTCGCTTTGATAAAGCAGCTGGACTGCCACGTTCCTGCAGTCGGCCAGATGTCCGTTTGTTAAACAAACGCATCGGGCTTCCCCAAGCTCGGAACTCGCGGGCAGTGAAACGGAAAGGAAAAGTGTTTAAGAAATGAAAGGGAAAAAAGATGGGAAAAGAGATTTTAAACAGAACCCGCATAGCCGCGGTGCGCTTTACCGCCAGCGAATATGAATCGCTGGAAAGGAGATTCAAGGCAACCACCTGTAGGCAGATGAGCGAATACCTCAGAAGCTGCCTGCTGCATAAACCCGTTACGGTCAAGCATCGTGACGCTTCGCTGGATGAATTCATGCTCGAGTTCATACGTCTGAGAAAAGAGCTGGGCGCCATTGGGAACAACTTCAACCAGACGGTCAGAAAGCTCCATACCCTGCAGCAGATCCCCGAGTTCAGGCATTGGATTTTAAGTACCGAAGCGCAGCGCGAACGGCTGCTGCTAACGGTGTCGGATATCCAGAAACTGGCCAGCGAAATAACCTCGAGATGGTTGCAGTCATAAAGACCGGGCATTCGGTGCGCAGCATATTCCAGTACAACGAGAACAAGGTCAAGGAAGGCGCTGCCGAGTGCATAGGGGAAGGCAATTATCCTGCTGCCGCGAATGAGCTTACAGCACTCATGAGACTGAATAGATTATTGAACCAGAATGCCCTTAACGGCAACGTGAAAAGAAACAGCGTGCACATCTCGCTGAACTTCCATCCCTCTGAAAAATATGCCGATGAAAAGCTGCTGCAGATTGCCGATGCCTATATGCAGAAGATAGGCTTCGGCGGGCAGCCTTATCTGGTGTATCGCCATGATGACGCAGGGCATCCGCACATCCATCTGGTATCGATAAAAGTACGGGAGGACGGCTCTAGGATCGACATGCAGAATATTGGAAAGAACCAGTCGGAAAAGGCGCGCAGAGAAATTGAAAAACAGTTCAATCTGCTAAGGGCGGAAGCACAGAAGCCTCTTGAGATCCCGCTTATAAAACCTGTGTCTGCCTGTAAGGTTTCTTATGGCAGAATGCAGTCCAAAAGAGCCATGTCGGGGGTGCTCTCCTCGGTGCTTTTGAGCTATAGATACAGCTCGCTGGCCGAGCTAAACGCCGTACTGCAGCTCTATCATATAAGGGCGGACAGGGGGAGTGAAGATTCAAGGATTTTTAAGACGGGAGGACTGGTCTACCGCATACTGGACAAAGAAGGGAAATCCTTGGGAGTGCCCATCAAGGCGAGCGATTTTGCCATGAAGCCGACGCTTGCTTTTTTAGAGAAGCGGTACGTGCTGAACAGCGGCGAAAAGGCATTTGAAAAGAAGCGGATCAGAAGTGCGGTGGATGCTGTTTTTCTGAAGAAAAATATGGATATGGACAGGCTGGCTTCTCTGCTTGGAAAAGAGGGAATTGATGCGGTCTTAAGAAAGAGTGAGACAGGAAAACTTTATGGGATAACCTATGTCGACCACGTCACAAAGTGTGTCATAAACGGCAGCGCGCTGGGAAAAAGATACAGTGCAAAAGGCATGCTCGAACGCTGTCCTGGAACAGCAGAAACGAAACAGATTTACGGGACCATAAACGTGCGGGACAGTGAGACTGCTGAACAGGAGATGCGAGTTTTTGAAACTCTTGCAAATGGGGTTTCGATCAGGGTTCTCGAGGAACTTCTCAAACCGGAATGGCAGGCAGATAATGTGCCTGCCGCACTAAAGCGTAAACGCCGCCGAAGAAAGAAAAGAGGGGGTTCGGAGCTGAATTAAAAGATAAAAATAATGCTAAAAATCTACAGCCATGCAGACGGGAGAAAATGAACAGGCGCTGAGAAAAATTATTGACATGACAAGGCTCATCGGCATCGCTTTGCTGCTGGGGCATTTCTATTATTGCTGTTACGAAGCTTTTAAATTATGGAATCTCACAGGTGAATTCGGAGACAAGATTCTGGCATCGGTCTGCCGCTCGGGACTGTTCGGAAATTTTTATATTTCCAAGCTTCTGGCTCTTGGTCTTCTGCTTATATCACTGCTGGGAGCAAAGGGAAGAAAGGACGAAAAGCTGGAGCTGAAAACCGCGATTTATAAAATTGCGGCAGGACTGCTGCTGTATTTTTTAAGCGGATTGTCTCTGATTATAATTCCTGCTTTTGAGCATGCCGCGGTGGGGTATATGACTGCTGCTGGTCTGGGGTTTCTGCTGGTGCTTTCGGGCGGGACGCTGCTGTCCAGGCTCATTAAAAACAGGCTGGGCGCTTCAGATATTTTCAACACTGAAAATGAGACTTTTCCGCAGGAGGAAAGGCTTTTGGAAAATGAATATTCCATTAATCTGCCGGCGAAATATCATCTGAAAAAAAAGCTGCGCTGCAGCTGGATCAACATCATCAATCCGTTCCGCGGGCTGATGGTTTTGGGAACGCCGGGATCGGGCAAGTCCTACTTTGTGATCCGCCATGTCATCACCCAGCACATCGCCAAAGGATTCAGCATGTTTGTCTATGATTTCAAGTATGATGACCTGTCCAAAATCGTCTACAATACTTTTGAAAAGCATAAGCATGCATATAAAGTATTGCCCAAATGCTACTTCATTAATTTTGACAAGATCATGCACCGCTGCAACCCATTGGATCCCCAGAGCATGGAGGATATCACTGATGCTTCGGAGTCCGCTAGGACGATCCTTATGGGGCTCAACCGAGAATGGATCAAGCGCCAGGGGGACTTTTTTGTGGAGTCGCCGATCAATTTCCTGTCGGCAGTAATCTGGTATCTGAGGAGATACAATGACGGGGAGTTCTGCACCCTGCCGCATGTCATCGAGCTCATGCAGACCGACTATGACAGCCTTTTTACCCTTTTGCGCACCGACAGGGAAATCGAGGTGCTTATCAATCCCTTTATCAATGCCTATCTCAATGATGCGATGGACCAGCTCGAGGGGCAGATCGCCTCGGCCAAAATTGCCATGGCAAGACTGTCTTCCCCGCAATTGTACTATGTGCTCTCGGGAAATGATTTTACCCTCGATATCAATAATCCTGAGGAGCCCAAGATCGTCTGCATGGGGAACAATCCGCAGAAGATCCAGATTTACGGAGCAGTTCTGTCGCTTTATGTCAGCCGTCTGATCAAGCTGGTCAACAAAAAAGGGAAGCTCAAATCCAGCCTCATTTTTGACGAGTTCCCGACCCTCTATCTCAACAATATGGACAGCCTGATTGCCACCGCTAGAAGCAACAAAGTGAGCACCTGTCTGGGGGTGCAGGACTTCAGCCAGCTGCGGAAAGACTACGGGCGCGAGCAGGCCGATGTGATCCTGAACATCACCGGAAACATCATCTCGGGACAGGTGACAGGGGATACGGCAAAGCAATTGTCGGAGCGTTTCGGGAAGATCATGCAGGACCGGGAGAGCATTTCCATCAACAGCGCTGACACCTCCATCAGCCGTTCCAGACAGCTGGAATCCGCTGTGCCCGCATCAAAGATTTCGTCTCTGAGTTCGGGTGAATTTGTCGGGATGGTGGCCGATAATCCGGACTGCAAAATAGAATTGAAAACATTTCACTCGGAAATTGTAAACGATCATGACGCGTTAAGGAACGAGGAGGAAAGTTATAAAGAAATACCGCCTGTAAGGAAGCTGGACAATGCGATGGTCCAGCAGAATTTTGCCCAGATCCGCCGCGATGTGCAGGAGATCATCTATACCGAGATGGACAGGCTTTTAAATGATCCGGCTTTGAAGCATCTGGTGGTGAAGAAGAAGAAGAGGTGACTGCTTTGGGACTGTTTTCTGCTGAGGTTTTTATATGGATTGCTGTTAGGATTATTCTGTACAGTGGGCAGGCCTTTTTTCTTAGTTACTTTTATTGATGCAGATATCCTTATTTTTATAGATGTTTTTTATTGTTGTTTTGGCCGGTGAAGGGGAGGCTGGCTGTAGTGGAGACCGTTTGATAAACGACGCTCTGCAGAGAAAGAGGCTTCTCCTTGATTTATTAAAACCGTTGTAATTACTAGGCTTCAGATGCTGTTTAAGATCTGATGCTAAAAAAAAGTGCGCCTCGAATTTTAGCCAATTTCTTGAATCAAAGACAGGCTAAAAGAAAGCGGAAAATGCAATTGCCAATTAATGAATTTCTGAAATATTGGAAATTTATAGTTGATACTTTTGTGTCAATCGATGCATTTTGAGTTTCTCCTCAAAGTATCGTTGTGCTGGCTTTTGAATGATTGTAGTTGTTTTGAAGCCAATCTATCTCCAGGCAGTCTGGTTTTGCATTGATAATTGCCGCAGAGTCCATTCGTAAATACGAAAAATTGGCCAGACAAATGCTCTTCAGTAATGGAAGTGTGAAAGATTTCAGAACTGGGCAGCCTTGGAGTGCGACGAAATTATAGATCATGTTCAAAAAATATCGCCAAATTGCCGTACGATAAGTGATACGGTAAAAATCTCTACTAATAGGATATTATTATGGTATACTAAAAAGTCCGAAAATACTTTCAGGCTTTTTAGTTTTAATGCAGTATTCTTTTGTCCATTCCTATATCTACTCGAAGCCAAACCCCCTGTACATCTTGATTTTTGTGATTTTTACTGTTGCAGACAATGATGTGGACATTCTTCCACAAAATTTAAACTATGCAAAGTTCACTAAAATCCGACTTAAATTTTTGTTTGAGAAAAGTGTCAATTTCCACTAGAAGCTAACCGTTAAATTTAGCTTTGAACCTTTTTATCTCTCCCAAAATACAGTATTGCAATTAAAGGGGCTATGATCAGGTATAAAATTAGATATATAAAATTCTTTTCGAGGCCAATTGCTTTAAAAACCATATATGAAAAAACGGACGTGGTAATAATTGCAATAAGGCATAAAAAAAGTTGCATTTTTTTATACATACTTTCTCGGTTCCCGTCTGTGATCTCAACGGGGTAATTAGCTGATTTTGGGTTTTTTATCAAAAGTCCGATAAAAACCAGTATAAGTAAATTAACTCCAGAAGAAATCAGCAATGACTTTTTGCTGCTATACCCGTCCACTTTCCCAGTTATATCCACGTGAGAAGCGACTGTTTGAGCAATTTCTGAATAATGGTATAATAGCAGCAGAAGATAAGTCAAAAATACAGAAATACTAATGAGATAAAGTAGTTTTACTTTTTTAGATACCATAATTTAAAATCAATAGATTGATAAGTAGGGTAAAGAAACAGTATAAGAGCGGCACAAATTGAAAAGAAAAACGAAAATATTCCATGGTAAATGATTATAAAAAAATGAAATAATATTCCAAAGCACAGAATTACTTTGCGATATTTTACAGATGCCACCAACCCTAAGAATAATAAGATTTCCAACGCAAGAACACCATAAGTAAGTAAGGAAATAATAATAGGATTGCTTAAAAGCTGGTTCATAACTGTCGAAATAGCTGTAGGCATTCCAAAGACGCTATGATTAAACCAGTAATAAATTGCTGTCCCATTTACCCACTCTGCGACACTTAGCTTACCTAAAGAAGCATGATAGTATATCATTGCGACTTGAATTCGTATTATCCAGATTGAAAACAATCCAATAATATTTTTTGCAGAGTCATTGGGTTTAATATGCATCCAATGGTTTTTTCTTGGATCAGTCAAACAAAATGGTATCAATAAGAAGCTTAAAATTGATGCAATTTGATCCCCTCCGTCTATTACTGACGAAAAGTAAAGAAAGCTTATGGAGATCCACCAATGCAATATTGAAGTTATCTTTATGAAATAACCTGAAATGGTTATACAGAGAATTATTATAGCCAATCCTTTCATGTAAAAAATATTGTCAAAGCCACATAATGTAAAAAAGTTATATTTATTTATAGGTATGACAGGGTTTAGTACAGGGTTTATTATTGTACCGTCGATCTTTTTATGAAATAAAATACTAATTGGATTTACAGCCAAAGTAAGTAAAGTTCCCATGGCAAGTAAACTCCTTGCAAAACCGACAGTATTTGTATATGGGAAAAGCTCTAAACAGGAAGTTTTAATGCGGTTATTGATTTTCTCTATCATTGCATATTATGTTAAGTCGAATTATTTTTGCAGGCATTTTTATTCTGTCTAACGATCTGCTCCAGGCCCAAGGCACGGCCTTTTGATAGATTACGATGTATTCACCACACAATATTTGGTCTTCCATCTGGTTTTGAACTGATATTACTTCCAGTGGCACTTTAGAATATATTTTTTCCTGGTAGCTCCACATCGTATTCTGATAAAGGCTATCATTTATTTCCCTTTTAATGAATTGTAATTCAGACAACATCTTTGATGCTCTTCTCTTAAGTCCAAACAAATTATTGTGAGAGGAATGCCTTTGCGAAATTTCTTCGAATTTATTGTCGGCGTTTTTCTGGTAAATCACAATTTGTGCCTCCCTTGGATTTCTTGTAAAAAAAGCCCAGCCTTGGGGAACAAACGTAAAAATTTTGTTTTCTAAATTTACATTTAGTTTAATAGGGTTCTCATTCACGGTGTAAAGAAAAACTCCTGCGATAAATATAAATGCAAAAATGGCACAAACGGCAAAAGTTATAAAATAGATCGTCCCATCGAGTAGCTTACTTCTCTGCATAATATTCGGCAATTTCATTAACCAATGTTTCTGTTCTTAAAGTAGCTTCCTCAGGATCTACTATTGGTCCAGGTGGCGTTATATCGTCAGGTCCTATATAATCCATTCCTGTACAATCTAACCCGCAATTAATTGCTCCGTCATAGGTTACTTGATTGCCTGAATCAATACTAGGGCCGTAAAATGCAAATTTAAAATAAATCAAGGCGGTAACTGCCACTGTATTGTGTGCTGCTATTGCAAAATATGCTACGCAGGCAACAGCCCAAGTGCAGGGAACAACAGTCTCATTTTCATCGGTTATCATGTTTTTTTTAAGTAAACTGTCATATTCTCCTTTGTCAATAGCTGTCTGAAATGTTTCAATGTATGTTTTAAAACTGTCTTGTTTATTAAGTTTAAGTTTACCGGTATATATGTCAGATTTTACTTTGTGAAAAACTTTCTTTAGTTCAGGGAATATCACCTCAAAATTTTCTTTAATCATAGTAGACCCCAATTCGATGCCAAGCTGCACTTTTCTTTGATCTCCACTTGTAATGAGTTGTTTGAATTCAGGAAAAAAACTTGGATTTTTGGTTTTTATTTCTTTCACAAGAAGATCCAGCTTATTGACTACTTCGACTCTTTTATCACCTTTAAGGTTATTGGTTAAATCTATTTTACTTTTTAACTGGTTTATATGGACTGCAAATTCTCCAACCCCAAAGAAAATGGATTTGAATAACTCTACGTCTGTGTAGTTAGCAGTTTTTTCTGTTCCGGACTGGTTATTTTCCGATGGGCTGCAGCCTACTATCAAACTAACTGCTAAAGCAAATGTGATTTTAGATAAGTAGTTTTTTATTACTTTCATGGTTTAAATTTTTTGATTAATAGATTTCAAAATTGATTTTTTTTATATTGTATTTGGTAAGGTTTGTTATAAGATTTGTGAAAATTTTCAGATTAATTTGGACAAATATAGAAGATAATGTTGAAAATACAAGATTTTTCGTAAATTTAAAATGTTTAATCTCAGTATTTTCTGAGTCGATGTATTAATCAGTTAAGAACAAAATATTGCTCTCGATAAATAATATTTAGGCGAAGGTCTAATTGTAGGATAAAGAACATGAAAAAAAATCTATAAGGCAAGGAAACTAAAAACATTTAGAGGGATTTGGAATCTTTTTCTTAGTAGCGAGAAAAGAAGTCCATTAAGGCGTGCAGGTTAAACGATAGCACTGTCTAAAAGTTTCGAACCTAAACCGCTTAACCTTGTTTTTGTTTTCTGTAGTTTTCAAAAATACAATGTGCCACGATTCTGCCGCAAAATTTGGAATAGGCAATATTGGATGAGCTGGAAAAATTTATTCTTGAACTCGGAAAAGGATTTGCATTTGCCGAACGCCAAAAGAGAATGATTGCGGTTTGCTGCATGCCGGCAAAAAGAAAGTCCGTAAATGTATTTTTAGAATTGCATCTATTATATAATGGCTATAAGTTTCACAGGTTATGCTGCAAAAAGCAGATCCTATTTGTTATTCCTTGATAAGATTGCGATGGTCTAATCTTTCTGAAAAATATGCAAGCTGTTATGGTGATCTAAAACATATATTTTACCCCCGCCATATTTCAAATCTCTAATCGCAGGAAATTTTCCTTTTGCTTCTTCGATCTCGCTATTCCAAATGATTTCTTTCTGCTGTCTGCTGAAAACCGCAAAACGGTTATTATCGCTCCCTTCATAGCCATAAATATTTTCCATATCAAAACCGCCTATGCAGTTCAATTTAAGTTTGTGGGTGAGCGAAGACCCTTTAAAGCTATAGCTGCTAAAATATTCTGCATTTGAATTTAAATCGAACTCAATGTAAAAGTGCCTGCTTAAGTTAAAAATAAGCCCATTTTTTTCATCTAAAACAGTATGGTAGCCAAAGCAGCCTTTGAAGCCTTCAAAGTCACTTTCTCCCTTTATCATTTTTCCTTCTTTTATATGGCGCGATTCTACTCCTGCTTTTATATCCAATGCCAAAATTGCCCCGCTGTTTAAAACTAGCCACAGTTCAGTTTGATAAATGCCTAAAAATTTTATAACCTCTGCCTGTTTTTTTACCGATGGCCCATCAATGCAATCTGCTGACTGCTTCCAGCTGTATTTTGCTGCTAATCCGTACTTCCAGATCAATTGCAAATTTGAATCATCTAAACAGAAATTAATGTTTATGCCATCTTTAGTGTAAACTAAAAAACCATTATTTGCCATAAAAACCATTAATCTTTCTTCTACATTCCATACTTTAGTAAATGTCTCTCCAAGATGTAACTTGGTGGTGGAAAATCTATCGCCATAATAGGCGCAGTCTTTTTCAATGGCTTTAAAAATTTGTTTATCAAAAACCTGAAAATCATTGTATTTTCCAATAAATCCTTTTGGGCTCTCTAATGTATGATTAAAACAAATCCATTCGCCTGAAGACTTCAGCCCTGAAATTTCATTTTTAGCATCATAAATGCTATTTTGGCCTTTATTATATAAAACATTTTCTTTTATATATATTAATTCGCTTGAATCCGTCAATAAAAAAGTATCCAAATCATTAATTTTATTTTTTAGAGCAAATTTCATGCTAATTGGTTTTACATATTAATTTCGCTGTCAAATCTATAGCATTGTTGTGTGAATCCAAAATATCCTGTGTTATTAATGCTTTAAGACGATCTGGTTTCTGTACAGGCCAGCTGAAAAGCTGGAGATTTGCCTGAATAAGCAACGTGCGCATCAAGCTCTCCCATGAAATAAAGCGGTATGAGGTGCAAAACGCAGTTGCAGTAAGCTGTGTTTTTCTTAGCAGGAAGCAGCAGGGCTCAACCAATGTTTTCACTGATGATCTTAGAATGCTGCAGTACAGTTTTCTTTCTTTCTTTCTTTCTTTCTTTCTTTCTTTCTTTCTTTTATTTTTAGTTAGTTTTAGACTGTGGATATGCTAACGAAAAGTGTAGATATAGCTAAGGGTGCATTTTTGCACCCTTAATTTTTCATAAGCCTCTCTTTAAAAAAAAAAATTAAAATTCGGCTTAGTCTTTTTCTTAGAAACTTACTCCCTCAGAAACTTTTGTTTATTTCTTTAGAAAAAGGATAAAACCTAAAACACTTACAATTAAAATCGAAAGCGCTGCCAGAACTGTTGCCAAATCTCGAATGTTTTTTCCTGCCCAATCCATAAATAAAAATTTATGCAAAATGGCGAAAGAATATCCTTCAATTCGATCAGAATTATTAATGACTGCCGCTAATCTTGATGTTGAGGTTTCAATGAAATACGTTGTTTTTTGCGGTGTGTCATAAGCCAGCTTTACAACAGGAAGCCTTTTGTTGACAAAACCATATTCTCTGCTTTCAAAATCAGTTAAAACTTTTGAATCAAGCAATTTTATATTTTCTAAGGAAGGCCGTGAATCATCTTCTGAAGTGTCGATCATTTCACAGCAAGAAGCTTTTGGCGCTCCATCGGTAAAATAATAAGCTAAAAATTCAGCGTATTCTAAATCCAAATTTGGTGCAGTTTTATTTGTTGCAGAGTTAATGTAAACCACTTTAGATTTTGGCTCTTCTTTTTTGTTCGATTTTGAATCTGATTTTGGCATTTTAAATCTTTTGGCATCTTTTTCAAGCAATTGGCATCTGTAATAAGTAGTGCCATTCAGTGTAATGATGCTTATATTTTGAAAACGATTCCAATCCAAATTAAGATTATTGTTTGCTTCAGGAATTTCCTTAGCTGCAAAGGTTGGCTCGTAAACCATTTGCGATAAAGTATACGGCGCCCATTTTGTAGTGGCATGATAAGCACCGCTGAATGCAAAGGTCAACGTGAAAAGTGAAACCCAGATTCCGATTTGGCGGTGGTATTTTCTTAAGCCTTTTTTGGGTGCCAGACCGTCAGTTTTTTTGAATTGTTTCCAGAGCAAGCCATAAATTAAAATGCCGCTTAAAGCAGAAAATCCAATTATAGACAACAGGAGAATCATGGTAATAATTCGAACACTATTATTAGAAATTGCATCAATAAAAGACCAATTGTGGAAAGTGTCGAAAAACCAGATGAAAGTCTGTCTAGAAATAGGGTTGTAAGCTGCCAGTCTGCTTGATGAGGTTTCTACATAGACCTGCATGCCGTCTGGACGGTCAAAACTTAATTTATAAACTGGCAGGTAACGGTTTACATATTTATATTGAGAAGTAAATTCGGTTACAACCTCCCTGTTTTTGACGGCACTTTTTTGGTCGTCTAAGAAATAACGAGATAGCCACTCTGCATACTCCTGATCTCCGTTTTCCAGTTTCTCTGCAGTTGAAGCATCATAATACCAAAGCTCGCCCAGAATTGTTTTTACCTGATAATAAGTGGCATTATAAAAAGTGACAATTCTGAAATTTTTAAATTGCGATATTTCATTTTTCAGCAAAACTTCTTGAATGGAATAATGCAGTTGGCTTTTGTCAATAATTGGCTGTTCGATTTTATCGTGGGCAATTTCAGGTTTGAAAAAATGCGCCATAAAAGGATGCATCAAACCAGATAATGTCCAGAAAATAACAGGAACAATAGTGATTAACCCAATAACACGATGCCATTTGTACATGTGCTGCTTGATTTTTTTTATGAATTTAGAATCTTTCTTCTTCGAAGATTTTCTATTTGTCTCTTTAGCCATTGTTTATTTTTTTTGCCGCTCCCAATTGTGATTAGGAGCAGAGAAATTTTATTTTTTTAATGAAAAATTATATTGGATGCCAAATACAAAAGTTCTCGGTGCAGCAGCTGTATAAGTTGGCTGTGCATTTGCAGCATTTGTTCTTGAAACATTATATGCATATAGTTTGTCAGTAAGATTTAGCACATTTCCGTAGACTTCAATTTTTTTCCATTGGTAGCCAACTCGGGCATTGAAAATATTATAGCCGTCATATTTTACGGTATTGATCTGATCTTGATAATAACTCCCTACAAGCTGCCATTCAATTGAAGTTCTCAAATTAGGGAGCCAGTTTGGATAATAGCTCACTTCTGAATTTCCTGACCATTTTGGTGCTGACGGCATTTCTTTTCCGTTCAAATCCTGAATGGGATCTGATGGTTTGTCCGAAAGTTTAAAATCAATATAAGTATGCTGCGCGTAAGTACCGCCAAGGCGAATGTTGAATTGTTTTGATGGTTTGTATGAAGCACCAAACTCAATTCCTTTATGGCGCGTTTCTCCAGCCGAGCGGTAATCGGTTGAATTGTCTGGAAGTTTGATGTTTAACAATTCATTTTTGCCTTCCATATAATAGAAAGCATAATCAAAATTTAATTTATTTTCCAGCAGAGAAAGCCATCCGCCCACTTCATAATTATCAAAATCTGCTGGTTTTAGATTGTAATAAAATTCGGCAGGAATGCCTGATGTGCCGCCAGTTCCCGGTTTAGCTCTAAAAATTGAAGTAATTCCCGGAGGAGCAAAACCTTGAGAATAATTGCCATAAAAACCTGCAAAATCTACCGGATTATAATTGGCTCCGGCTTTAAAAGTAAATTTGTCATACACTTTGTTTCCTTTAGAAAGATCAATTGCGTTATCATAATTCACTTTCATATTGTCATAACGCCCTCCAACAGTAGCAACTAATTTTTCAATTGGATTAAAACTGATTTGCGCATAACCGGCCGTGTTGAAAATATCTGCTGTATAATCAGAAAGTTTTGAATCAGGATGTTCGGCAATGATTTCATATGAATTAACCGTTTGTTTTCCCGGATCTCCAGGATTTAAATTGGCTTTTAAATCAATGACATACGACCAATACGTTACAGGTGAATAATCGTATAAAGCGCCGGCAACAATTTTTGCATTCAGGAAATCAAATTTTTGAGTGTGCTGTCCAATCGCTCCATAACTTTTAAAATTGTTCGAATTTACTTCGCCTTTGGCTGCTGTGGGATTTGCTGTCGGGCTCCATTTGATTCCGTATGAAGGATTTTGCCCTAACTTGTTGTCGCGCAGATAAGCCGTGATATAACTGCTTGAATTGCTGTTCCAATCGTGTTCTAATGTTAAACGAGTTCTCAAAGCGTCTGATTTTCGATAAGTGAAATTAGAAGTGCTTTTATAAGTTCTGCTGTTAAAATCATCTTCATTAACAGAACCGCTCATATCCGAATAATATTTTCCGTACATAGTATTGCTGACCAATCGGGTAGAAGGCGAAATGCTGTAATCAATTCGCGCGTTCAGATTATTTTTATTATAATCAGAATAGGTCATCCAGCCATTTTCCTGCAAACTTGAAATTCCGGCAATATGAAAACCGACTTTTCCAATTGTTGCACCGCCTGCTGCCTGAAATCTTTTATAGCCATAATTGTCAGCCTGGATTCCGAATTTAAGTTCGGGATTAACAGGAGGTTTTATCGAAATTAAGTTAATGGTGCCCCCAACAGCTTCCGGTCCGTATAAAGAAGAAACAGGTCCTTTTACAACTTCAATGCTTTGCAGATTATATTGGTTTATTTCCAATAAAGCATTGTGATTGAAAATTCCCATCGGGCGTATAGGCAATCCGTCTTCCAGATACAAATAATAGGCATTTGTAGTCATAGGCTGGCGGATAGACATCATGTGCTGTTCGTTTCCCAGATTTACCATCAGGACGCCGGGAGTTTTATTTATGATTTCGTAAACCGCCGCAGCTTTGGTTTCGTTGATGGTTTTTGCTGTCAATTTACTGATTGCAACCGGAGTTTCTTTTCTTAAAGCTGCAGTACGATTAGCAGTTACAAAAATATTTTCAAGTTCCTGCGATTTTGTTGTGTCTTGCTCAACTTTGTTTTGCGCAAAGACACATTGCCCTATGATCAATAGGGTAAAGTATATTTTTTTCATTTTGAATTTATATAAATTAAAGCTGTAGGCTATGAACTGTAAAGCTTACATTGGTGACTTTTTCAAATTTATATAAAATAGGATGGAGGATGAAAAGTTGAGTTTGCGACTGCAATGGGTTTCTTGTCAAACGAACCGAAAATTTTAGCTTTTGATTCTATAAGCGCGGTTAATTTGAAATTGTTTAAGATTGAAGTCTGAATGTAAACCACCTCTGCTTTTTCTTTCAGATTGTTTTGCATCCTTTTTTCGTTGTCTGCGTATTTTTTTAAGCTTTTTTGAAGTTCGCAACGTCCATTACAGCTATTAAAAACCATTTTGCGCTGTACACAGATTGTTTTAGAAATTTCTTCCTGATTTAGTTTGAATGAGGCATAAACGAAGAAACTGCCAAAAGAAGGAACTAATAGCATGCAGGATAGAAATATGACCAAAAGTCGTTTCAAAGTGTGTTTGGTTGTTTCGGATGTAAAAATAAGTTATATTTTAGAAACACAATGCCTAAAGTTAAATATCTTTTTTGAGCTTTAGCTGCTTGGCAGAATATGAAATGAAGAAGCTAAAGCGAATTAAAATTATCTATTGATTTTGGCCCCTAACTTATACCTCTTTTAGATTTTACAAATGTCGGAAATTAGAATAAAATATAGTTATGTGTTTTTTATTTTAATTTAGCGGCTATGAATAAAAAAAACAGTTTTCAGAATATGAAAATATCTGTACACTCATTATTCCTGCAATCTCGCTAACTTCATTTTCTCAAAAAAATAGAATATTTTATAGGAGAACCGTTTTGACCTCAGTCTGTAGGATTTCAGGTTTCCCAACGTCGGCTTTAACATTCTGGGATATGGCGCCTATTAAGGAAGCGCTAAAACATGCCTGCTAAAATATACTAAAATTCCCGTGACAGGGGCAATAGCAAGCGCACTGTTTGTGATTTCAATAAAGTTGCTATATAATATCTAATCCATATTCTGAAAGAATTTTTGTAGCCGAATACTAAAATCATTACAAAGCTTTTTAAAGGCGTTTTGAAATGTTTATTCTTTTTTTCTACTGTTCATCCAAAAGTATAAAGGTGGGATTAATATCGGAGCGAAAAGTAATGTACTTGTCAATCCTCCAATAATTACCGTTGCAAGCGGCCTTTGTACATCTGATCCAATTCCTGAGGATATGGCAGCAGGAATTAGCCCTACAATAGCAACTACCAAGATCGATAATAAGGCTCTTAATTGTTCTTTTGAGGCAGTGAGCACGTTTTCCTGTAAATTATCCTTTTTGAACAATGTTTTTCTGTTGAGTGCTGATACAAGAAGTACACCCGACATTACCGAAATTCCAAAAATGCTGACAAACCCAACACCAGCAGAAACATTAAAATAATAACCTCTAAGAAGTAAAGCCATAATGCCGCCTCCTAACGCAAACAAAATACAGCTCATTGTAATCATAGTATGCTGAAAATTTTTATACAGCATAAACAAAAATAAGAAAACCATAATAATTGTTAACGGAATGGTAAATGCCAACTGTTTCCCTGCTCGTTCCAGATTTTCGTATTGACCTCCATAGATAATACTATAACCTTTTGGAACAGTTACGTTTTTACCTACTTTTTCCTCTAATTCTTTCACAAAACTTCCCTGATCTCTTCCTTTTATATTGGTTCTAACCGTAATCATGCGTTTACTTCCATAACGATAAATATTCGTTTGTCCTTCAACAAAGTGTATATTTGCCAATTGATTCATTGGAATTAATGCGCCATTAGAAGATGGCACTAAAATATCTTTTATCGCATCTATAGAGCTTCTATACTGTGGTAAAAAACGAACTACAATATCATAACGTTTTGCTCCGTCATATAAAGTTGAAACTGTTTTCCCTCCAATTGCCACTTCTATCATATTTTGAATATCGGCTACATTAATGCCAAATCTCGCGGCTTGTTCCCTATTGATATCAATTGCCAATTGTTCTTGTTCTCCTTCCTGTTCAATATTTACATTCTCGGCACCTTGCGTATTTTTAGCAATTTTAGCAATTGTTTCTGCCTTTTTTCTCATCATTTCCAAATCATCACCCACAACAGAAACTGCCAAATCCGCGGCACTTCCGTTTACTATTTCCATAACCTGATCGATGATAGGCTGACCTGAAGAAAATTGCACCGATGGAATTTGCTGCTGCAGATCTCTTTTTATTATTTCAACCAAATCTTTCTTCGCAATAGTATCGCTCCAGAGTTTGTAATCTTTCAGTCCTACTAAAATTTCATTTCTATTGGCAGGAAATGGGTCTGTTCCATCATCATTTCGTCCGGTCTGCGTTATTACGTAAGATATTTGAGGATACTTAGAGATAATTTTTCTGATTTTAGGAGCATATTTTGCATTTTCCTGTATGGAAATTCCAGCAGGAAAATTTCCTCTTAAAAAGATTGATCCTTCATCAAGAGTGGGTAAAAATTCAGTTCCTAATTTTAAGCCGCATAAAATAAATATCGTTACGATCGAAAAACCAATTATTGTAGTTTTTTTATAATTATTTAAAAATCTGGATAATGTTTTTTCGTATGATCTCGTTAAATAGTCCAACACCACATTTTTATGTTCTTTTATGGGTTTATCGACATCGAGCATTGCCTTTCGATAAACAAACGAAATGAGAACTGGAATAAAAGTCAGCGCCCCCAGCATTGAACCAATAACGGCAAAAGCTAACGTTAAGGCCATTGGAGAAAACAATTTACCCTCTACTCTGGTCATTAAAAGTATAGGCATGTAAGCTAATATGATAATGGTTACGGAGAAGAAAATTTCCCTGCCCACTTCCTGTGCTGCCTGAAGGGTAATCTGCACAATTCCTTGTTGCTTTTCTTCTGGCGTGGCTGTTCTGTATTTCCTTATAAGATGTTCCGCCATTAGGCAGGCACCGTCTACTATAATTCCGAAATCTATTGCACCAAGCGAAAGCAGATTTGCAGGAATACCAGTAAGTCTCATTAAAATAAAAGCAAACAGTAATGCAAACGGAATCGTCAAAGCTACTACCAATGCACTTCGAACACTTCCAAGAAAAAGAATCAATAGTATAATTACAATAGAAATCCCTTCAAATAGGGTATGGGCAACCGTTTCCAGCGAATGATCTATCAGGAATGTTCTGTCGTACATAGGACGCAGTTTTACGCCTTGAGGCAAATCATTTTCCTGTAGATCCGCCATTCTATCTTTTAACAGTTTTAAAACCTCGCTAGGATTTTCATATCGCCTTAAAAGAATAATTCCTTCAACACCGCTGCTTACATCTTTCTTGTCTGCCGCAACAGTATAGCCCATAACACCGCTTGGCGGTGGCGGTGTGATTTCGACAGTTGCTGCATCACGAACAAAAATCGGCACTCCATTTTCAGATTTAAGAACAATGTTTTGAATATCCCGTTCAGTTTTAATAGCACCTAAGCCGCGCACTGCAAAACCTTGCCCGCCTCTTTCAATTATATTCCCTCCTGTATTTTGATTGTTTGCATCTACTGCATCCATTACATTTTGCAGCGTAAGATTGTATTTTCTTAGTTTTTCTGGCGAAGTGATAATATGAAACTGTTTTAATGGTCCGCCAAAAGTAGTTACATCAGCAATTCCTGGAACTTGCAGCAGAGCAGGTTTTATAACCCAATCCTGTAAATCTCTAAGCTCAGCCTGACTATAGTTTGAAGGAGCTTCTACAACATACCTGAAAATCTCACCCACAGCGGTAGAAAGCGGTGCTAATGAAGGAGTAACACCATCTGGCAATTCAGCTTCTGTAAGCCGTTCGGTTACCTGCTGCCGTGCAAAATAATCATCCGTGCCGTCTTTGAAAGTGAGCTGCACCACAGATAAACCAAAAATAGTTCTGCTTCTGCGGTCTAAAACATTTGGTGTATTTTGTAAAGCTCTTTCAATAGACACGGTAACCTGCTGTTCTACTTCTTCAGCAGCTCTTCCGTCATATTGTGCCACTATGATTACATTGGTATCTGCAATATCCGGATAGGCTTCTATTTTTAAATTGGTAAAACACCAAAAACCTATTGCCATTAAAACAACGCTGATTGCAATTATAACCCAGCGGTTACGAAGACTGAATATGAGTAAATTTTTAATCATCTCTTTACCATTTTTCTACTTGATTCGTAACTATAAAACCTCCTTTATAGACTTTTCTCAAAGCTGTTAAAACAGATTTTACCTTTTCATCTTCATCTATGAAATTGATCAGCAAAGGTATTTTATCAAAACTGAACAAATCATGCGGCCTGTTAAGATACCGACTGGCTCCGTATCCCAATTTGCCATGAAATACTGTTGCTCCTTTAATTTTATGCTCAATCAAAAATCTTAAAATGTACTCGTACAAAGGCTGTGTTCCTTTTAACTCGTCTTTATCTATGTATACCTGTGCTTGAATCATTGTTTCTCTTTTAAAGTGTTAGCAAATACTATTTCGCTTTGTTTTATAATTTTCAATACCCAAAACTGAGCCCTTTTAACTGCATAACACCTTTAATTGCTATAACATCACCGTTTGCTAAACCATTATAAACCACTATTCTGTCTCCTATCTGGTTTCCTATCGTAACTTCAGTGCGTTCAAATTCTTTATTGCCTTTTTTTACAAAAACATAATTTTTTGCCTGAACTGTAACCAGCGAATTTTTATCAATGCTGATATTGTCACCTTCGCTTATGCCAAAAGAAACTGTCGCAAACATACCTGCTTTAAATTTGCCGCTTGAGTTATTTAAGCTTATTCGAAGTTTAACCATGCGGGTAGACTGATCTATCATATCGGCAATAGCATCAATTTTTCCAGAGAATTTTTCATTTGGAAAAGCTGTAAATTGTACTGTACAGTTATCTCCGCTTTTTATTCTGCCAATCTGATTCTCTGGAATATCGCAAATAATAAAAGAAGTTCCAGCTTTTGCTCTTTTCAGTATTTCTGGTTCAAAGCCGCCGGCTTTCAAGTCCGTTTCAAATTCTATTAATGCCGCTTTCTCATTAGCCAAATTAGTCTGTTCTACAGATAATGCTGTCTGCGCCTCCAGCAGGTCTTTGCCTGTTGCTGCACCATGCGCCTGCAAATCCTTAGCACGATCAACCTCTATTTGTTTTTGTTTTATATTTTTATTCTGAATTTGATTGACATTGGCCAAGTGCTGGATAAGCTGCGTATAACTGGCGGCTAAATCAGGGTTTTCAAATAAAATAATATTTTGTGATGCTCCTTCCTGCGATTTCATTACTGTTGCAGAAACTTTTGCAGGAGCCATAATTTGATTATTAAGAACTGAATTTCCTATAGATTCTGTTTCAAAAAAAACAGCGCTGCTGTCTGTGGGAAATACAATAGTTTTTCCATTATTTGTCACTTGAGGCAAGTTGTTTACTGCTTGAACCGGCTTATTTTCTTTTCCACTGCAGGCGTAAAGAAATAATACTATAATGCCGCTAAACTTTATTAAATGTTTCATATGTAAATAGTATTTATTTTTTTAATGCATCACAACAGTTGTGCGAATCATTATTGTGCTATTTGATTAATTAACCCGGAAGTGTAAAGCAATGTGATATAACTTCTTCTGTATTCCTGCATAGAATCATAATACTGCTGCTGGATATCGAGCCAGCTGCGCTGCGCTTCCAGAAAATCAATAATAGTAGTTCCGCCTCTTAAATAAGAGTATTTTACGCTTTTTAAAATGTTTTCTGATCTTGTCAGCAGTCCGCCAAAATTTTCAAGATTACTTTTCTGCGTCTGATAAGCATTAAATGCATTGGTTATTTCTGTCCGAATTAAACCCTGTGTAGCTTCCAGATTTTGCTCAGCCTGTTGTTTTAGATAGGTTGATTTTTTTATTTCGCCCTGATTTCGAGAAAAAAAAGGAAGTTCAATTGTTCCATACAAACCAACATATGGAATTGTGTTTTGCGGATTATAAATTAATCCTAACTCAGGCTGTGGATAAGCTAAAGATTTTTGAAGGTTAATATTAGTATTAGCAACATCTAAGATTGATTTAGAAGCCAAAACATCTGTTCGTTTATCTAAGGCTTCCTGTAAAAAAATTTCTAAATTAGAAGGCAAAACAAAAGCAAAATCATCACTAGAATCAATATTCATTTCGTCGTTAGTGCCCAGTAAATATTTAAGGCTGAGTAATTCGTTTTTTAAATTCTGTTCTGCTTTTTTTATTTCTAATGCATATTGATTTGCCAGCAGGGTGGTGCGGTTTAAATCTGTTTCTGTAATTACTTGATTTTTTAAACGTACTTTGTTTATAATTACCAAGCTATCTAGATTACTGCTGGCTTTTTTTATTATTTCTAATTGTTTTTGCGCAGCCCAGACATCAACCCATTTCAAACCTACATCCTGAAAAAGATTACGTTCTATTTCATTATAGTTTTTTTGCGTCAAAACCGAATTCTGACTTGCAAAATCAATTTTATTCTTGCGTGTTCCAGCTAGCTGAAAAACTTTTCCTAATTGTAAATTCGTCTGAGTATTCGCACTATTAAGAAAACCTGTATTAGGTGCATAATTTTTCTCTCCAGCTATGCTAATATAATTAAATCCTAAAACTAGATTGGGTCTTAATTTTGCTGTGACAATATCGCTCTGGGCAATATCTATGTCATAATACTGGCCTTTAAGGACGAGATTGTTTTTTCTGGCTGTTTGGAGAGATTTTTGAAGGTTGTAACTGGTTTGTGAAATTCCATTGACTGAAGTCACCGTCAATAAAACAAATAAAAGAAAGTACTGTTTTTGCATAGCTTAATTCTTTATTTATTACATTATAAATATACTAAAAAAACTTTATTAACAAATAATTACATATTAAATAAAATAAGCTTCTAAGTTTACTTGATTTCTTTTAAAAATACTTTCAGCAGCTTAAGCATAATTGTGTTATACTGATGCAACCCTGGAATTTCAACGGTTTTTATATCCGATTCCACAAAACGTTTTCGGATTAGGAATCTCCTAGCTTCTAAAAAACAAACAGGATTATATGCTTTGATTTTCTATATTTCAGCAATCACATTATCAATATCATTTTGGCTTTCAAGACTGAGCATCTCTGCAGTATGGATTTCAAAATTGGCTTTGGTATATGAGCATTAAGAATATACTCCCTTTTAATTTCTTTTTTTAAAGTTCGGTGAAATTAGCTGCAGCAAAAGCAGCAATGGAAGCTTCAAACGAATATTCATCTGTAAATACCGCTTTGGATGTCGCCAAAGAAGCCGCAGATATTGTATTGGTAAGGCAAGATCTGGATGTATTGACAAATGGTATTATTGAAGGACTAAAAACCTTTACCCATACCAAGAAATATCTTTTTATGGCAACAACCGCCAATTTCGGGAATATGTTTAGTATGACAGGAGCTTCGTTATTTCTTGCGTTTTTGCCTTATTGCCCAAACAAATTTTATTGACGAATCTCCTGACAGATTCTCCAGAAATGGCCATCGCAACACATCGTGTGGATGATCAAAACATACAGGCACCGCAGGTTTTCACAAGCTTCCGGATAATCAGTTTTTTCATAAAATAATTTTATCTTTTATTTAAGATTAAAATAGGATTTGCTTCGGTAAAAGTGTTAAAATAATCACTATATTTGATATGGTTATTCGTTTTCTCTACCATATAATGCGAATAATTTACCAAATACCTCCTTTAAATCAAATCCGAAATATGCTTAGATCATCTTTTATTATCTAATGCTTAGGTTGCAATTTATTTTTTAATTTAAATTAAATTTAGGTATGAGGCCATTTATGATAAATACTTTAATGGCAATTTTGATTGTTCAGTCGGCCCGGATTTCTGCACAGACAACCGAACAAAATAAGCTGCCAGAAGTATGGAGTCTTGAGCAATGTATTGCTTATGCTAAACAGCAAAACATTCAAATTAATACTTTACGATTAACGGCAAAATCTACAGAGCAGGACTTATTGCTGTCTAAAGCGGCAAAACTTCCCAATCTTTTAGGGAATGCCTCGCAAACCTTTACTAATGCCAAAAATGCAGATGTAGTGGTGGGCGGTTTTCAGACACAAGCCAGTTTTGCGGGCAATTATGCTTTAAATTCATCGGTGGTTTTGTACAATGGCGGGTATTTGAATAATGATATAAAGCAAAAAGAATTATTAATTAAATCTGCTCAGTTTAATGCCGAGGCAGCAGAGAATGATGTCACCGTATTGATTACGCAATCGTACTTAACCATTCTTTTGGCTCAAGAAAACAGCATTTACCTGAGTGAGATTTTAGAAACTTCTAAGGCACAGCTCAAATTAGGAGAATTAAAATACAGTGCCGGAAGTATTGCCAAAAAAGATTTTGTTTTATTAAAAGCGCAGGCCGCTACAGACAATTACAATTTAATTGCATCTCAAAATACAGAGCGCCAGAATGTTTTGACCTTAAAACAGTTATTGCAGCTTCCGTCCGGATATGATTTGACTATTCAAAAACCTGAAACTTTAGAAGCTGCTTTCCCGGTACTAAATTTAGAAGATGTCCAGAAAATAGCTTTGGAACAGAGACCTGAAATAAAAAGCAGCCAATTAGAAAAAGAAGCTGCTGATCTGGAATTGCGAAAAGCTAAAGCAGGTTTTTTGCCTACACTTGGCGCAAGCGGAACTCTGGCGTCAGGATATTCTGATAACCAAAACACGCCATATCCTGCACAAATAGACAATAACTTTTATCAGCGTGTGGGGCTTTCCCTGACTATTCCGGTATTCAATAACCGAATAGCGAAAACTGGTGTCGAAAAATCAAAAATCGCAATTGATCAGTCTAAGCTGGATCTTACCAATACAGAAACCATACTTTCTCAAAAGGTAGAGCAGGCTTATATTAATGTGCTCAACGCACAATCTCAGTTTACAGCTGCCGAAGAGCAATTAGATGCCAACACCGAAAATTACCGTATTGCCAATGAGCAATTAAGGCTTGGCGGAATTAGTACTGTAGATTATCTGCTGGAAAAGAATTTATACATTCAGGCATTCCAAAATTTCATTCAATCGAAATACAATGCCGTAGTGAGTTTAAAAATATACGATTTCTATAAAGGAGATCCAATCAAACTATAAATAGAGCAAAATGAAAAGAAATAAATTAATCATCATTATCATCATTGGATTATTGCTTATAGGAGGTATAGGATATTTTATTTTTCGTAAAGACGGCAATAAAGTAGAATTGATTACTGAAAAACCGCATTATGGAGATATTGCAACCAGTGTAACCGCAACCGGAAAAATTCAGCCTGTAGATACAGTTGCAGTGGGAACACAAGTTTCCGGTACGATACAAAAAGTATTTGTCGATTTCAATTCGGTGGTAAAAAAAGGACAATTGCTGGCTCAAATCGATCAATCGCTATTACTGGCACAAGTAGAGCAGATTACAGCCAATCTGCAATTGGCAAAAAACAATCTGAGCTATCAGGAATCTAATTTTAACAGACAAAGCGAATTATACAAGGCAGGAGGAATCAGCAGAGCCGATTTTGAAACGGCAAGAAATCTGTTTCAGGTGGCTAGAGATAACGTAAACAGCGTTGCAGCGCAATTAAAATCAGTACAAAAGAGCCTTTCTTTTACCAATATTTTTTCGCCCATCGACGGAACCGTTTTATCGCGAAAAGTGAGCGAAGGGCAAACTGTAGCTGCGAGTTTAAACACGCCAACATTATTTAGCATTGCCAAAGATCTAACCAAGATGCAGGTTCAGGCTTCTGTTGACGAAGCTGATGTTGGGAATGTAAAAGTAGGAGAAAGTGCGACTTTTACCGTGGATGCATTTCCGGATGATGTTTTTAAAGGAACCGTGATCGAAGTGCGTTTACAGCCTACAATTTCTTCAAACGTAGTAACTTACACTACCATTATCAACGCACCAAATGATGATTTAAAGCTCAAGCCCGGAATGACGGCCAATATTATTATTTATACCAACGAAGTAAAAAACACTTTACTTATTTCTGCTAAAGCAATTGCGTTTCAGCCGGATTCTGCCTTAGCAAAGCAGTTTAAGATCAGGAAATTGTCTTTAGCAAAATATAAAGGAGAGCATAAAGGCAATGGAGGCAAATACGCAAGCAGCACACAATCTAATGTCAAAGCTCCGGACACCATAGATCATAAAAAGGCTATTGTATGGAAAAGAGCAGGAGATTCAATTATTCCAAAACATATTAGAATAGGATTGGATGATGATATTAATGTGCAGATCATAAAAGGAATCACCGAACAAGATGAAATTATTACAGGAGTTAATGCATCCAAACAAAATAAAGGAACAAAAGCTTCAGATTCAAGTCCATTTATGCCAAAACGTGGAGGCGGCGGTGGCGGAAAAAGATAATAGTATTCTGAAACACAAAATAAATTATAATGGCAAAAAAGATTCTTGAAATACAAGACCTGAAAAGAGAGTTTACCATGGGATCTGAAACTGTCAGAGCCTTAAAAGGAATTTCTTTTGATGTTATGGAAGGCGAATTTCTGACTATTATGGGAAGCAGCGGCTCGGGAAAAACAACCTTACTTAATATTTTGGGATGTTTGGATAAGCCATCAGACGGGAATTATTTTTTAGATGGAGTGAATGTCAAATCATTGTCTAAAAATGAATTGGCAGCACTGAGAAATAACAAGATCGGTTTTATTTTTCAATCGTATAATCTTCTGGCACGAACATCGGCAATAGAAAACGTCGAACTCCCTTTATTGTACAATTCCAAAGTTTCAACAAAAGAGAGGAGGGAAAGAGCTATTCATGCCCTGGAAGCCGTAAAACTAGCCGATCGTCTTGATCACTTTCCCAATCAGCTTTCCGGCGGACAGCAGCAGCGTGTGGCCATTGCAAGAGCTTTGGTAAACGATCCTGTTATGATTCTTGCTGACGAAGCAACAGGAAACCTCGATACCAGAACATCATACGAAATAATGGCTTTAATACAAGAGTTGAATGCACAGGAAAAAACAATCATTTTTGTTACCCATGAGCCTGATATCGCAGCTTTCAGCAACAGGACGGTCACGCTCAGGGACGGAAGAATTATGAAGGATTTTAATAACCAAAACATAAAATCGGCCAAACAAATGCTGGCAGATTTTCATGTAGATGAAGATTATAAATATGAAAATAGCTAATCTTTTTCTAATTGCTTTAAAGGCTTTGCGCCGCAATAAACTTCGTGCATTATTAACCATGCTCGGGATTATCATTGGGGTGGCTTCTGTAATTGCAATGGTTGCTATTGGACAGGGTTCTAAAAAAAGCATTCAGGACCAATTATCAAGTATGGGATCGAATATGATTACCATCCGGCCAAACAGCAACGTTACTGCCGGGGCACGTCTTGATATTTCGAGTGTGCAAACACTCACACTTAGTGATGTAGAAGCGCTAAAAAAAGAATCAAACTATCTTAACGCTATTTCTCCCGCTGTTTCCAGCAAAGGGCAGGCAATTAACGGTGCGCTGAACTGGCCCACAAGTATGCAGGGAGTAAGTGTGGATTATCTCAAAATCAGGGATTGGCCCCTAAAAGAAGGGATTGCTTTTAGGGAATCAGATGTGCATACGGCAAATAAAGTGTGTTTAATTGGTCAGACAGTGGTAGATAATATTTTTCCGTATGGCGTAAATCCAATAGGGCAGATCATTCGATTTAATAAAATTCCGTTTCGTATTATTGGCATCTTAGAATCAAAAGGAGAAAATGCGTTTGGACAAGATCAGGATGATATTATTATCGCTCCTTACAGCACGGTACAAAAAAGAATCACAAACTCGATTTATCTGCAAAACATTTATGCGTCAACTGTTAATGAAAGCCAAACGCAGCTGGCAACAGATGAAATTGAACAGATTATGCGCACGGCACATCGATTGAAAGCCAAAGATGAAGACGACTTTTCTGTAAGAACCCAAGCCGAATTGATCAATACCTTTAGTTCTACCAGTCAGTTATTGACGGTGTTGCTAACTGCAATTTCAGGTATTTCGCTGTTAATTGGCGGAATTGGGATTATGAATATCATGTACGTTTCGGTTACAGAAAGAACCAAAGAGATCGGATTGCGTATGTCTATTGGTGCAAACGGCAGGGATATTTTGATGCAATTTTTGGTCGAAGCCATATTAATCAGTCTAACCGGAGGATTAATTGGGATTGTTTTGGGAATAGCAGCTTCTGAGCTGATTCAGTTCTTTTTGCACTGGCCTACCTTAATTTCAGAATCTTCGGTTATATTTTCCTTTTTGGTTTGTGCGATAACAGGTATTTTCTTCGGATATTATCCAGCTTTAAAAGCATCTAAGCTGGATCCGATCGAAGCTTTGCATTTTGAGTAATTTTTTTAATAAGATCAGTAAGAAAAAAGTTTTCTTCTGCTAATTGTTGTTTTTCTGTTTTAGCAAATATGTCTCGATGGCCTATTAAATAGTGAAGCAAAGCTTTAATTAATAGATAATTATTGTACATTTATATATCTGCAGCTTGATTTCAATAAGTATATTATCTTCTATAATCAATATGAAAGCATTAAACATTTCCAATACATTTTTTAGTTTTTTTAAAGAGAGAAAAGGGATTTCTTTTTTACGTGAAAATGATAAAATTATCAGACAGTTTATATTGACTATTTTTTTTATTGGAATTGGAATCTGGTTTATCAAACATGAACGGTCAGAGTTAGAACAGGTAAAAAATGTGATTGCAGATGCTGGCATTTTTTGGGTGCTGTTCGGGATTGCGCTTGCTGTTATTTATATTTTACTGCAGGCGATGATGTATTTTGCTTCTTTTCAGGCTGTTAAGAGTAAAATATCATTTAAACAAGCAGTTATTTTATTTCTGAAACGCAACTTCGTGAGCGTATTTCTTCCGGCAGGGGGAATCTCTTCTTTAGCATTTTTTACAAAACCTCTTGAAAAGAATGGTGTAAAACCAACGCAGATTCATTTTGCTTCCATATTATACGGTTTTGTCGGAATACTTTCTGTGGTTATTGTAGGGGTGCCAGCCTTAATTTATTCCCTATTTAAAGGAACAGCAGGATCGGGAGAATGGTATGCATTTAGTGCCATTGCAATGTTGAGTATTTTTATTTTCTATATTTATAAATCCATTTTAAACAAAGGCTCTGTATATCGCATCATTTTAAAATTTTCTCCATCTGCTGAGGTATTTATGGATGATTTCAGAAACAACAGAATAGATAAAAAAAAGTTCTGGCAGATCGTCTTTTATTCTGTTCTTGTTGAGTTTGTCGGAATTGCTCATCTGTATATTGCAATGATTGCTTTGGGTTTTGCCCCATCGTTATCTGCTGCTGTAATGGGCTATATTATTTCGGTTATATTTTTGATTGTTTCTCCTTTTCTTCGAGGACTGGGGGCGATAGAAATTTCAATGAGTTTTATATTGATGCAATTTGGGTTTGAAAATGTGAACGCTATTGCCATTACTTTTCTTTACCGCTTTTTCGAATTCTGGATTCCGCTGCTTCTTGGAGCATCACTTTTTTTATTCGGTGCAAATAAATTATTAATGCGCATAATTCCTTCTTTTCTGCTTTTTGCTTTAGGACTAATAAATATAATATCTGTCTTAACCCCGGCAATTTCAGAGCGTCTGCATACTTTAGAAAACATAATTCCTATATCTGCAATTAAAGCTTCAAATTATTTTGTTATCACTGCCGGTTTGTTTATGCTGGCCAATGCAGCATTTATGCTCAAGGGATTGCGAAATGCCTGGTGGTCTGCTGTATTTTTAACTGTTATTTCTATTGTTGGACATCTTGCAAAAGCGATTGATTATGAAGAAGCCATAATTGCAATAATAGTTCTGATAAGCTTAATTGCTACCAGAAAAGAGTATTATATAAAAAGTAATTCACACCTGCGGAGCTTAGGTTTAAAAACGGTTTTGATAAGCATTGCTGCCGTTTTAGCATATGGAGTTATAGGTTTTTATTTTTTAGATAAAAAGCACTTTAATATTGATTTTAACTGGCTTGAGTCAATAAAATATTCAATCCAGAATTATTTCTTGTTAAGTTCAGATTTAGTTCCCCTTGATCGTTTTGCCAGACGTTTTCTGCTTTCTATAAATATCTGCGGCTTTCTGTCGTTTGGCTTTTTAATCTTTGTTTTAATTCGTCCGTATACGATAAAAAAAGAAGCAGTAGAAGATGATTTTGAGTCAGCAAAAAAAATTCTGGATCAGTACGGAAACTCATCTTTGGATTACTTTAAGACCTACAGCGATAAAATTATTTTTATTGCCAATAGTAAAAAAGCTTTTTTAGCGTATCGCGTCAGTGATAATTTTGCAGTAGTTCTGGAAAACCCAGCTGCAGAATCAGCTCCGGAAATGCAGCAGTGCATACAGGAATTTGATAGCTATTGTTACAGCAACGGACTGCGAAGCATTTATTATCGCGTACCGGAAGAAAACTTAGAAATATATTCTTCACTCCATAAAAAGAGCCTGTTTATAGGCCAGGAAGGAGTTGTCGATTTATCATCATTTACACTGGAAGGCAGTGCAAAAAAATCACTGCGCAATGCCGTAAACAAGGTAAAGGAGAAAGGCTTTAAAGCTGTTGTACATACTGCGCCCATAAAAGACGGATTGCTCCAAAAAATAAAGGCAGTAAGTGACGAATGGCTGGCAGGCACAGAAAGAAGTGAAATAATATTTTCACAAGGCATGTTTGATTGGGAAGAACTCAAGCAGCAAACTATTATTACGGTTGAAAATGCTGAAGAAAAAATCGTTGCTTTTTTAAATGTTATTCCAGATTATGCAGAAGGGGAGGGAACTTATGATTTGATTCGTAAAACCAATGATGCTCCAAACGGCGTAATGGATTTTATTCTTGTAGAGCTTTTTTCTTATTTGAAAACTCAAGGCTGTACAAAAGTAAATTTAGGATTCGCTACAATGAGCGGAATAGAGCAGGCCGATACCTTTCCGGAAAAATCTATGAAGTTTGCTTATGAAAGGATCAAATTCTTTTCTCATTTTAAAAGCTTGCGGGATTTTAAGGAGAAATTTTCTCCAGTCTGGCATAATAAATACTTAATCTATACTCATGATTATGATTTGCTGCAGGTTCCAATAGTTTTAAATAAAGCTGTAAAACCATAATTATAAATAAAAAACCATGAGAATAAGTCAGTTAAACCTGGTCGGCACCGCAGCCATAATCTGTATTGCTGCCTGCATCGCTGATTTTGCTATATTGTTTTTATGCGGAAGTCATTATCCGGGATACAGCCAGTTAAAAAACACGATCAGTTCACTGGGAGCCTCTATAAGTCCTGTATCAACACTCATTTCTGTTTGGTGGACATTAATTGGAATTATATTTATTTTTTTTGGATTCATTTTTAGAAAAGCATTCGATAAAAAACTAAAAAAGGTAAAGTCTGCTTCCTTGTTAATTATGCTTTATGGATTGGGAGAAGGCATTGGTTCAGGTTTATTTAAAGCTGATATGACAGCAGGTAAAATGACACTCTCATTTATCATACATGATATTTTAGGAGGTATTGGAGTCATTGCGGCACTAATTTTACCTTTAGTAATGCTTACGATAATCACGAAGAAAAACAGGTATGGGTTTTATTTATTCTCATGGATTGTTTTTGTTATCGGACTTATTACCATGTTTTTATTTGCAATCAGGTTTTCCTCTAAGGATAACGTAATCGATCTTTACAGAGGATTATGGCAGCGGCTTTTTATGCTCAATCTATATGTTTATTTTATCACGATTTCAGTTATAATGTATCAACAAAAGTATATTTGATAATGCTAAAAATGTTTAAGATGAAAAAAAATATAATACTCGTTTTAACAATTTTTGTATGTAATACTAGTGCTTTTGCTATTGAAACAGACACCCTAAAAGTTGGAGTATTTGGAAAAGTCTCAATCTATAAACCTAAGACAACGCCCAATGCGGTTGTCTTGTTTATTTCAGGAGATGGAGGATGGAACAGTGGAGTAGTTGAAATGGCTAAAAATATTGCGGCTCAGGGAGCTATAGTTGCAGGTATAGACATTCAGCATTATTTTAAAGAAATTAAAAAAGAAAAATCAAAATGCTATTATCCTGCAGGAGATTTTGAAGAACTAAGTTTGATCCTGCAGAAAAAATTAAAGTTGAAGCAATATTTTAAACCCATTTTAATTGGATATTCATCAGGGGCAACTTTAGTTTATGGCATGCTGGCACAGGCCCCGGCCAATACTTTCAGCGGTGCCATTGGCTTGGGATTTTGTCCTGATATAGAAACAGATAAAACATTATGCGACGGATCAGGACTGGCTTCTCATGTTTTAAAGGAAGGGAAAGCATATTATCTTGAGAAAACAGAAAAATTAACCGCACCTTTTATTGTACTGCAGGGAACAACAGATCAGGTTTGTAATTATGCCGATACAAAAAAATATATGGAAGGAATGAAGCAGGGAAGATTAATAACACTGGCTAAAGTTGGCCATGGTTTTTCTGTAACTAAAAATTGGCTGGCACAATTTACAGATGCCTACAAGGAAATTTTAAATACGCCGAATTATGCAAAACAGAAATCGGAGGAAAATGTTCTGCTTAAAGAACAGCATCTTGCCCCTCTGTCTTTTGAAGCGCCTTTAACTTTAATCCCGACAAAAAGTAAAGATGAAACCCTGCCAATTGCTTTTTTGATTTCTGGTGATGGCGGATGGACAAGCTTTGACCAGTCTTTGGGCGAAGCTCTTGCCGAAAGAGGAATAGCTGTAGTGGGATTAGATGCGCAGAAATATTTTTGGAATGCAAAAACTCCCATAGAAACTGAAGATATGATTGCCAAGGCCGCAGAGCATTATCTGCAGCAATGGAATAGAAAGACATTTATCCTTGCAGGCTATTCATTTGGAGCTTCAGTTGTTCCATTTGTTGCGGCTAATTTATCGCGGCCCTTAAAAGAAAAATTACAAGGTGTTTATTCCTTATCGCCTGATGTAAAAGCTGATTTTGAAATCCATATTGCAGATATGCTGAGTTTGGGAAGTGCAAATGACAATTATGATGTAATCGCCGAAATGAAAAAGATTAAAGCTTTTAACCCTGTTTGCTTTTTTGGCACGGAAGAGGATCCGGTGACTAGCGGACGCTTTTTAGAATCAGGGATTAAAATTATTGAATTGCCCGGTTCACATCATTATAATAATGATTTTAATACAATAGCAGAAAGCATCCTGAAAGAAAGCCGGAGAAATCCTGCTTCTGAAAATAAATGAGAATTCTATTTTTTAATCTGTTTTATCCAAAATTACAAAGCAGCCTTAGACTGTTGAAGCATCTTTAAAAACCGTCTTAACTTTTTGCGGCAAAAAAGGGCATCTGCTCACAATCAAGCTAAAGTCTATTTCTTTATTCTAAAAGTGCAGCATTTTAATTTTCTAAAAGTCTTTATTGATAAACACAGAAAAATATATGAAAAAAGTATTCTTCCTTCTAGCTTTTCTTGCATACACGTTAATCTGTTCTGCTCAGACAGATAAAACAAAAATACCCACAGATAACAAATTGAAAACTAAATTAGATTCGTTAGTTGATCGGTCTGTTTTCACATTTATGAATAATAATTCCCGAGTAGGGATCTCCATAGGCATTATAAAGGATGGGAAGCAATTTATCTATAATTATGGCTCGACTCAAAGAGAAAAACAGGAATTGCCAACTGGGAATACAGTTTATGAGCTTGCATCTATTTCAAAAACATTTGCTTCAGCTTTGCTGGCCAGAGCTGTTCTAGAAAATAAAGTAAATCTCAATGATGATGTACGCAAATATCTTAAGGAAGAATATCCTAATTTGGGGAGTAATGGAAAACCTATAACCCTGCTCAATCTTGCTAATCTCACGTCCGGATTGCCTAATTGGATGCCAGATAAAGATCTCTTTGGAAAAGCAAATCCTGATGATATTCCTCATATTTTAGATTCTGTCCACAAAAAATACACCAGGCAGGATTTTTATAGGGATCTGCATAATGTAAAATTGCAGGCAACGCCAGGAACAGTTTCACGCCATTGCAATACAGCTGCCCAATTGCTTGGCTATATTATGGAAAGCGTTTATAATAAATCCTATGAAAAACTTTTGGAAATGTATTTCATAAACCCGCTTAAAATGAAAAATACGTCATTACTAAAATCTGGAAAAATACCAATAAAAATGGCCAAAGGCTACGATATTAAAGGACGAATTATGCCCATTATTGATTGGGAAGATTTACAAGTAGCTGCAAGTGTAGCATCTTCAATTTCAGACATGCTAAAATATATGGCATTTCAGATGAATGAAAAAGATGCTGCTGTAAAGCTAAGCCACGTGCCGACTTTTGGAAATATTGAAGACAATGCAATTGCACTTAACTGGAAAGTAAAAAAAACTAATAATATCAGAAGCATCTCACATACAGGCGGCAGTTTAGGGTTTAGCAGTTATATGATATTTTATCCTGATTTAAATTCGGGTGTTGTCTTACTCTCAAATCAAGCCGATCAAAGCACGCAAAATGAACTGATCGCACTGTCTGATCTGATTTTAAAACCTTAAAAGAAGATTAATATGTTGAGATACTTGAGATAGCAAAAACTAAATCTGTTTAAAAACCACAATGGAATACTTTGCCAATTACCGCTGACAGAGCTAAAAGAAGCGTCTCAATTAAAAGATTGTATTAACGAAGCTGCTAGAGGGACAGATACTTCCGATCATAGTAAAGTCAACGAAATAGGTGCTTTATGTCTATTGACAATGGGGTATTGAGATACGTAAATGGCTGGCTGTTGATAAGCTTAAGCGGTAGGCATTGATTATTTAGTTCTATCTCCTGTCATGTTTAGTTAGTTAGTTAGTTAGTTAGTTAGTTAGTTAGTTAGTTAGTTAGTTAGTTAGTTAGTTAGTTAGTTAGTTAGTTAGTTAGTTAGTTAGTTAGTTAGTTAGTTAGTTAGTTAGTTAGTTAGTTAGTTTTGGCTGTTTATAATTATGGGAGACTTTTTTTAGTTTGATTTTGGCCGGTAAAGGTAAGGCTGGCTGGAGTGGGATAGTTTTATGAACTATGCTATGCAGAGAAAGAGGTTTCTGCTTGATGTATTAAAACCCCAGTAAATACTGGTTTCATATGCTATTTAAGAGCTGGTACAGAAAGAAAAGTGTACCTCGAAATTTTAGTCAATTTATTTAACCAAAGATAGGTTAAAAACAGAAGAAACAGCAAATTTCAAATGTAAATTTTAAGAACTTCGGAGATCGAAAACCGATATTTTTTTGTCATTTGATACGTTTTGAACTTCTCATTAAAGCATTGTTATAAGGGCTTTTGAGTAATTATAGATGTTATGATTTCGTTCTGTTATAAATTTATATTTTATGGTTTATGGGAATTCTTTGCCAATGCAAAATGTTTTAGTAAGCAGATAAAAACTAGATTTCAACTTATTATGATATTCTTTTCTTATTCTCCAGTATATGTTTGCATATCCAATTTTTTAATTCGTCGAAATTTGGTATAATAAAAAAAGAAGGCATTCGGCTTTAAACTATAAAACCATTGAAGAATTTAATAAACTAACTAATTATAAAAATGTAGCTTAACTTTTTCTCCAGTTTTGGTTTGCATATCCATTCTATGTTTTCATAACAGACCGTAACAAACGAATCTTATATTTGATTCTCGCAGATGCGACAGAACCAGTTCTCTGTTTTGTAAAAGCATCAAATCTTCTCAATTCTATTTCATTTCTCTATAGGGAACTTTTCTGCATATTTAATTAATAAGTCTGGAGTCTATTTTTTTCTTTTCCTCAATTTTAAAAAAAAGATAATAATTCCTTAAATAATTAATTAGAACGTTTTATCTGTTTTAAGGGCTGCTTAAATAGATGTTTAAGTACTTTCTTTTCCGCTATAATTAAATGGAATAACAAAATATGTTGGTTTAAAATCTTTTGCGCGCAGTTGTTAAGTATTTATCTTAAGAATTTTGCACCCGCTTAGAAGGTTGTTAGTTAAGTCTTTAAGTATTAGAGAGTTTAAGAATAATTAAGATGATAGGATTAAAGTTTTGATTTCTACAATACAAGAAATATTCAACTCTTCCATGAACAATTGATTTATTCTTAGAAATAATTAAATAAAAATGTTATGAAAAACAGATTACTCCCTTTATTTTTCGTTTTAGGTGCTTATTCTGCATATTCTCAAGTTGTTGTTGGAAAATTGGAAACAAATCCTTCAACTCAACTTGAAGTTTTTGCCGATAATAAAGGTATTTTAATTCCAAGAGTAAAATTAAAAGGTTCTACTGACAAGGAAACAATTATTAATGGTAAAAACGGTTATGAGAATAGTTTGTTAGTTTTTAATACTGAAACTATTGCAGATGTTAAACCCGGATACTACTATTGGTATATTAATAGTTGGCGTAGAATGTCTACTTCAGATGAAATAACAGGTAATTCGACAACTTTAATTGGAAATGGTATTCCTGGAGCTAGAGGAGATGCTGGTTATCCAGGAGAAAATGTAATAATTTATAGAGATAAAATAACTAATACTGTTTATGTTCAGTATCCTGATGGATCATGGACTCCTATCGATGGTGGTAATGGTAACGCAGGAAAAGATGGAAAATCAGCATTTGAAATCTGGAAAGAGCTTCCTGGCAATGACGGAAAAGATGCCAACGATTTTGTTGCAAGCTTAAAAGGAGATGCTGGAATTGCTGGAACAAACGGAACAAACGGGGTTGATGGGAAATCAGCATTCGAAATATGGAAGGAGCTTCCAGGCAATGACGGCAAAGATGCCAATGATTTTGTTGCAAGCTTAAAAGGAGATGCAGGAATTGCAGGAACAAACGGGGTTGATGGGAAATCAGCATTCGAAATCTGGAAGGAGCTTCCGGGCAATGACGGAAAAGATGCCAACGATTTTGTTGCAAGCTTAAAAGGAGATGCTGGAATTGCTGGAACAAACGGGGTTGATGGAAAATCAGCATTCGAAATCTGGAAAGAGCTTCCTGGCAATGATGGCAAAGATGCCAATGATTTTGTTGCGAGCCTAAAAGGTGAAACCGGAGCAGCTGGGACAAACGGAGTTGATGGAAAAGATTTCACATACGGCGATTTCACACCATCTCAGTTAGAAGGTTTGAGAGGTCCGCAAGGTATCGAAGGTATTGCGGGTACAAACGGATTTGATGGAAAATCAGCATTTGAAATCTGGAAGGAGCTTCCAGGCAATGACGGAAAAGATGCCAATGATTTTGTTGCGAGCTTAAAAGGAGATGCTGGAATTGCCGGAACAAACGGAACAAACGGAACAAACGGGGTTGATGGGAAATCAGCATTCGAAATCTGGAAGGAGCTTCCGGGCAATGACGGAAAAGATGCCAACGATTTTGTTGCAAGCTTAAAAGGAGATGCTGGAATTGCTGGAACAAACGGGGTTGATGGAAAATCAGCATTCGAAATCTGGAAGGAGCTTCCGGGCAATCACGGCAAAGATGCCAATGATTTTGTTGCAAGCTTAAAAGGAGATGCAGGAATTGCAGGAACAAACGGGGTTGATGGGAAATCAGCATTCGAAATCTGGAAGGAGCTTCCGGGCAATGACGGAAAAGATGCCAACGATTTTGTTGCAAGCTTAAAAGGAGATGCTGGAATTGCTGGAACAAACGGGGTTGATGGAAAATCAGCATTCGAAATCTGGAAGGAGCTTCCGGGCAATCACGGCAAAGATGCCAATGATTTTGTTGCAAGCTTAAAAGGAGATGCTGGAATTGCTGGAACAAACGGAACAAACGGGGCTGATGGGAAATCAGCATTCGAAATCTGGAAGGAGCTTCCGGGCAATGACGGAAAAGATGCCAACGATTTTGTTGCAAGCTTAAAAGGAGATGCTGGAATTGCTGGAACAAACGGGGTTGATGGAAAATCAGCATTCGAAATCTGGAAAGAGCTTCCTGGCAATGATGGCAAAGATGCCAATGATTTTGTTGCGAGCCTAAAAGGTGAAACCGGAGCAGCTGGGATAAACGGAGTTGATGGAAAAGATTTCACATACGGCGATTTCACACCATCTCAGTTAGAAGGCTTGAGAGGTCCGCAAGGTATCCAAGGTATTGCCGGAACTAACGGTGCAGATGGAAAAGATTTCACATACGGCGATTTCACGCCATCTCAGTTAGAAGGCTTGAGAGGTCCGCAAGGTATCGAAGGTATTGCGGGTACAAACGGATTTGATGGAAAATCAGCATTCGAAATCTGGAAAGAGCTTCCGGGCAATGATGGCAAAGATGCCAATGATTTTGTTGCAAGTTTAAAAGGTGATGCTGGAATTGCTGGAGCAAACGGAACAAACGGGGCTGATGGGAAATCAGCATTCGAAACCTGGAAAGAGCTTCCGGGCAATGACGGAAAAGATGCCAACGATTTTGTTGCAAGCTTAAAAGGAGATGCTGGAATTGCTGGAACAAATGGAACAAACGGGGCTGATGGAAAATCAGCATTCGAAATCTGGAAAGAGCTTCCGGGCAATGATGGCAAAGATGCCAATGATTTTGTTGCAAGCTTAAAAGGTGATGCTGGAATTGCTGGAGCAAACGGAACAAACGGGGCTGATGGGAAATCAGCATTCGAAATCTGGAAAGAGCTTCCGGGCAATGACGGCAAAGATGCCAACGATTTTGTTGCAAGCTTAAAAGGAGATGTTGGAATTGCTGGAGCAAACGGAACAAACGGGGCTGATGGGAAATCAGCATTCGAAATCTGGAAAGAGCTTCCGGGCAATGACGGCAAAGATGCCAATGATTTTGTTGCAAGCTTAAAAGGAGATGCTGGAATTGCTGGAACAAACGGAACAAACGGGGCTGATGGGAAATCAGCATTCGAAATCTGGAAAGAGCTTCCGGGCAATGATGGCAAAGATGCCAATGATTTTGTTGCAAGCTTAAAAGGTGATGCTGGAATTGCTGGAGCAAACGGAACAAACGGGGCTGATGGGAAATCAGCATTCGAAATCTGGAAAGAGCTTCCGGGCAATGACGGCAAAGATGCCAACGATTTTGTTGCAAGCTTAAAAGGAGATGCTGGAATTGCTGGAGCAAACGGAACAAACGGGGCTGATGGGAAATCAGCATTCGAAATCTGGAAAGAGCTTCCGGGCAATGACGGCAAAGATGCCAATGATTTTGTTGCAAGCTTAAAAGGAGATGCTGGAATTGCTGGAACAAACGGAACAAACGGGGCTGATGGAAAATCAGCATTCGAAATCTGGAAAGAGCTTCCGGGCAATGATGGCAAAGATGCCAATGATTTTGTTGCAAGCTTAAAAGGTGATGCTGGAATTGCTGGAGCAAACGGAACAAACGGGGCTGATGGAAAATCAGCATTCGAAATCTGGAAAGAGCTTCCGGGCAATGACGGCAAAGATGCCAATGATTTTGTTGCAAGCTTAAAAGGAGATGCTGGAATTGCTGGAGCAAACGGAACAAACGGGGCTGATGGGAAATCAGCATTCGAAATCTGGAAAGAGCTTCCAGGCAATGACGGAAAAGATGCCAACGATTTTGTTGCAAGCTTAAAAGGAGATGCTGGAATTGCTGGAACAAATGGAACAAACGGGGCTGATGGAAAATCAGCATTCGAAATCTGGAAAGAGCTTCCGGGCAATGACGGCAAAGATGCCAATGATTTTGTTGCAAGCTTAAAAGGTGATGCTGGAATTGCTGGAGCAAACGGAACAAACGGGGCTGATGGGAAATCAGCATTCGAAATCTGGAAAGAGCTTCCGGGCAATGACGGCAAAGATGCCAACGATTTTGTTGCAAGCTTAAAAGGAGATGCTGGAATTGCTGGAGCAAACGGAACAAACGGGGCTGATGGGAAATCAGCATTCGAAATCTGGAAAGAGCTTCCGGGCAATGACGGCAAAGATGCCAATGATTTTGTTGCAAGCTTAAAAGGAGATGCTGGAATTGCTGGAACAAACGGAACAAACGGGGTTGATGGAAAATCAGCATTCGAAATCTGGAAAGAGCTTCCGGGCAATGACGGCAAAGATGCCAATGATTTTGTTGCAAGCTTAAAAGGAGATGCTGGAATTGCTGGAGCAAACGGAACAAACGGGGTTGATGGAAAATCAGCATTCGAAATCTGGAAAGAGCTTCCGGGCAATGATGGAAAAGATGCCAATGATTTTGTTGCAAGCTTAAAAGGTGACACTGGATTAGCAGGAACAAATGGAACAAGCGGAGTTGATGGTAAAGATTTTACATACAGTGATTTCACACCAGCTCAGTTAGAAGGGTTGAGAGGTCCGCAAGGTATCCAAGGTGTTGCCGGAACAAACGGTGCAGATGGAAAAGATTTTACATATGGCGATTTCACACCAGCTCAGTTAGAAGGGTTGAGAGGTCCGCAAGGTATCCAAGGTGTTGCCGGAACAAACGGTGCAGATGGAAAAGATTTTACATATGGCGATTTCACTCCAGCTCAGTTAGAAGGGTTGAGAGGTCTGCAAGGTATCCAAGGTGTTGCCGGAACAAATGGTGCAGATGGAAAAGATTTTACATATGGCGATTTCACTCCAGCTCAGTTAGAAGGGTTGAGAGGTCCGCAAGGTATCCAAGGTGTTGCCGGAACAAATGGTGCAGATGGAAAAGATTTCACATACGGCGATTTCACTCCAGCTCAATTAGAGGGGTTAAAAGGAGAAACTGGAGCACAAGGTATCCAAGGTGTTGCCGGAACAAACGGTGCAGATGGAAAAGATTTTACATATGGCGATTTCACACCAGCTCAGTTAGAAGGGTTGAGAGGTCCGCAAGGTATCCAAGGTGTTGCCGGAACAAACGGTGCAGATGGAAAAGATTTCACATATGGCGATTTCACTCCAGCTCAGTTAGAAGGGTTGAGAGGTCCGCAAGGTATCCAAGGTGTTGCCGGAACAAATGGTGCAGATGGAAAAGATTTCACATACGGCGATTTCACTCCAGCTCAATTAGAGGGGTTAAAAGGAGAAACTGGAGCACAAGGTATTCAAGGTATTGCCGGAACAAACGGTGCAGATGGAAAAGATTTCACATATGGCGATTTCACTCCAGCTCAGTTAGAAGGGTTGAGAGGTCCGCAAGGTATCCAAGGTGTTGCCGGAACAAATGGTGCAGATGGAAAAGATTTCACATACGGCGATTTCACTCCAGCTCAATTAGAGGGGTTAAAAGGAGAAACTGGAGCACAAGGTATTCAAGGTATTGCCGGAACAAACGGTGCAGATGGAAAAGATTTTACATATGGCGATTTCACTCCAGCTCAGTTAGAGGGGTTAAAAGGTGCAACTGGAGCAACGGGATCTCAGGGTCCAATCGGATTAACAGGAGCTACAGGCCCAAAAGGAGATATTGGTCTAACAGGTCCACAAGGAATTGCTGGAGTAAAAGGTGATAAAGGAGACGCAGGTGCAACAGGACCTCAGGGTCCAATCGGATTAACAGGAGCTACAGGCCCAAAAGGAGATATTGGTCTAACAGGTCCACAAGGAATTGCTGGAGTAAAAGGTGATAAAGGAGACGCAGGTGCAACAGGACCTCAGGGGCCAATTGGATTGACAGGATTAACTGGACCTGCAGGTCCACAAGGAATTGCTGGACTTAAAGGTGATAAGGGAGATAAAGGAGATGTTGGAGCTACAGGTCCTGCAGGAGCTAAAGGTGATCCGGGTAATCCAGCACCAGTATATACAGCAGGTACAGGTATTGTAGTAGATAATACAAATCGTGTAATTTCTGCACAAAATACAACTGCAATGTGGAATGCAAATCAATTGCAAGGAAGACCAATAAGCACTAATGCTCCTACTTCAAATCAGGTTTTGACTTGGAATGGAACAAATTGGGCACCGAATACTGTTGCACTTTCAGAGCCATGGCGTGTTGCTGGTACAACAACTGAAGCTACTTCTAATACACAAAATATTTACCAAATGGGTAATGTTGGTATAGGAACGACTGCTGCCTCAAATTACAGATTAAATGTTGTTGGGGGTAACCAATTGATCAGTGGATCAGTGACGCCAACATTAAATTTTTTAAGTAATGGTGATGGAAATACAGATGCTAATGCACAAGGTAAAATTAGTTTTTGGGAAGCCGGTGCAGAAAATACGTGGGGTGGAGGTCTTGAATTTATCAGTCCATCCGCAGCTGGTAGTAATAGACTAGATATATATGGAGTGGCTTCTGGAACTAAAACTACTGTAGCTAGTTTTGATGTTCAAAGAGGTAGGTTGGGAATTGGTACAACAACTCCTGGTAAAGAATTGTCTGTTGTAGGAAATGGTGAATTGACTGGTAACTTACGTATCGATGCGGCCAATAAAGCTGATGGTACTATTTGGACAGGATTGACTTTTGGAGCAGTTAATTCAGGAGAAGGAATAACCTCTAATAGAACTGGTACAGCAAATGGAAACACTTTTGGACTAGATTTTTGGACTGGAAATTCGAAAAGGATGTCGATAGCTGGAAACAGAATTTTTCCTCCAAAGCCAAAATAAAGTTGCGTCTGAGGAGCAATTGATGTTCTGTATTGCATCATAAGCGGTACTGCAACAGAAATGAAATGCTGTTCTTCTTTATAGTTTGTCGGCGTTACCTGATACTCAAATGCAGAAGTCTGGTCATCAACTTCGTAAGTCGAAATCGTTGTTCCGTTGTTGAGTTCAAAACTGTTCTGATTGTACATTGCATCAATTCCTGTCGAAATTCCCCAGTGGCTGCTGAAGAAATAGGTGTAACCGACACCTATTCCTCCGCCAAATTTGAGTTTTCCGTCTCCAAGAGTGCTATCATAGAGAATTCCTGATGGCCCTCCATTAATCTTGACATTAATTTCCTGTGCTTTTACAGTAACACTGCACAGTAATAGTATGGCTATTGCGGTTTTAATTTTCATTGCTTGCATTTTTAAATTAAATCTCATTTTTATTTCACCAATAAGTTGATTGTTTTTAACTGGCCATTAGCCAATTTAAGAACGACAACATATAAGGCTGCCTGCGATGGTGCGATGATTTCATTTTTGGCTTTTACATTTGAAATAGTCTGAACTAATTTTCCTGTAATGTCATAAATAACCACCTCAGATCCATTTAATTGAGAATCGCTAAAATCACACTCTAAAGTAAATTCAGCTCCAGGTTTAACTGGGTTTGGATAGATTTTTATCTTTTTGGTAAAAACTGTTCCAGTCGTCTCAATTGGACAAGATTTAATTGAATTTCCGTTTTTGTCTTTTGCAATTACATAATAAGTGCCGTTTAAAGGCTGAACCTCGCTATAATACTGACGAGTGGCGCCAGAAACAGCTGCTCCGTTTTTGTACCATTGCCATGCTGCGTAATTGTTAGATTTATTATCAAAGAATAGCACATTTGCCCACTGTTGTGTTACAAGTCCAGAATGGCTTACTTCTATTGGTTTAACTACGGATGCAGCAGCATTGTGATTCTGGTCACCGTTTTGTACAGCTGTAATTGTTGAGCTTCCTGATCCCGTGATGTTTAATGCTGATCCAGAAATTGTTCCTAATGCAGGATTTGCAATAGTGTACGAAATTGGCAATCCGCTGTCTGCTGTCGCAGTTAAAGTCACGTTATTAGAATCTGCACAGCCAAATTCTAAAGTTTGGTTCCAAGTGATGGTTTGGTCAGCTTTAGTAATTTCAAATTCAGCACCAGTAAAGTCAATTGCATAATCTGCGCCAGCACTAATTGATCCTAGCTTAATATTGTATTTTCCAACATTTTCGCCAGCATCTCTAGAAAGCAGACCTGTAATTATTGAAGGTGTGTCTCCGTTAGCAAAACCTAGAGGGGTATAATTAAATAAAGGATCTTCTGTACCGTATACTTTTGCATGTCCCGCTGCTGCAGTTATAGTAAGAGTATATTTTTGAGTCGTGAAACTAACTTCGTTTCCATAATTAACAAAACCATTACTATTTATTGCATAAGTTCTAACATAATAAGTTCTATTTCCTCTAAGTCCAGATAAAGAATTTGTAAATGTTCCTAATGCGGCAGAAATATTTATTTTAGTATCTGCTGTAGTAGGGTTTGCATGCTGTGCATATACAAAACCAACTTCTGTTAAACAAGATCCGCTATCTGTATTTATTCCGTTAGAAGATGCAGTTCCAGATAGAGAAGCGCCAGTTACTGTTATTTCTGAAATAACAGCAGTATTTAAAGTAACAGGATTTGCTGGCTGCAATATTTCTACAGTTAATGAAGCACTGCAAGAATTGCCATCTGTTACCGTTACAGTATAAGTTCCAGCAGTAAGACCAGTTGCTGTTGCAGCAGTTCCTCCTGATGGAGACCAAGAGTAGGAGTAAGATCCTGTACCGCCAGTTACGTTTACTGTAGCCGACCCGTTATTTCCATTATAGCATGAAACTTCTGAGAGAGTCGCTGTTAAATTTAAAGCATCTGGTTCTGTAATTACAATTGTATTTGTAACAGAACATGAGTTTTCGTCTGTAATGGTTACCGTATAAGTTCCCGCTGTAAGACCAGTTGCTGTTGCAGCAGTTCCACCAAAAGGAGCCCATATATAGCTGTAATTGCCTGTTCCGCCACTTGCAATTACAGAAGCCATACCATCGTTGCCGCCGTTGCAAGATACGTTTGTTTGTGTGTCTGTAGCTGAAAGAGTGGTAGGCTCTGTAATTTGTACAGACTCAGTTATAAAACATCCATTTGAATCGGTTACTGTGACAGTGTAAGTGTCAGGAGCTAATCCAGTTGCTGTTGCTGCAGTTCCTCCCGATGGTGACCAAGAGTAGGTATAAGTTCCAGTTCCTCCAGAAGGAATTACAGTCGCAGTACCATTATTTGCCTGATTACATAAAACATCTGTTTTTTCTATTGTTGCTGTAAGTACAGCAGGTTCACCAATAGTTACACTTGCTGTTGTTTCACATAAATTACTATCTTTTATAAGAACAGTATAGGTTCCCGCCGATAATCCGCTGGCAGTTGCGTTAGTTCCGCCAGAAGGAGACCATTGGTAGCTATAGGTGCCTGTTCCTCCTGTAACGCTTACAGTTGCAGATCCGTTTGAACCACCATTACAAGAAACATCTGTTTGAGATACTGATGGCGTAAGTGCATCAGGTTCTGCTATGGTAAAACTTTGTGTTTTGATGCATAGATTACTGTCTTTAACAGTTACAGTGTAAGTTCCAGCAGAAAGTCCAGTTGCGGCGGCTGTTGATTGAGAAGGTGCTGTGTCCCATGCATAGGTATAAGTTCCAGTTCCTCCTGTTACGCTTACTGTGGCAGAACCGTTATTTCCTCCATTGCAGCTGACATCGGTCTGGCTTGGCGTTATGGCTAGGACTGGAGGTTCTGTGATGGTGAACGGCTGGACTGTCGAGCAGCTATTGGCATCTGTTATGGTAACGGCATAGGTTCCGGCTTTCAGGCCGGATGCCGTCGCGGCGGTCTGCACCGGAGTGGTGTTCCAGCTGTAGGAGTACGCTCCAGTTCCTCCTGAGACGGTTACTGTGGCAGAACCGTTATTTCCTCCATTGCAGCTGACATCGGTCTGGCTTGGCGTTATGGCTAGGACTGGAGGTTCTGTGATGGTGAACGGATGGAGTGTCGAGCAGCTATTGGCATCTGTTATGGTAACGGCATAGGTTCCGGCTTTCAGGCCGGATGCTGTCGCAGCGGTCTGCACCGGAGTGGTGTTCCAACTGTAGGCGTATGCTCCAGTTCCTCCTGAGACGGTTACTGTGGCAGAACCGTTATTTCCTCCATTGCAGCTGACATCGGTCTGGCTTGGCGTTACGGCTAGGACTGGAGGTTCTGTGATGGTGAACGGCTGGATTGTCGAGCAGCTATTGGCATCTGTTATGGTAACGGCATAGGTTCCGGCTTTCAGGCCGGATGCTGTCGCAGCGGTCTGCACCGGAGTGGTGTTCCAGCTGTAGGCGTACGCTCCGCTTCCTCCTGAGACGGTTACTGTGGCAGAACCGTTATTTCCTCCATTGCAGCTGACATCGGTCTGGCTTGGCGTTACGGCTAGGACTGGAGGTTCGGTTATGGTGAAGGACTGTGTCAGTGCAGTATGGCGAGCATCTGTCACAGTAACGGTATAGGTTCCGGCTTTGAGGCCGGATGCTGTCTGGGAAGTCTGCACCGGTGTGGTGTCCCAGCTGTACGCATAGGGTTTGGTTCCGCCCGCTACAGCTACTGATGCCGATGCATTATTTCCGCCATTGCAGGTGATATTAGCCTGCAGGCCGGGAGAAACGCTAAGGGGCAGTTCCTGATATTCATAGGCCCCCATATCGATAATGCCTGAACCGGAATAATCAGACACTCTGGGATTTCCGACGAGATCTCTAACAGCGGAGTCAAGATCGCTGTAAAGGCTGTTTGATCCCTTATTTATAAGGGGACTGTTAAACGCTAAAGCGTAATTGCCAGACGTAAAAGGCGCAAGACTGTATGGGATTGAATTTATGAAGAGCGGATCTGTCGAAGCAGGATTGTGGTTTGCAGTGTTTTCTGCAGCTCCCTGCAGCATGCTGTACTGCATGCTGTAAGAGCCTGAGATAATCCATGCGGCCTGAGAAGTTCCATTGCCGTAGATGATGCTGTTATAAAAAGTGAAAGTTGAGCTGGACACCACAAAGGCGCCTCCCCAGCCTGCGGCATTATTGCCGGCAAGAACTGAATTGACAAATACAGGCGAAGAGGAGTAGGCAAATGATCCCCCTCCATTGCCGTTTCCGGAAACATTGGCATTATTGCCGGTGATTAAACAGTTGGTCAGACGCGAACTGCTGCTGTAAAAGTAGATGCCTGCTCCTGCGATCGCCTGGTTGCCGCAGATAACAACATTTGTCACTGCAGGAGATGCGCTGTAAAATATGATGCCGCCGCCCGCAATTCGCATGATGTTATTGCCGTTGACAGCTAAGCGATTTGTTTCGGATCCTGTGGCGGAACATCCTTTCATAATGGTAAATCCGTCCAGTGCCGCACTGCCCATATCGCCGGAGGCTATTACCACGTGATAGCAATTATCAGTGTAGTCGTCCGCTGTGCCAAGATCACCGCTCAAGATCGTCTTATTGGCATCCAGTCCAAGGTTGCGTTCTGCTAATTCTGTTTCTGTTCCGGCAAAGCCGCCATAAAGCTGGACATCCTTTACCAGCACAAAAGACTTATCCCTGCTATCGGTGCTGGCGAAATCGGCGGCATATTTGGGATAATAGGTCCCCCCTGCGGCCCAAATCTGCTTAATGGCATCGTTCCCCGCCGCTTGCTGCAGCGCATCGGCTAATTCTCCCGCCGCATTGGCCCAGCTGCTTCCATTGCCTGCAGCGCCTTTTCTAACATAGAGGATGCCTTCGGCGCTGGGAGTTAGAGCATAGGGCAATAGGCCGCCGGACTGTCTTGCAGAAGACGGCAGCGGAGCGCCAGAAGAGGGAAGCGGCGAAGCATTGCTGGTGTGCAGTAATGCTGTTATTGCAAATAGAAAGATTAAAAGGAGTAGTTTTTTTTTCATAGTTTTTGATTCTAAAGATTTAAAAGTCTGATTCAGGCATAGAATCTGCACCAGAATTTGAAATGGCATGGGATATGTAATATGTAAAAAAAGTATTCCGAAGAAGCGGAATAAAGAATTCTGGCCATGCTTAAGTCGTTATGCGGCAAAAGAAAAATAACCCGATCTGAAGTGAAAAGTATAAGTTTGTCATAGGCTGGCATAAGTTAAATTGCATTAGAGACTCTTGCTGAATATTTTACTATTGAAAACGGAACGGCAATGCATTTCAAAAATGCGAGCGGTAAGCCTCAGTTTGATGCACTGCAGTTAGCAATAATGAAAATAGTTTTTTTAAGCGCTGCAAGTTTAAGAATAAAAAAGGTGCAATCAATAGGTGTTTACCCTGTTTTTGCAGGAAAGAAGCTTGAGAAAAGTTTAATTTTCCCAAATCGGCAAGCTAGCCAATAGCATCAGGCGGGATAATTATATGGGATGTGCTGTTTTTCTGCCTAGGAATTTTAATTCCATATTTGAAGGAGAAAAGAATATTGATGCACTTGGTTTAAATGTGCAGTGATATTTGCGAATATTAATTTGCCCTATGAGCTGGACGCTGATCTGTATGCTGGCAAGCCTAATACTTTCAGGGCTTAAAAGGCTTTTGGATGAAATACGATCCAAAGGCAGGGAAGCTCTAGTGGAAAATGTCTGGTCAGCCAACTGTGTTAAAATTCGATTTCAAGTAAAAGATTAATTGTTTGGTTTTTAATGTTTTTTAATCAGTATGTTAGCATTGTTTTGATTGGATTTATATATGATTCCAGCCATTTCATTTTCAGATAAAAGAGAATAAAATTCCCATAGCATCGTTTTTTAATAAAACGATGCTTATGGGTTTATTTGATTTTATGATAGTGGAAATCGCTATGGATTTGGGAACTGCCAACACTTTAATAATTCACGGAGGAAAGATTGTCGTAGACAGTCCTTCAATAGTGGCAAGAGATATCAGGAACGGAAAAATAATTGCTGTGGGTAAGGAAGCCAGTTTAATGCAGGGCAAGACCCACGAGAATATTAAAACTATCCGGCCGCTTAAGGATGGGGTCATTGCGGATTTCGATGCTTCGGAAAAAATGATCAGCTGGTTTATCAGTAATATACCTGAGATAAAGAAAAATCTTTTTAAGCCCGCACTGCGTATGGTGGTCTGTATTCCAAGCGGCATTACGGAAGTTGAAATGAGAGCCGTAAAAGAGTCTTGCGAAAGGGTGAACGGCAAAGAAGTCTTCTTAATTCATGAGCCGATGGCGGCGGCTATAGGAATGGGTCTCGATGTCATGCAGCCCAAGGGGAACATCATTGTGGATATCGGCGGAGGCACTACAGAAATTGCTGTAGTTGCGCTTGGAGGAATCATCTGCGATAAATCCATAAAAATTGCGGGAGATGTTTTTACCGGAGATATACTCTATTATATGCGAACGCATCATAATCTCTATATAGGTGAAGCCACCGCAGAGCAGATAAAAATAGAAGTGGGCGCAGCAATTGAAGCGCTTGAAGATGCTCCAGCTGATATGATGGTGCGCGGAAGGGATCTGCTTACCGGAAAGCCCAAAGAGGTGCAGATCACTTCAAGAGAAATTGCAAGAGCTTTAGACAAATCAATACTGCGGATTGAAGATGCCATTATGGTAACGCTTTCAGTGACGCCTCCTGAGCTGGCAGCAGATATTTATAACACAGGACTGTATCTTGCAGGCGGAGGAGCAATGCTGCGCGGTCTTGATAAAAGAATTTCCCAGAAAACAGACCTGCCGGTCTATATTGCAGAAGATCCCCTGCGTGCAGTGGTAAGAGGCACGGGGATCGTTTTGAAAAATATTGACAAATATAAAAGCGTACTGGTTAAATAGCTACTGCATATGGATCTATCCCAAGAGAATGTCTCGCCATTCGAGCAATAGATCTAAAGCTATTATTTATTTCAAATCTGCGTGTTTCCACTTGTTTTTTAATGGGAAAATTGGGAAGCTAAAAATGGCATTTGCTTTTGTTTTCTTTTAAGGCTGGATATTAACGCTCAAGATTGAGATTGTTTTTACTTTTTCTTTTTATATTTGCTTCAACTGCTAGATTAAAATGTTCTCTGAAAAGCTAGATATTTTTCCAAATTATCGGACACATGACAAACGATGTCTTTTGTAAGATTATGTTTTGTAAAATTTGTACCTTATTTGTACCTCGACATTGCTTAAGCCTTATTAAATAAGGAAAGTTAATTTCTGCATCGGAAAGTAGATTTGGTGCAAGAAATAAATTATTTAGTCGCTTACAGGAAAAGAAATCCATTAGCTTTGCGCTTCTAAATTTTATTTTATGTACAGTTTTAAAAATGATTACTCTGAAGGGGCGCATCCAGATATTCTTAAAAGTCTGGTGGAGAATAATTTTGACCAGCAGAATGGATACGGGGATGATGATTATTCTTTAAAGGCTAAAGAATGCCTGAAAGAAAAAATGAATAATCCTGATGCGTCTATTTATTTTGTTTCTGGAGGAACCCAAGCAAACCTTCTTGTAATATCTGCTTTACTGCGTAGCCATGAAGCTGTCATCAGTGCTGAAACAGGACATGTTTTTGCCAATGAAACTGGGGCAATCGAACTCACCGGCCATAAGGTAATTTCAGTTCCAACACAGAATGGTAAATTAACAGCCGCTGATATTCAGAATACTTTTGACTCTTATCAGCTGAGGCCTCATGTGGTTAAGCCCAAAATGGTCTATATCTCCAATTCCACAGAAATAGGAACTTTTTATAACAAGGCGGAGCTTTTAGAACTTGCAGAGATATGCAGGTCGCTTAACTTATTTCTTTTTATGGATGGTGCTAGGCTTGGCCATGCGCTTACTGCTACAGATAATGATCTTACCTTATCTGATGTTTCGAATCTTACCGATGTGTTTTATGTAGGAGGCACAAAAAACGGCGCTCTTTTTGGTGAAGCTATTGTATTTAAGAATTCACAAGTGTGCAGTGAATTTGATTATATCCTCAAGCAGCGCGGTGCGCTTCTAGCAAAAGGAAGGGTGTTGGGAATCCAGTTCTATGAGCTCTTTAAGGAAGATTTGTATTTTGTTCTGGCAGAAAAAGCCAATAAATATGCTGTGCAGATTGCCGAAGCGATTAAAGAGGCTGGTTATGAGTTTTTAACGCAATCTGGTACCAACCAGATTTTTCCGATTTTGCCCAAAACTGTGATCGCCTCGCTACATGAAAAGTTTGCATTTTATGTCTGGAAAGAGATTGACGAGAGCAAGGCAGCAGTACGTTTAATCACTTCTTGGGCAACGGATCAGAAACATGTGGATGAAATTATAGAGGATATTAAAAAGAGCAGTATTTCGGAATAGTTTAGTGATGAAATAAAGCAGGACAGCACCTTCACAATGGCGACGTATGCTTAAAAAAGGTTTGCTGGTAACTGTTGAAAGAAAAAAAGAGCTGCAGTCACAAATGAAATTCCTGTGAACCACATAATGATAATTAGGAATAATTTAAATAAAAAAGCACCTGTTTTAGGACAGGTGCTTTATAAACTAGTACTATAGTATGTTATGCTATGATTACGTTTACTGCGTTTGGACCTTTACGGCCTTCTTGGATGTCATATCGAACTGAATCGTTTTCACGGATGTTTTCTGATAGACCTGAGGCATGGACAAAAATTTCGTTTCCTCCATCATTAGGAGTTATAAATCCAAATCCTTTTTCCTCATTGAAAAATTTTACTGTACCTTCTTGCATATTAAATATTTAATTTGGTCAAATGTACTCTATTAAATGATAGCAACTTAGAAAATAATTTTTAATTATGTTTTAATTAACTTTAAATAAAAAACAATTACATATTTGTGTATAACTATAGCTCAAAAACATCCAGAGTTGCTGAGGGTTTATATCACTTTCAGTCCTGCTGGAATAAAGCCGTAACTCAAAATCTCCCGAAAGTACTTCCAAAAATTAATTGTTCAATTCATTTTTTCATCGGGAAGAAAGATTTCCAGACCAACCATGTCATTGCAGAAGAATATTTTAAGCATCTCAAAGCGCCAAAGGAGAAAATATTCCTGTTTGAAGATGCTGGACATTCTGTATTTATGGAAAAGCCTGAAGAAATTCAAAAAATAATTATCGAACAAATCCTAGATAAAAATTAAAAGCTGATCATAAATAAAAATAGGAGTCAATTCTAAAGGAAATAAGTAGAAAAAAACGGAATGCCAGAATATGCGCGGTAATTGTTTAATATACTTTCAAATAGATTTCTCCCTCCCTAATCTGTCGTTTTTTTTATTTTTACCCCTTCTGTTTAATAATAAGTTGATTCTACGTACGGATCGTAGATATCTGCATCCCATTGATTATCATTAAACTCATCCAAAAGCTCATCGTCGGATTCTGGATCAATTATGCTTTCGTTTTCGTTTAGGTCATGGGCTGCATGCAAAAACTCACAGTCAAAGTCCGGTTCATCCTCACTTTTATGGTATAAATAGCTTAAAAGATTTGAATTTTGTATATCAGGTTGAATTGCTGTATCTGTGAAATTCATGTCAGATTGTGTGTCCGATTGGGAAACTGATATTACAGCCGGAAAGATTGTTGATGCTTTTTTTATAATGTAATTCATTTTCGTTTTGTATAAATTGTATATGCCAAAAATAATGTGCACTGCAATCTTTTTAGTTATACAATTTTTCCGTGGAGTTATATAATATCTTATTCATTCCTAAAATTTTCATTTTTTGCATAGCATAAGAGAGCAGCATATAAAGTTAAAACTAGACATAGAAATATTCCATGCGGTTAAATGCAAGGCGTATGGTATTTTTTTTTATTTTCGTAATTATCGGATAATTTATGAACAGTTTCAAGTTGCGAAAATAGTACGCTGTAATTCATAAGTGATTTTTTACAGTATAAGAAAAAGCACAGCTCGGTTTTAATTTTAAAAATTACAGAATTTTTGGGTTTGAGGTTTTTAACACTATTATTAAATGATTTACAATAAAGAAAATTTCCCAAAAGTATCTTCTGAACGCCATATTTCAGCTACTCTGTTAATGTATGCGATGTTTGGACTTTTGTGCCTGGCAATGCTTTCTTTATTTATTGGAATACCTTTGAGTATGCAGTTGGAGCATAACAGTCCTTTATCTGAGGGAGAGATAATCTTTGACCTTATATATTTTCCTCTATTGCTTTGGGGTATCTGGATTTTATTTAAGAACTATAAGCGTCAGAAACAGAACAAGGTTATTTCAATTTCTGTGGATCGTTACGGCATGCACCAACACCAGTATAACGGTAATGTCGAAAGCGTTCTATATAAGGATCTGGAAAAGAGTAGAGAAGCCTATGTAAGTGATATCGATAGAAAGATAGGAACAAAATATTCGCCGAGTTATATTTTTGGATTTAAGGACGGTAAGCAGATTCCCATTCATTTTTCCAGAGCTGACAACGGAATGACTTATATCCCTAAAAATAAATATCTGCTGATCGGCCATTTTCTGCAGGGCGCTGTTTTATTTTGTCCGCATATTAAGATTTCTTCGGCGGTCTATGCTGATTATTTTATTAATCCTGCGACTTTTGAATTTAATAGAAAAGCCCAGACAATTACATATTTGCTAGTTTTTATTGTTCTGATCGCAATCCTAGTTTTAATCGATTTATTTATAAAATATACTAAAGGGTTCTCGTTACTATTTTAAAGTGCATTTGAGAGATTTTGAATAGTTAAAATATATAGTCATCAAATTTAGGGCTCTCATTAGGAGTTAGATTTCTTACATTGAATAAACGTAAATTTATAAATAGTGCAGAGCTTTATCAAACGATACCTTTGAGCTAGGTTTACGGTATCAATTTTTGAAGTTAACCGTAAGATCAGAATTTGTACTATAAAAAAAAGGCCATTAAACATTACATCTAATGGCCTTTTATTCCTGTTTTTTGTTTTTACCTGCTGTTTCTTATTTTTTAATAAACTCTAAGATATCTTTATTGATGGTTTCTGCCTCTGTTGTAGGCATGCCATGAGGAAATCCAGGATAAGAAATTAATTTTCCATTTTTCAAAAGAGCAGCAGCTTTAGGAGCCTGATTATATGGAACGATTTGATCATCTTCTCCATGAAGTACTAAGACTGGTATATCTAAACTTTTTAAATCTTCAGTAAAATCAGATTCAGAGAAAGCTTTAATACCTTCATAATGAGCCAGTACAGAACCCATCATTCCCTGACGCCACCAGTTGTGCTTAATTCCTTCCTGAATTGTTTTTCCTTCGCGGTTCCATCCGTAAAAAGGAATAGGGAAATCATAAAAATATTGTGCTCTGTTAAATCCGGTTCCTTCTCTAATTTCGTCAAAAACAGACAACGGGAGACCATCAGGATTTGCCTCATTTTTTATCATGATCGGTGTAACAGCACTAATAATAATTGCTTTTGAAACACGTCCTTTTCCATATTTTGCTGCATAGCGAATTACTTCGCCTCCGCCAGTTGAGTGGCCAATATGAATCGCATCTTTTAAGTCAAGTGCAGTAGTCAATTCTGCTATGTCTGCAGCATAGGTTTCCATGTTGTTCCCTTCTGAACTTTGACCAGAGCGACCGTGTCCGCGTCTGTCATGAGCAATAACTCTATATCCTTGTTTTAAGAAAAACATCATTTGTGCATCCCAGTCATCAGATGATAAAGGCCATCCGTGGTGAAAAACGATAGGCTGTCCTTTTCCCCAATCTTTATAATAAATTTCTGTTCCGTCTTTTACTGTAATTGTACTCATTTTTTTTGGTTTTAAGATTAATAAAATTAAGAGTATCCTAATTTTGGTATTGTTATTAAATTCTAAGCTTTTATTTATTTTATTAGACTTAGATTTCTTTGACAAATTTATGTAGGAAGAGTAGAGCAGTCGATTAACCTAGATTAAGTAATTAATTTTTGTTTTATTAATCTAAGAGAAATGCTCCTAAAAGTCTTCAGCTAAATATTTCTTTTTGAGAAGAATTACATGTGCTTTATCTTTTCATAAATAGCAGGATCGTGTTTTTTTACTTTTATTTTCACGTATTTAGAAGCTGGCATATTGCTTTCTTTCACCACATTATTTACAGAAACCAAAACATTTGTTTCAGGAAAATAAGTGACCGTATTTCGCTCTGGAATTTGGTAAGAGACGATAAGGAATAAAGGGGCAATTCTTTCAATGCCATCATTATAATTAAATAAATCTACTTTATCTCCCGCTTTAAATCCTGCTTTGTCAATATCATTTTGATTCATGAAAATAACACGTCGTTCATTTTTTATTCCCCTATAGCGGTCATCCATACCATAGATAGTAGTGTTAAACTGGTCATGCGTGCGAGTTGTGGCCATCATGTATTCATCTGTTTCCAATTCATTATCCGGAATTTCAGTCAAAGTAAATGCCGCACGATCGGCAGATTCTTTAGCAGTAAATTGACCATGACGTGGAGCATTAGGTAAATAAAAACCGCCTTTTTCGCGAACTCTATTATTGTAGTTTTCAAAACCTGGAATGCAATTTTCGATAGCTTCTCTTACATCATCATAACTGTCGTGATAACGCTTCCAGTTGATAACTGATTTTTCTCCAAGAACTGTCATCGCCATTCGGCAGACAATTTGAGTTTCGTTTATCAATTGATCCGAAATAGGTTTAAGCACCCCTTTAGAAGATTGTACCACGCCCATAGAGTTTTCTGTACTGATAATCTGGACTTCGTTATTTACAATATCCATATCGCTTCGGGAAAGCGTAGGAAGTATAAGAGATTCTTTTCCGTGTATCAAATGACCTCTGTTGAGTTTTGTAGATACACAAACCAGCAGTTTCAGTTTTCGAAATGCTTCTGCGGTATAATTCGTATCTGGTGCCGCCGAAAGAAAATTACCGCCCATACAGAACATAAATTTCACTTTCTCTTCGTGAATGGCTTTTATCGTTCCAACTACATCATAACCATGATTTCTCGGCGGGTTAAATCCAAAATAATTTTGAAGACGATCTAATTGTTCATTTGTAGGTTTTTCATCAATAAGCATGGTTCGGTTTCCCTGCACATTGCTATGTCCGCGAACAGGACAGACTCCTGCGCCGGGTTTTCCTATGCTTCCTTTAATCAATAAAATATTGACAATCTCTCGAATCATGTCAACACCATTTGGCTGCTGAGTAAGTCCCATTCCCCAGCAAACAATAATTCTTTTTTTGAAGGCCAGTATTTCTGCAGCTTCGATAATTAAATCTTTTGGAACTCCAGATAGAAAGGCAAGATGATCCAAGTCTAAATTTTCAAACTGCTTCTCAAAATTTTCAAAACCCGTTGTTTTGTCTTTGATGAATTCATGATCAAAAACTTCTCCTGGGTTTTTCTTTTCCAATTCAATTAGCAAAAGTTCAATAGCTTTTAAAAGTGCCATATCACCATTTATTTTTATCGGAAGAAAAAGATCTGTAAGTTTTCCGCCTGATCCAATTATACCTTTTATAGCCTGCGGATTATGGAATCCCATTAAGCCAGCCTCAGGTAAGGGATTAACTGCAATAATTTTTGCGCCATTTTTTTTGCCTTTTTCTAAAGCACTCAGCATTCTCGGAGCATTCGTTCCTGGATTTTGTCCAATTATCACAATCACATCGGTGTCATAAAAATCTTCTAAAGTAACCGTTCCTTTTCCAATTCCGATTGTAGTTTTCAAAGCGGTCCCAGAGGTTTCGTGGCACATATTAGAACAATCCGGCATATTGTTGGTTCCGAATTCTTTTGCAAAAAGCTGATAAAGGAAGGAAGCCTCGTTACTCGTTCTTCCCGATGTATAAAAAGCAGCTTCATTTGGAGATTCAAGTGCGTTTAAATGTGAAGCAATTTTTGTAAAAGCCTCATTCCAACTTATGGGCTGATAATGTGTGCCGTTAACAGGTAAATACATCGGTTCGGTCAATCTTCCCATTTTTCCAATTTGGTAATCGTCTAATTTTGAAAGACTGTAAACAGAGTTTTCTTTAAAGAAAGCAGCATCAACTTTTTTAGTTGTAGCTTCTTCAGCCAAGGCTTTTGCTCCGTTTTCACAATATTCTCCCAAAGGAGACCGATCATCATCAGGATCTGGCCATGCGCAGCTGGAACAGTCAAAACCGCCCATTTGATTCATTTTAAACAAAGCCTTGCCACCTCTTAGCACTGTTTTATCTTCTATAAGATCGCTTACCGCGGCCATAACTGCAGGAACGCCGGCAGCCCATTTTTCTACTTTTGTTAATTTAAGTTTCGAAAGTTGGTATGGATTTTCGGCTTCAGGTAATTTATTGGTTAAATCATTTGTATTTTGTTTTTGATCTTTCTTCATTGTGTTTGGTTTAATGGCTATTGTGTTACGATTACAGTTTGTTCCGATGAATTGTATATATTCAATCGGTTTTCTTTTAGAAATCCTAAAAGTGTAATATTAAACTCTGCCGCAAGTTCTACGGCCAAACTTGATGGAGCACCAATAGAAGCAATGATAGAAATTCCTGCCATTGCCGCTTTTTGGATTAACTCAAAACTTGCTCTTCCGCTTAGAAGCAAAATATGTTCATTTAATGGGAGTGATTGATTTACAAGAGATCTTCCAATCAATTTGTCTAATGCATTATGTCTTCCAACATCTTCAGTTAAAAGAATCAAATCGCCTTGAATATTAAAAAGTCCTGATGCATGAAGACCGCCAGTAGATTCAAAATCGCTTTGAGCTATTCTTAATTTTTCGGGTAATTGATAAAAAACAGTTGCATTAATCTGGATTTTCGGTCTTATTAAATTTCCAAATGGGCTTACCGTTTTTATAGATTGAATCGAACTTTTTCCGCACACCCCACAACTTGAAGTAGTGTAGAAATTTCGATCTGTCTGCATCAAATTTGGAGTAAAACCTTCTTTAAGATCGACCTGAACAATGTTTTGTTTTTGTGACAGACAATTCATTTTTATTGCAGAAGCATCTTGAATATCTTCAAAAGAAGTAATAATTCCTTCTGTAAACAGAAAACCAATCGCGAGATCAATATCATTGCCCGGAGTTCGCATGGTAACCGAAATATTCTTTAGGATTCTCTCTGAATTAGAACCATAAGAAAGCCTTATTTCAAGAGGTTCTTCAACAGAAAGTGTATCTAAAAACGATGCGGTTCCGTTGTTTTCTATTCTTTGGACACTTACGTGTTTGATGGAAACTAATTCCGTATAATTTATTTCCATGGTGTTGTAATTGAAGTTGTTACGTAAATTTAATTAAAAATAGGTTCAAAAAATATACTTTCATTCATTAATTGAGAGAATACTATTCCATTTTTATATTAAATTCTCGACCTATTTATTTCACAGTTTTGCTCATCAGTTGCAAGAGATTGGCAAACTTGACCGATAAGAGGCATAATTAATTTAACAAAATGTTCTTTTGAAAGCCTATCTGAGAAATCAATAAAATTTTTAATTGTTATTTTTGAGTTAATATCTCAATCAAGATTTTTTCTTGACAGCTAAATCTATATTTTTAAAATCTTAAAACGATACCCCAAAAAAATGACTAAGAAGTTCCTAAAGAAAGCTGCAATTAGTATTACCACCTTATTTCTACTTTTAATAATTGTGCTAACAATTGTTCCGTATGTGTTCAAAGACGAAATAACAGCTAAATTAGAAAGTATAGCTAATGAGAAACTAGATGCCGAAGTTCGTTTTGATCAGATAGGACTTTCTGTTTTTAAGCATTTTCCGGCATTGACCATTTATGCTAAAAATGTCAGCGTATTAAGCAAAAAGAAACAGTTTGAAGCAGCAAGTGTTGTAAAGGCGGGAAGGGTATCTGCAGGTCTGAATTTTTACAGTTTATTGAAGGGAAAGATTGTTTTAGATGCCGTATATCTTGATGAAGCAGATTTAAATCTAGAAATAGATTCTAAAGGAAATGCCAATTTTAATATTGTCAAGCCTTCTAAATCTGTAGATACAGCAAAGACAGAATTTAATATTAAAAAGGTTGTTATAAAGCAAACTAACATATCATACAATGACAGAAGTGCACTTTTAAAATTTAAGGTTCAGGATTTGAACTATAAAGGCAAAGGTGATTTAAGTGCAGATTTATTTGATCTTGATTCGAATGTAAAAATAAAATCATTCGATTTTAGCTTAAACGGTGTTGATTATGTGCGAAACAAACCGATCAATGCTGAAATAATCACTTACATAGACGCTAAAGCACTTAAGTTTAAATTTGAGCGTAATGTTATCCGCATTAAAAATTTTCCGTTCTCATTTAATGGCCATTTTGCATTTATAAAAGGCGGCTATGATTTTGATCTGCGTATGCAGTCTAAAAACTCTACCTTAGAAGAAATGCTATCCCTTGTGCCTCCAGCCTACGATAAGTGGCGTGAAGAGATGACAATTAGCGGTAATATTGATTTTAGGATTTTTGCACGCGGAAGGTATATGCAAGACCTTTCAGAAAAGCCAATTGTTTCTGCTGACTTACAGATTAATAATGGTACAATTGCTTATAAAAGAATAAAAGATCCGGTTAAAGATATCAATATATCAGCCAAAGCAGTGGT